>NZ_JBEPMN010000002.1:0-452248 GCF_040545755.1 Aquamicrobium ahrensii
TCGAGGCCATGCGGCTTTTCCGGCGAGGCCGGAACGCGGGTGACGACAAACTTCACCCAATAGCCGCCTTTGGGATCGACAAAGAGCATCTGTCCGTCGAGAACCTCTACCTCAAAGGGTTTGTGGAGGGCGGTTTGGCGCTCGCGCTCAAACGCGGGAAGCCGTTGGTGCATCGGGCTTCTCGCTACGGCTCTACGCTTATCGTCGAAAGGCAGTCGGCACGGTCTCCTCTCTTGAAGGGGCTATCCGAGGCTGTCGAATCTGGAGGTCACGTCTACGGGCAGGTCCCCGGCCTAATGACGAAGCCCACCGAAGAACATCCGGAGTCGATTTCCGTATGGTGGGCTGAAGCTGTGGAGATCGACCTCCAACAGATCGGCGGACGGACGTGGGTGCTGCTGAAGCCCGACGTCTACATCTGGCCGCGGTGGGCGAGAAGGGAAGCGTCCACGTTTTTGGATCGAAGAATGCGCGGTCGCTACAACGGTCCTGCCAATGCGCTGATGAGCGCGTGGATTGAGCTGCTTCTTCCCGGAACTCCGCGACACACAGACCGAACGCTGACGTCGTTCGATCACGTTGCAGGGCCGGGCAATCCGACCTTCGTCGTCAATGACCGAACGGGCTTTTCGAAAGGGGGCGCACGATGAGTCTTCGCCCCTACGAACTCAGTGGCTACCTGACGGTTCCCGAGCCGCAGTTGATCTTTGCTAACCGCAACGTCGGGCTTCATCCGCTTAAGGGACTGATCGATCGCGGCCCCTACAGTATGGCCCTCGGTGTTCCTGCACGTGTCCGACTTGCGTTCCTGGCGCCTAAGGCTGGAATGTCGAAACTCGACAGACTGGTCACTGAGCTCAACCGCAATTTCACACCGCGCGAGGCGACCAACTACTATCCGGAGTATCCTGGCTTTGAGCCTCTCTTCCGGATACCTCTGAATGGTCCGAACGCGGGTGCGCGTTCCGAGCTCGGGCAAGATCTCGACGAGAGCGCGCGGCAGGGCGACAAACGAGAACTCGCGCGCCTCCTGTTCGATGCGATCGGAAAAATGGCGTCGCAGCGATCCAACTTCGACGTCCTTCTCCTCTATCTGCCGCAGAGTTGGGCCGCCTGCTTTGAGGAGCCCGGCTTCGACCTGCACGACTTTCTGAAGGCATACTGCGCGCCGTCCAACATTCCGCTCCAAATCGTGCTGGACAGCAGTTTAGCGCGGTCAGACCGCGCGAACGTGATGTGGGGATTGAGCCTGGCTCTCTACGCCAAATCCAACGGCATCCCTTGGAAGCTGGCTGGCCTGGATCGGAACAACGCATTCATCGGCATCAGCTACGCGATGAAGAAGACGGCTGACGGCACAGAGTACCAGACCTGTTGCAGCCAAGTCTTCGACCCCGACGGCACCGGCTTTCAGTTCGTCGCCTACGACACGCGCGACTTCACGCAGGACCGTCGTCACAACCCTTATCTCTCCTACAACGAAATGCTGAGCGTCATGTCGCGCAGCCTCGAAATCTATCAGCGCGGTCACTCTGGTCGTGCACCGAAGAAGGTGACGATCCACAAGAACACGGCCTTCCGCGAGGAAGAGGCGCTGGGCGCGATCGAGGCCTTCAACGATCAGACCGAAGTTGAGTTGGTGCAGGTTGTTCGCGACACGAACTGGTCGGCGACGCGGTACAACACTTCCACCCCGCCGCGTCCTGATGGCTACCCCGTGACGCGGGGCACGCTGATCCATATGTCGGAGAGCGAAGCGCTCTTTTGGACACAAGGAAGCGTCTGCGGTGTTCACACCTCGCAGCCCAACCGCGACGTCTACAAAGAAGGGCCACTCAAGCCGGTGCCTTCGCCGTTGATGCTACGCAGGTTCAGCGGCAGCGGCGGTTGGTTCGAGACGTGTTCAGGCATATTGGGCCTCACCAAGATGGATTGGAACAACAACACGCTCTACAAGAAGCTTCCCGTGACGCTTGAGTACTCTCAGCGCTTCGCTCAGATCATCAAACAAAACCCATCGCTAGTCGATGAAGAGTACGATTTTCGGAGTTTCATGTGATGTCCCTGGCCTCGACATCAATCCGAGAAATTTGCTACTCTGGCGGCAAGGCTTACAGGCAGACTTGTTGCGGCGTCATTGCCGCATATGAACCAATGTTGGGGGGAGACGCTCCTCAACGCTCCTCGGCGATGGGCTGTCGATCGACGGTCGTTTGCGTAAGAGTGCCTGTAAGCCGCCCCCTGTTCGACGGGGGTTGAGTGTCGAAACTTCTCGCACTGAAAGCCCGCACTAAGCTTGGCGATGTGGCCGATCTTCTCGGTTTCAAGCCGAGTTATCTGGCCTACGTCCTTTACAAGCTTCCCGACGCGGCGAAGTATAAGAAGTTCACGATCCCCAAAAAGGCCGGTGGTGAGCGGGAGATTTCCTCCCCTGTCGGGCCACTAAAGGACGCGCAACGAGCGCTGTCGGATCTCCTCAACGAATGCCGAGATGAGATCCAGGAGGCGACGCCGCGCAAGCCGCTCTCCCATGGCTTCCGAAAGAAGCTGTCTATCGTCAGCAACGCGCGCAATCACACGAACCGCCGCTACATCTTGAACGTCGACCTCGCTGACTTCTTTCCGACGTTCAATTTCGGGCGCGTACGCGGTTTCTTCCTAAAGGACAAGGACTTCGAGCTCGACGAGAAGATCGCGACCCTCCTCGCCAAGATCGCCTGTTTTGAAAATGGGCTACCGCAGGGGAGTCCCTGTTCGCCGGTGATCGCCGACATGATCGCGCACCTCCTCGACGTCCGCCTCGTTCAGCTTGCTAAGAAGCATCACGTGACATACTCGCGGTACGCTGACGATCTGAGTTTTTCGACGAACCAGAAGGAATTCCCGGCCGAACTCGCGCTGCTGGCGGAGGCGGAAGACGGCTCGTGGATTGCGGGTGATGCCCTCGTCAAAGTGATTGAGAAATCTGGCTTCCTCCTCAATCCTACTAAGACCCGGATGCAGATCAAGGGGAGCCGCCAACTCGTCACCGGCTTGACCGTCAACGCGAAGGCCAACGTGACCCGCACTTATTGGCGATCGCTACGCTCAATGTGCCGGTCGATGTACGAGACAGGCAGCTATCAGCTGCCGACGCTGAAGGCCGGCGTGCCCGAAGGTGCTGCTCCTGAAAACATCACCAGCCTGGCGCCCCTAGCCGGCATGATGAGCCATGTTCGAAATGTGAAGCTCAAGAGCGAGCGCCTTCCAAACGATGCGAAGCCCGATGTCGTCTATGGTCACGCCGACCATGTCCGCTTCTGGTTCTACAAGACCTTCGTCGCGCTCGAACGGCCACTTATTGTCTGCGAAGGTCCGACCGACAGCATCTATCTGAGGAACGCGATCGCGCACCTGCCGGCGTTTCAACCGACCCTCGGCGAGAAGACGCCGGAGGGGTTCTCCTATGCGATGACCTTCTTCAACTACACGAATGAGGTCCATCGCATCTTGGGCCTAACGGGCGGTGCCAGCCTCTTGGTTTCGCTGATGCATAGCTACGCAAAGCGCATGAGGGTCTACAAACACAAGCCGTTGCTGTTCCCCGTGATCATTCTCCTAGACAACGACACGGTCCTCTCGCCGAAGGTCGCCAAACCCCTCAACAGCCACTTTGGCACATCGATCAGCAACGCCTCGACCGATCCGTTCTTCTATCTCACGGAGAACCTCTATCTCGTAAAGACGCCTCACGTCGCAGGGGCTCCCATGTCCGAGATTGAGGATCTTTTCGACGCGGCGACGAAAACTATCCCTGTCGAAGGGAAGCTCTTCCACGCGGAGGGCGAAGGCTTCGACAAGGCGATCCACATCAGCAAGGCACCGTTCGCTCATCGGGTCGTCAGACCTCATGCGAAAGCCATCAACTGGGACGGATTTACGCCGCTTCTTGAGCGCCTCGTTGCGGTGTTGGCCGACCATGCTGCGAAAGTTGGCGCGCCTTGACTTGAAGCGGTTCGCCAGCGGCGAGAACGCCTGCACTTCAGAGCGGAACTCCACAAAGTTCGAAGAGCCCTATCTCACCGCAAGGTTGGACGCCCGGCAAAGGATGCTGCGCTATTCGGACGAGACAACTCAGAACGTCCGATTTGTAGCTTGAAGCCAACGTCCGCTCCTGGCGCCAAGCTGTCATTGCGGGTGGTGTAGGTGCCACGCGCGATTTCCGGTGTGTAATCGGCGGCTGTTTTCGGCGACGGCTGTTCCGCTTGGTCGGGCATGTGAGAACCCTTCCTTTATTCGCGCTGTAGAGGGCTATCGGCGGGACGTCTCGCGTGATTCCGCAAATTACTGTGCGGTGATCGGCGGTTATGGGTGGCGATATCGCGCTATCGGCGGCGAAGTGGCGGAACGGGAGGGATTCGAACTTTGAGGTTTTTTCCTCTTTTGATCTGGGAGGCGAAATGCCCAGATCAGGAAAATCACATCGAAGGCTAAATACCTTGGCCAAATAGGCAGGCTCTAGAGGGCTATAGAGTAGACGTAGTTGTCATCTTCACCCGGAGCAGCGCGCCAAATACCGCCGATTTCCCTCCACAGTACGCTATAACCGCCGAAAGTACGCTTGTGCCAGGAGCGAGAGGTGGCGTCATGTGAGGGAGAGTAGAAACGGCGGCGTTTGGCGGTGGAGAAGTTCGAATCGCTTCCGGCCCGATTGATGGTTTTTCGCAAACGACGTTGTGCATGAAGCTCTGAATGGCAGTTGCCTGCCTTCATCGGTCGATAGCAAAGTCGAGACCTCCTATCGAGTGTGGTTATACTTTTGTCTCGGCACCTCTCACTTGGGAAGTAGCGGCAGTAAAAGAAACGGCGGAGAAAACACCGGCTCGGTGGTCACATGACGACCTCCATATACGAAAGCCTCGCAGGCGCTGTTATTTCTTGAGCAGGAGAGCAACCAGTTCCGCCTGCCTGCCGGTATTAGTCTTCTGGAATATATTGCGCATATGAAAGGCAACGGTAGACCGGGATACACCAAGGTCAGCCGCGATCTGCGTCAATTTCCTGCCTTGTGTAAGCGCTTGGGTTATCCGTATTTCTGCGGGCGTGAGGCCGTATGACTGAGCCAGCGTTGAAAAATCTGTATCGGTCGGCTCCAGTGGGCGCGCTGAACGGATTCGATCGATCTGGCGCAAACGCGCTTCGATTGTCACTAGTAAGAGATCATAATCTATTGGTTTGACGAGATAATCATCGGCACCAAGCCGCTTTCCATCGACGATGTGCCTAGGATCGGCAAGGGCAGAGAGGAACACGAACGGAATTTCGGCATAGTCCGGCCCCCTTTCATGCAGGGCCTTAAGCACGCCATAGCCGTTAAGTTCGGGCATGGAGATGTCGCAAAGAACCAGATCGGGGCAGACACGCGCCAGCTTGCCGAGCGCATGCTTGCCATTGTCGGCTTCTACCACATCATAGCCTGCCTCGACCAGTTCATCCCTGATGTCACGCCTCAGTTGCGCTTCATCCTCGATGCAAAGGATCACAAAGCGCTTCCGGTTCGGAGACGGCGCGAATGTCATGCCGGTTCCTTTCGTAGGGCCATGGCTGTAACGGAGCCGGAACCGGAGGCACTACTGGGCAGCAGCATCGCCATTCGAACCATGCCAGGCTCCGAATTTTGCAATTGCACATCACCGCCCTGCAAGCGGGCAAGCGCTCTGGCCATATAGAGGCCGACTCCGATACCGGGACGGCCTTCCGTATTGCTGCCGCGATAATAGCGTTCGAACAGCGCCTCCCGTTCGAATGACCCCTCCTGAGGTCCAGTGTTGGCTACTACGCATTCGATCTGCGTGCCGCTGTCGGTGAGGGTAATGCTTATCGGTGTCTTTGCCGGTGAGTATTTGACGGCATTGGACAGCAGATTGGTGAGGATGTGTTCCGCATGCACGGGATCACAATAGGCAATGGGAGAAGCGCCGTCTGGAAGCGTGACAGTGATCCGCCCCGAGCCAGTGTTTTCTGTCGACCGGGAGCAGATCTCTGCTACGAGGTCACCGAGATCGCAAAGCTGACTGCGGACTTCGATCTGGCCGGCATCGAGGCGTGCGGCGTCGAGGGTGCTTTCCACCAACCTGACCAGACGCGCGACAGCGCTGCGGGCTTCCTCGCCCCGTTCCAGGATTTCTTCCGGAGTCAGCCGGTCACGCCGGCGCATCAGGCGCTGAAGCGCGGAATCGACAAGGGCGAGCGGCGTGCGGAACTGGTGCGAGATCATGGTGCCGAAGTTCCGATAAAGATCCGCTGTAGCCCGCTCTCGGGTCAGGGCAGCGTCAAGCTCCTGCGTGCGCGCCTGCACCAGCTGCTCCAGATGGTCGCGATGATTGGCTATCTCCCGCTGCGCTGCCCTCCGCTCGGTCACGTCCGACATCAGCAGGATCATGCCGATGATGCGTCCGCCGTCACGCAGAGAGAAGCAGCGCAAGTCGACATAAAGCGGGTTGGACTGATGAGACGGAAAGAACGGCTGATCCAGCAGTGCAACAGCCTGTCCCTGAAGGGCATCGCTGATCGCCTGCTCAATCCTGCCGACCTCGAAAAAGCCTGAGATTTCGCTCAGTATTGCGCCTGTAGCCACGTCAGCGGTGACCCCAAACAACCGTTCGGCAGCCTCGTTCCAAACCGTGCAGCGCCGATCCATATCCACGGCGATTATGCCTTCGCCACTGGAGCCGATCAAAAGTTCGGAGAACGCCTTTTCCTTGTTGAGCAGGCGAGTCCGTTGCCTTGCATCCCGTATCGCCAGCAAAAAATGGACGCAAAGCACGGTGCCTGCCAGCGATATACCGATCATGGAGATGATGATCTGCCATAACTGCTTGCGTGTTGTGTCGAGCGTAGCGCCAAGGTCGTCCCATTCGGCCACCATTGCCTTGTTGGCCGCTTCCGTGAGCGCTGCATTGTAAGGGACAAGCAGAGCCCTGATACGGGGTATCACCTCTGGTCTGGCGCTCATCAGCAGCGAGCCAAGATCAGCCAGGCTTCCACGCAAGGCGTCAAGCGCGGAGGTAGCGCCAAGTGCTTCCATCCGCCGACGCTGCGGGCCCTCATCAAGCAAGGCAAGCCGGCTAAGGAATACGTTGTAACGCAACTCCATCTGCGCGTGATCAACCTCTCCGGCTACGCTGCCCACGACGGCCTCACCCAGCTGAAGGCTTGAAATATGCGCCCTGGAGATCACCCAAAGCATGTTCTGGGTGGCCTCGATGCGCATATCCCGCTCAAGGTCGGAAAGACGCATCAGCGAAAACGCCAGCAGAGCAACGAAGATGACGATGGCCGAAACCGGCAGCGCGACGCCAAGCAATGCACGCGCCTGACGGCTCATTGAATATCCAGCCATCGCAATTGCCAGACCCAGCGATAGTCGAAGCGGATATCCTGCAACTCCGCATGCTGGTCACGCGGATAGATTATCCATAACGGCCCCTTGTCGCTCGGCAACAACGGTTCGCCATCCATTTCATAGGCTACGAGGACATCAAACCGGTCGAATTCCTCGATCGCAATGTCAATTGCGTAATCGTTCAGGGCTCTCGCCGTCACGGTTGTGCCCCGGGCACCGATATGCGCCAGAAGGTCTCTCATCAGAAATCCGCTAAAGCGACGCACACCATCTGTGACGGCCGTCGCTGTTTCCAGCCGGGCGACAGGCAACGCCCTCAGCATCTCCATGTCGAAATACGCCGCTCCTTGCGTAGTGATCCTGGAAATCGCCCCCCGAACCTCAAGTATTGGGGGAGACGTTGGCGGCGGGATTTTTTCCATGTCACGTCCATGGACGTCAGAGAAGCAAAACAACGTGGCCGCCAAGGTAGAAAACAAAAATCTTCGCAAATTGACGCGCCGCCTCCCAGGCTTTTCCGTGTATTTTTTCTGCCAGTTTATTCCATCCGTTCTGCAGCTCGGATAGCTGGGGCCAATTATACCCAGGCTTGCCGGCATGTCCCTATCCAAATGAACGGGGCATATTGGGTTTGCGCCTGCTAAGCTTGCGCAACAGGCATATAGGGCGGAGCAGAGCATGTGGGATTTCAATGTCGGCAATGCGCTGGCAATGATGGCGCGGACCATGCCGTTCATCGTGCTGCGGATGGTCGTCTATTTCGGCATCGCCGCTGGCTACGTTCTGGTAACCGGAACCGGTGCGGGCATCGGCTATGGCGTTGGCGGCTTCGGTGACGAAGGATTTCAGGCCAATACGACCATGTGGGGCGCCATCATGGGGTTCGGCCTGTTTGGCGCCATCATGTACTGGGCGCGCGAATACATCCTTTATATCGTCAAGGCGGGCCATATAGCGGTGCTGGTCGAGCTGATCGACGGCAAGCCAATGCCAGACGGAAAGTCGCAAGTCAGCCATGCGACAGCGGTGGTAAAGGAGCGTTTCGCTCAGGCCAGCGTGCTGTTTGCCATCGATCAGCTCGTCAAGGGCGTGATCGGCGCGATCACGGGGCTGGTGCGCGGAATTCTGACCATCCTGCCCATACCTGGCGCGCAGCAGCTTTCCGGTATCCTGCATGCCTTCCTGCGGGTCGCCGTCGGCTTCATCGACGAGGTCATCCTCGCCTACGCAATTCGCACTGGTTCGACCAACCCATGGGGATCGGCCAGGGAAGCGCTGGTGCTCTATGGCCAGAATTACAAGGTGATGCTCAAGAACGCCGCCTGGCTTGCGATCATTGTCTACCTCATGAGCTTTCTCGTGTTTCTGGTCATGCTCGCGCCGGCGGCTCTCGTCGTCTATCTGATGCCGGGAGCCTGGGCGGCAGGCGGCTTCGTCTTCGCACTGCTGTTTGCCTGGAGTGTCAAGGCGGCGCTTCTGGAACCCTTCGCCATCGCCTGCATGATGCAGGTCTACTTCAGGACCATTGAAGGCCAGCAGCCAAACCCCGAATGGGACGCAAGGCTGGAACAGATGTCGGCCAAATTCCGCAAGCTGAAGGCCCGGGCCCTGGGTGAAGCACGACCTTCCGCCGCAGCCGAAAGCAGCTGGCGTCAGGCGTGACGCGCCATTCACGACAGGAGACAATGATGAAAGTTCTGAAGGCAGCGCTGGTCGCGGCCACGGCAGTCACGATGTCCATTTCGGACGCCTCGGCGGCTGAGGATGTGGTGATCGTCTATGACGCCTCCGGCTCGATGTGGGGCCAGATCGACGGCACCAGCAAGATTGAAATCGCGCGCGACGTGATGGCCGATCTCGTGACCGGCTGGTCCGACGACATCAATCTCGGCCTCGTCGCCTACGGGCATCGCTCGGAAGGCGACTGCCGCGACATCGAGACCCTGATCGAGCCGGGGCCGCTCGACCGGGCAAGCTTCATCAGCACGGTGAACCGCATCCGCCCGAAAGGAAAGACGCCGATTTCCGCCGCGGTTCAGCACGCCGCGGAACTCCTGTCCTATCGCGACAACCCCGCCACCGTGGTGCTCATTTCCGATGGTCTGGAAACCTGTCAGGCCGACCCTTGTGCGCTGGCCGAGCAACTGGCGCGGCAGGGCGTGAAGTTCACGACCCATGTCGTCGGCTTCGACCTTGAGGATCAGGCCCATGAAAGCCTTGCCTGTATTGCCGAAAACACCGGCGGCGTCTTCGTTCCGGCGCAGAATGCCGATGAATTGAAGGCCGCGCTGGCCCATGTCCAGTCGGTGATGGATTTGCAGCCAATGACGCCGCCAGAGGCCGAAGTGGCGCCGGAGCCGGAGCCGGAGCCACAAGCGGAAATAGCGATCCAGGCGCCGGAACAGGTGACGACCGGATCAAGCTTCAAGGTAACCTGGTCGGCGTCGATCCATCCGGAAGACTATGTCACCATCGTTCCGGTCGGAGCCGAGGAAGGAAAATACACCAACTATCAGCGCGTGCGTGATGTCACCGAAAACAGGTTGATCGCGCCCGCCCAGCCCGGTTTGTACGAGGTACGTTACGTCACACGGAAAGATGGCCATACGCTGGGAGCAACTCCCGTCGAGGTCGTCGAGGCCGAAATCGGTATCACTGCGCCGCAACAGGTGACCACAGGCGCAAGCTTCAAGGTGACATGGTCGACGTCGATCCATCCGGAAGACTATGTCACCATCGTTCCCACCGGAACCGAGGAAGGAAAATACACCAACTATCAGCGCGTGCGCGATGTCACCGAAAACAGACTGACCGCGCCCGCAGAGCCCGGCCTTTACGAAGTGCGCTACGTGCTGCGCGAAGGAGGCCGCACCATGGCGTCTACCCCTGTGGAGGTCGTTGAGGCCGAGATAGGGGTCGCGGCACCGAAAGAGGTGACCACTGGTGCAAGCTTCAAGGTGACCTGGTCGGCGTCGATCCATCCGGAAGACTATGTCACCATCGTTCCAGTGGGAGCCGAGGAAGGAAAATACACCAACTATCAGCGCGTGCGCGATGTCACCGAAAACCGATTGATCGCGCCCGCAGAGCCGGGTCTTTACGAGGTACGCTATGTGCTGCGCGAAGGGGGACGCACCATGGCGTCCGCCCCGGTGGAAGTCGTTGAGGCCGAAGTGGTGGTGAGCGGCCCTGATGTCGTCCGGGCCGGAACTAAGATTCAGGTGACCTGGTCGATCTCGATCCACCCGGAAGACTATATCACCATTGTTCCCGCCGGGACCGCCGAGGGCGAATATGCCGACTATATCCGGGTTCGGGACGCACGTGCCGGCGAGATGAAAGCGCCAGCTGAAACAGGGCTTTACGAAATCCGCTATGTGTTGCGCGAAGGCGCCCGCACTCTTGCCAGCCACCAGCTGGAAGTGGTGGCGCAAGACGCGCCGCTGGATGACGGGGCGGGACTGGCGGCACCGTCAGAAGCCGGAGCCGGTGAGACAATCACCGTGTCGTGGCGCACGGAAGGCAAGAGCGCGGACCAACGCGTTGCCCTTGCCCGCGCCGATCAGGCCGATTTCAGCTGGATTGCCGCGCACAAGGTCGGAGCAGAAAAATCGCTGGAGCTGCAGATGCCGGCACAGGCTGGAACCTATGAAATCCGATTTCTTGACGTCAGCGGCCGCAAGGTTCTGGGCCGTGCGATCGTAGAGGTGAAATGACCATGCCACACACATTCAAGGCCACATTGCTTGTCATGGCGCTCGGCCTGGCCGTGTCTGCCGCCCATGCCGAAATCGATGGTCACGGACCGGATGCCTGGCGTGTCACGGGCGTCTCCGGCAACGATGTTCTCAACGCTCGGATGGGCCCCGGCACCAACTATCCGGTGATCGAGACATTCGCCCACAATGAACGCAACATGCAGCAGATCACCTGTGTTCCGTTCTACACCGCTGCCCACTACATGGCGATGACGCAGGCGCAAATCAGCGCGCTGCCGCCCCGCTGGTGTCTGATGCGCAACAAGGCGATGAGCAAGGCGGGCTGGGTGGCGCAACGCTATATCACCCCCGATGGCAGCGAGCCCATCGCCGCAGCGACGAAGCCCCGCCCGGCACAGCCAGCGCCCGAACCCTATGCAGCAGCCCCCGGCATCGATCCGGTTGCTCAGGCGCAGGACCTGGTGCGTGAGCTCTACGAACGCCAGTTCCAGTCGGAAAACAGCAATCTGCCGAGCGCATTCGATCCTGCCGTATCCAGAAACTACTTCACCGACGACATCGTCGCCTGGCTGGCCTCCGGCAATGTCGGTGCGCATCCTCTTTATGGCGCGCAGGACTTCGACGGCGCCATCGAAGACCCCATGCCCGACCCCGACCAGCCGATGCTGCGCGGCATGATCACCATCAATGTCGATTTCACCAATTTCGGCAAGGACCAGCGCGCGGTCTTCTACCTGCGCGCCGACACCACCAAACCCGGCGCGCCGTTACGCATTTTCCGCGTCGAACACAACGGTTGGTCCTATCCGTAGGCAATGGAGAAAGAAGTGATCACAGGAAACTTCGGAATGGACGAGCGTAGAACCGGATCCGTTGTCATGATCGGCTTGTTCAGCAGCTTGATGCTGACAGGTTGTAGCGCGGAGGCGGAAGCGCCGACATCAGAAAGCGCCGCCGTCGTAATAAGTGTTTTGGAAACATCCGCAGGGCGCTACGAATTTACGCCGACCACATGCGGCATCCATAGCCAGGATGGTTTCGACGATATTGAAATCCAGGGGCCAGGGACGACACCGGATGGAGAAAAGTTCTTTTTCGAACTGTCGTCTACTGCAAATGCAATGACCATCGGCCTCGGCGTCGATGGCCCGTTCGCCAGTCCCGAGCGTCGGATCCAGGCCGGACGTGTCTATTCACAGGAGTTCACAATCGTGGCTTCCGGGAGACAGCTGTCCGTTGCCGGTCTGGTCTTGGTGGACGAAAATGGCGCATCTATCGATGACGGTGCTACACTAACCATCGATTGCGGCGCGCAGTAAGGAACAGGGTCTTGATTTCCTGCGAGGTTTAACACGTAGTTTTCGCCCAGAAATGAAAGCTTTCATGGATTGGGTTGCGTGTCTTGTCGCTGCCGACCAGTTCGGCATTGAAGCGGCGGCGATCTTTCAGCGTCACCGCGATCTCGCTCGCGCCGTCGACGACATGGTGGTTGGTGAGAATGTAACCCTTATCCGCGTCAACGATGACGCCGGACCCGGCGCTCATGCGGGGCCTTTGCTGCGGCATCTGAGACAGATCGAAGTAGCGTCGGAAGTAGGGATCGTTGAAGAGCGGGTTGGTTTCGGCAGACGCGCGAGACGCGACGGCGATGTTGACCACCGCGGGCGTGATCTCCTCCAGAACATCGGGCAACGAACGCTCGCCACGCACGCCGGATGCCACATCCTGTGCGGCAGCGGGCGGCACAGCGCCACCGGAAAATGACAATGCAAGGCACGTGACAAGGACGGCGACAATCTGCGGGGCGCGAGGCAGGCCGATGAACATTGTCGATCTCCCGATTTGGTTCCTTCGTGTTGGATGCGGCGATGCCGTCGCGCCGGAAGAGATCTTCCGCCGCCGGTCCTTCGCGCGTCTGGTTCGATTGGAAAGGAACCCCGCCCGGAGGCGAGGTTCCTGGATCATTGTGGCCGGCCGTCTCGCGAGAGGGCCGACACCTGCGCCGCCGCATGGAACATCAGCGCGGAGGCCGCTGTGCGCCGATCCCATCCAGCCATCACCAGTCTGTCGAGCAGAGATTCGAACAGCGGGGCCAATGCCGTGCGCGCTTCCGCATCGTGCGACAGGAACTCGGCCGGGGGATGATGCGGCACAGGTACATGGTCAAAGTCCGGCATGAGGCTCATGTCAGTCTCCGATCTATGCTTTGCTCCTGACCGCCCCCGACATGGGAGCGGTCACTTTCAGAGCGAGATGGTCAGAAGTCCATGCCGCCCGCTGGCATTGCCGGGGCTGCTTCCTTCTTCAGCTTCTCGGCGATCATCGCCTCGGTGGTCACCAGCAGGCCGGCGACGGACGCCGCGTCCTGCAAGGCAGTGCGCACCACCTTGGCCGGGTCTATGACCCCCTGTGCGAACAGGTCGCCATATTCGTCGGTCTGGGCATTCCAGCCGAAGGCGAAGTCGGCCTTCTCGCGCAGCTTGCCGACGATGATGGAGCCTTCGGCGCCGGCATTCTCGGCGATCTGGCGCACCGGCGCCTCGATCGCGCGGCGCACGATCTCGACGCCGTGTTTCTGGTCGACATTGTCGGTCTGGATACTGTCGAGAGCCTTCTGCGCACGCAGCAGCGCCACGCCGCCACCCGGCAAAATGCCTTCCTCGACCGCCGCGCGGGTGGCGTGCAGCGCGTCGTCGACGCGATCCTTCTTCTCCTTGACCTCGACCTCGGTCGCGCCACCGACGCGGATCACCGCGACGCCGCCGGCGAGCTTCGCCAGACGCTCCTGAAGCTTCTCGCGGTCGTAATCGGAGGTCGTCTCCTCGATCTGCGCCTTGATCTGCTTCACGCGGCCTTCGATCTCGGCCTTTGAACCGGCGCCATCGACGATGGTGGTGTTCTCCTTCTCGATGACGACCTTCTTGGCGCGCCCGAGCATCTCCAGCGTGACGTTCTCCAGCTTGATGCCGAGATCCTCACTGATCGCCGTGCCGCCGGTGAGGATGGCGATGTCCTCCAGCATGGCCTTGCGGCGGTCGCCGAAGCCCGGCGCCTTGACGGCGGCGACCTTCAAGCCACCGCGCAGACGGTTGACGACGAGCGTGGCCAGCGCCTCGCCCTCGACGTCCTCGGCGATGATGACGAGCGGCTTGCCGGACTGGACGACCGCTTCGAGCACGGGAAGCATGGCCTGAAGGTTGGAGAGCTTCTTTTCATGGATCAGGACATAGGGATCCTCGAACTCGACCCGCATCTTGTCCTGATTGGTGATGAAGTAGGGCGAGAGATAGCCGCGGTCGAACTGCATGCCCTCGACCACCTCGAGCTCGGTCTCGGCGGTCTTGGCTTCTTCGACGGTGATGACCCCCTCATTGCCCACCTTCTGCATGGCTTCGGCGAGGAAGCGACCGATCTCGGAATCACCATTGGCTGAGATGGTTCCGACTTGGGCGATCTCGTCATTCTTCGAGATCTTCCGCGCATTGGCCTTGAGTTCGGCGACAACCGCATCCACCGCCTTGTCGATGCCGCGCTTCAGATCCATCGGGTTCATGCCGGAGGCGACGGCCTTGGCGCCTTCCTTGACGATGGCCTGCGCCAAAACAGTGGCGGTAGTGGTACCGTCGCCGGCAAGGTCGTTGGTCTTCGACGCCACTTCGCGGACCATCTGGGCGCCCATGTTCTCGAACTTGTCCTCAAGCTCGATCTCCTTCGCGACCGACACACCGTCCTTGGTGATGCGCGGCGCGCCGAACGACTTGTCGATGACGACGTTGCGGCCCTTCGGCCCGAGCGTCACCTTGACGGCATTGGCGAGAATGTCGACGCCGCGCAGCATCTTCTCGCGGGCTTCGGTGTTGAACTTGACTTCCTTGGCAGCCATTGGATCACTCCTTCAATAGGCAGTTTTCATTGACTGGTTGATGATCGAAGAATCCGTCAGGCGGCCTTCTTCAGCGTGGCGGTCTGCTCGATCACGCCCATCACGTCGCTTTCCTTCATGATGAGCAGGTCTTCGCCGTCGAGCCGGATCTCGGTGCCGGACCATTTGCCGAACAGGATTCGGTCGCCGACCTTTACGTCGAGCTCAATGATCTTGCCCGCATCGTCGCGGGCACCGGGGCCGACCGCGATCACTTCGCCTTCGCTCGGCTTTTCCTTGGCGGTATCGGGAATGATGATGCCGCCTGCGGTTTTCTCGTCGGCTTCGATGCGGCGAACCAGGATACGGTCATGCAATGGACGGAACGTCATATCGTTCTCCTCAAGGACAAACAGATTTTGAGAGGTCCCTCCGCTCCGGCCCGGTGAGAGCCGGAGCGGGGCCGCGCAACCCTTGTCGGCGTCACGCGCGTATCGATCTGGTTTTGGCGATTTTCGATTTCAAGAGGGGAATGCAAAATTTTTGGCACTCGCAGCCGTTCACTGCTAGTGCGATGTAATCGCAGCCGAAATTGACACCATCGAGCATCCGGGCACTTGAAAAATTCGCTCGATTGGCCGAACTTCCTTCTGTGCTGTGCTGTGCTGTGCTGTGCTGTGCTGTGCTGTGCTGTGCTGTGCTGTGCTGTGCTGTGCCGTGCCGGGAGGTACGGTCCGGAGTCCTGATCGAAACGGAGTTTTTGGAACGGCTGAAAACGGAAGGAGGACAGCGATGCGCCGAGCCGATTTTTCGACGATCATTCCCTCTCTCGCGCCACGAGCCGAAGACATTGCGCTCGACCGGCTCCTGTCGCCGGCGCGCCACTACAGGTATCCCGAGGATGTGCTGCGTGACGCCACGCTCGACCGAGGCGAGAAGCGCGCCATTCTCTCGTCATGGGCATCCGACGCATGCGCGGTCGAATCGATGCCCGCACTGCGCCAGCCGCCGGGCGCGGAAAGCCCCATCCCATTCGATGTCATCATGGATGCGCTGCGGCGTCTTGATCACGGCGACATCGGGGCGGACGATGCCGTATGCGGATCCGCAGACCATCACCATCGTCTTCACGCATGAAACGACAAAGGAGAGACATATGCCAGCGATCGTCAGTCGTGAGTTCCGGATGCAGATGGAAGGCTACGGCCTGACCACAGCCGAAATCCACTATTGTCTTCCAGATCACCCGAGCCTGTTGCAGGTCTATGTCTGGCAGGATTACGATCTCGCCCCGAAGTTTCCCGAACTGCGCGGCTTTCTCGACTACTGGACCGAGACGCTGGAGGGCGCGCTGCACTCCGTGCGCGTCGCCCACCATCGTCTGATCCGGCCCTCAGAATGGAAAGCCGTCGACGGGATCATATCCGTTCACTGAAGCCCGGCGGGAATTCCCTGATAGCTACCGAGAGTACCCCGAACTCGCGTGCGTCGTGCTCCCTGAACGAGGCCCGCTCGCATTGCAGCCTTCATGAAGCTCCGGCGTGCCTCCTTCGCCGAGCGCCATCCATCGAGTGCGTCCCGACAGGCAGTAACGGCATTCCGCCAACGCCGTCCACGTGCCCAGTCCGGCCATTCGCGCTCAAGGCATTCCAGTGCTTCAAAACCTGTCGCCACCTTTCGGAGGCCAGTTTTTGGCATGCGCAGAATTACAGGTTCGTTGAACACGACATCAGACATCACTTCCTCCTTGTTTTCTGATCGTCTTTTAAGAGCAAGTAACTGATCGTTCTGTACGATCTCTTGTGATCTGGGCATACCGACGTGCCTCTTCAACCCTCCATCCGTAGCTCAGTCCACGCCGTCATCATCAGGTTCAAGCAGATCGATGAGTTGGCTGACGCGTGTGTCCGGGAGCGGTCGCCCTTCGCCCATCAGCGCCTCGTCATTGTTAAGCCAGTTCCACGCTTCTCGAAGTTCATCAACACTCGCCCCGGTTGCGATAAGCCCCACCGCCAGATCGTCGTCTATGGAGCCGAGCACTGAAACGATGTCGTCATAGGTCATGGCAGGTCTCCATTCATTTTACCAACCAACTCATCAGATGGTGGAGTTGTTCTCAATTTCCAACAGTCTGAAATCGCTGTAGAAATTTTCCGCCGTCACCCTCTTGAAACTCAGAGATGACGAAACCAGATCGATTGTGCGCCGCTGCCACTACGGGGCGGCGCCGGCCAAAAGCCGGACAATCTTGTACCCATGTTGCTTCAAGGAGAATGTGGCTATGAGAACCACTATCGATTTTTCTCCACTGTTCCGGTCGAGCATCGGCTTCGACCGTCTGGTCAATGCGCTGGAGGCAGCCAGCCGCGTCGAGAGCATCGACAATTGGCCTCCCTATGACATCGCAAAGACTGACGAAGACGACTACCGCATCACCATGGCGGTGGCCGGCTTCAGCGAAGACGAGCTTTCCATCACGCAGGAGCAGAACATGCTTCTCGTGGCGGGTAGCAAAGCCACCGACGAGAATGCGCAGTATCTGCATCGCGGCATTGCCGGACGCTCGTTCCAGCGTCGCTTCCAGCTCGCCGACCACGTGCGAGTTGAAGGCGCGACTCTCGTCAACGGCCTCCTGACAATCGATCTTCGGCGTGAGATCCCGGAGGAGATGAAGCCTCGTCGGATTGCGATCTCGTCGCAGGAGAAGACGATGCAGATTGAAGCCCCTTCGCAGACCAACGAGCAGATCGCAGCCTGACGCTTTTGTCAGTCTACGTATCGCCAGCGCCGGGCCACGCGTCCAGCGCCATCAGCGAAGCTGTGTCCAATTGTTCAGAACAGAAGGAGAGTAACCATGAACGTACGTGACCTGATCCCCTGGGGCCGTGACACGAGCAGCAATCAGGCTCCCGCTGTCTATCGTGAAGAGGACCGCAATCCGTTCCTGTCGCTGCACCGGGAAGTCAATCGCCTGTTCGATGATGTCTTTCGCTCGTTTGATCGAAACCTGCCAGCTTTTGACTCTCTGGCCTCCTTCGGACGGGGGTGGCCGAGCGTCGAAATCTCCGAGACTGAAAAGGAGATCCGCATAACCGCGGAAGTGCCAGGTCTGGAGGAAAAGGACATCGAACTGGTTCTGGATGACGGTGTGCTGACGCTGCGCGGCGAAAAGCGATCTGAGACCGAGGACAAGGACAAGCAGTTCTCGGAACGCTTCTACGGCCGTTTCGAGCGCCGTATCCCGGTTGGAAGGGAAATCGTCGAGGACAGGATAGACGCCAGGTTCAGAAATGGCGTGCTGAGCCTCGTCCTTCCCAAGACCGAAAAGGCACAGTCGCAGGTAAAACGCATAGCGATCAAGAGCTGACGACGGTTTCTGCGCCGGCGGGTTCGTTGCGCCCGTCGGCGCCGACCTTCACCGATCACGGAGGAAGAACCATGAACATTGCTGCAAGAAGGACATCAATGGCAGATGGTCCTGTCGACCGGCCCGTGCCGGGAGCCAACGACAATCGTCGCACGATGCTGTCAATGGGACGCTCCTTATTCCCCAGCGATGCCGTGGCCCGGATCTACCGCCCATCTCGCTCGGCGACTACCAGTGCTCCGTCGCGCGATCAATGGAAGCTCGTGTTCGAGGCGCGCAGCCCGTCTTTTATCGAACCGCTCATGGGCTACACCGGCAGCCGGGACACACTGAAGCAGGTCGAGCTTAAGTTCCCGACGCTGGCGTCTGCGATCCGTTACGCGCAGCGGCAGGGTCTTTGCTATGTCGTGGACGTACCAAAGGATAAGGCTAGGATTACCATGGATAAGTCTGGAGAAAAGCGAAACACATTCTCCGATGCGACGCTCGGCAAGCTTGGCCTCGCCGGGCTTTCGGACAAGTACCGTCGGGCCATGTCGAATGACGCCAATCGCAATGATGGGGATGGCAGCTGGGCTTCGCCGATGGATGTCGTGACTGATAACCGGCTCCCCCTTGATGCGAGGCGGTCGATCCTGATGAACTGGGCCTGGACCGAATTCCTGATCGATCAGGCCACCAACGAGGGCATGCCTGAGAACGGCCGCCCCTCGCGCCTTGATGAGGTCGAGCAGGCGTTGCTCGCTCTCGAAAGAGGCGTGGATGCCCAGTCGGCTGGTCCGGGGCATCTCGAAGCAGCATGAGGTGATTCCATGGATCCATTTGTCACGATCGATGCACAAAAGGTTCTGCCTAACAGGTTCGGGCTGGC
This sequence comes from Aquamicrobium ahrensii, assembly GCF_040545755.1. Classification (NCBI taxonomy): domain Bacteria; kingdom Pseudomonadati; phylum Pseudomonadota; class Alphaproteobacteria; order Hyphomicrobiales; family Phyllobacteriaceae; genus Aquamicrobium; species Aquamicrobium ahrensii. The sequence continues at coordinate 19,204 of NZ_JBEPMN010000002.1, forward strand.
TCTCGCAGGGGCCATGCGTTGTAGAGCGCTGAGGCGGGGCGATGAGCCTCGACTGGCGCTGGAAGGAATGACAACGCAGGATCTTGCGCTGCATGAGATTGCTGCGGGTGCTTTCACCGATGCGGAGCTCGCTCCGTTCCGTATCGGACAGCAGCCTGTGGGGCGTCTGCGCGCTCCACATCAGCAGTTGTGTGCCGGCTTCCCATCTCGTGACACCGGCACCTGCGTTCCGCCCTACAGGCGGACCGCTCATTGACGACGCATCAAACCGGAAAGGAGGAAAACGATGCTGAAGACATTCGAAAACCGCTCTGCCTTTGATGTTGTGAATATTGCCGCCGGCCTCGGACTGGCCATAACGCCATGGATTCTGGGTTATGCGGCTCTAACGACTGCGGCCTGGAACGCATGGCTTGTAGGAGCGGCGATCGCCGTTGTTGCATGCATTGCGCTGTTCGCGTTCAGCGAATGGCAACAGTGGGTTAACACGGCGTTAGGCGTCTGGTCGGTCGCGGCGCCATGGGTGTTGTCATTCTCGACCAACAGCAGCGCGACGATCTCCCATGTCGTCGTCGGCCTGATCGTGGCTGCTGCTGCGGGCTACAGCCTTTGGAACGGCTCCGACAAACCGTTCTCAACGGCCTGACCGAGGGGCCCGGCTCTGCCGGGCCCTTTCACGTTGATCTGCCTTAAACGAGGACAGGGTGGTCTGGCTAAAGTGATGTCGGTAGGGGCGGCGTACCCCACGCAGATGCATGGCGATAGAGAATGGACAAGAAGACGCAGTTCAATATCTGGTACTGGATCGCGGCCTTTCTCGGCCTGATGGTCTTCCAGTACCTCTTCGCGGCGGCGACGCAAGTCGCGCAGATTCCCTACAGCGAGTTCCAGACCTATCTTACGCAGGGACGCATCGCCGAGGTCGCCGTCTCCGACCGCTTCATACAGGGTCGCTTCACCGAACCGGTGGACGGCCGGCCGATGTTCATCACCACCCGCGTCGAGCCCGATCTGGCGCGCGATCTCCAGCAGCACGACGTCGTCGTCACCGGCCAGGTCGAGAGCACCTTCCTGCGCGACCTCCTGTCGTGGGTCGTTCCCGTCGCGCTGTTCGTCGGGTTGTGGATGTTCATCCTGAGGCGAATGGGCGGCGGCATGGGCGGCGGCCTGATGCAGATCGGCAAGTCCAAGGCCAAGGTCTATGTGCAGACGGACACCGGCGTGACCTTCGCCGACGTCGCCGGCGTCGACGAGGCCAAGGCCGAGCTGCAGGAGATCGTCGATTTCCTGAAGGACCCGGAGGAGTACGGCCGGCTCGGCGGGCGAATGCCCAAGGGCGTGCTTCTCGTCGGCCCGCCCGGCACCGGCAAGACGCTGCTCGCGAGAGCGGTGGCCGGCGAGGCGGGCGTGCCCTTCTTCTCCATCTCCGGCTCCGAATTCGTCGAGATGTTCGTCGGCGTCGGCGCCGCGCGCGTGCGCGATCTGTTCGAGCAGGCGCGCGCCAAGGCGCCGGCCATCATCTTCATCGACGAGCTCGACGCGCTCGGCCGCGCCCGCGGCATCGGTCCGATGGCCGGCGGCCACGACGAGAAGGAGCAGACGCTCAACCAGCTTCTGGTCGAGCTCGACGGCTTCGACCCGTCGAGCGGGCTGGTGCTGCTCGCCGCCACCAACCGGCCGGAGATCCTCGACCCGGCGCTGCTGCGCGCCGGGCGCTTCGACCGGCAGGTCCTGGTCGACCGGCCGGACAAGCAGGGCCGCATCGCCATCCTGCATGTCCACATTAAGAAGGCGAAGCTCGCGCCGGACGTGTCGCCGGAGCAGATCGCGGCGCTGACGCCCGGCTTCACCGGCGCGGACCTCGCCAACCTCGTCAACGAGGCGACGCTGCTCGCCACCCGCCGCAAGGCCGACGCGGTGACGATGGAGGATTTCAACAACGCCATCGAGCGCATCATCGCCGGGCTGGAGAAGCGCAACCGCCTGCTCAACCCCAGGGAGCGCGAGATCGTCGCCTATCACGAGATGGGCCATGCGCTCGTCGCCATGGCGCTGCCGGGCGTCGATCCCGTGCACAAGGTGTCGATCATCCCGCGCGGCATCGGCGCGCTCGGCTACACCATCCAGCGTCCGACCGAGGACCGCTTCCTGATGACGCGCCAGGAGCTTGCGAACAAGATGGCGGTGCTGCTCGGCGGCCGCGCCGCCGAGTGGATCGTCTTCGAGCATCTTTCCACCGGCGCGGCCGACGACCTCGTCAAGGTCACCGACATCGCCCGCGCCATGGTCACGCGCTACGGCATGACCGAACGGCTGGGCCATGTGGCGCTGGAGAAGGACCGCCGCTCGTTCCTGACCACGGACCAGCCCTATTACGGGCCGCAGGAGCGCGACTATTCCGACGAGACCGCGGCGGCCGTAGACGAAGAGGTCAAACGTATCGTCGAGGAAACGTTTGGGCGTACCGTAGCGCTGCTTCAGGAACGCCGCGAAATCCTTGAGAAATCGTCGAGACTGCTGTTGGAGCGCGAAACTTTAGGCGAGGAAGAGTTGCGGGAAATTCTGAGAAAAGATGTTAAGAGTCGGAGCGGTAATTGATCTGAGGAAAGTTTGATTATCTATTGCAAATGTCTTTTCGACGCTATTCAGGGCGGGTGGTTGAATTCCGGTCAGACGAGATCGAGCGCCTCCAGGAAGAGATAGCGCGTGCACATGGCTTCGAAATCGTGAGTCACAGGCTGGAACTCTATGTCAGGCCGCTGAAGAAGCGCCGCAGGCAGCGGCGCGAAATGCGTGGCAGCAAACCAGACGGATGAGTTAAAATCACCTCCCTGCCTTACTGCCTGCCCCAGCGGCGCAAGGAGCTTTGCAAAGACGAGATCAGAGCCTGCTGTCTGAGCCGGCTGATTTCTTCCGCGTCCATGTTGACCCCACGCTGCTCGGAGGCAGCAGCATTCTCATTGCAGTTTTGGGCTCTGGTGCAATCAGTATCCTGGAGGGGATTTGCCGGTCCAGGGGGTGCAACGAACGAATCTCCAAGCAAACGCTGCACGACCCGTGTGCGAAAAAGAAGCGCGCCCAAGGCCAACGTCGAACGTTACGATGGCCTGCGTGTCCCGATCGTGGGAGGTCGTCATGCGTCATGATCCTGCCAGCGCCGCCGTCGTCATCATGCTGCGTAGCCTGAAGATGTATGGCATGGCCCAAGCGGTCACCGACCTGATCGAGCAAGGAGCACCAGCCTTCGATGCGGCCGTGCCGATCCTGTCTCAGTTGCTGAAAGCCGAGATGGCCGAGCGCGAGGTTCGCTCGATTGCCTATCATATGAAGGCTGCACGCTTCCCAGCCTACAAGGATATCTCTGGCTACGACTTCGCCGCCAGCGAGATCAACGAGGCGACAGTGCGCCAACTGCATCGATGCGAGTTCATGGACGGAGCGCAGAATATCGTGCTTGTCGGCGGGCCCGGAACAGGAAAAACACATGTCGCGACCGCCCTCGGTGTTCAGGCTATCGAGCACCATCGCCGAAAGGTCCACTTCTTCTCGACCATCGAATTGGTCAACGCTCTCGAGCAGGAAAAGGCCAAAGGAAAGGCAGGCCAGATCGCCGAGACGCTGGTCCGTCTCGATCTGCTGATCCTCGATGAACTCGGATACCTTCCGTTCAGTGCTTCCGGCGGAGCGCTGCTCTTCCACCTGCTGAGCAAGCTCTATGAGCGCACCAGCGTCGTCATCACCACCAACCTCAGCTTCAGCGAATGGGCAACCGTCTTCGGCGACGCCAAGATGACGACAGCTTTGCTCGATCGCCTGACCCACTGTTGCCACATCCTGGAAACCGGTAACGACAGCTTCCGCTTCAAGGCCAGCTCGGCCGCAGCAGCGCAGAAGAGAGGAGAAAAGGCCAATCCCTTGACCAAACCCTGATCAGAAAACCATACTCGGAGGTGGCTCACTTCTCGGTGGAAAAACCGGCTCAGTTCTGCGTGGAAACCAACAGTGTAACAATTCTGAAAGCGGACAATTTTCGCAATCGGGAGTGCGAATGCAACCGCCGTCTTCATACCCATTTTGATACAGTCCTCAAAGGGCTTTATCCTTAATGTAATTTGCGACAGGTTCTTCGTCGCGTGAGCCGGAGCTTTTATCCAATCCTCTGGAGGGAGACGATCGTAAATCAGATAATCAGCTGAACTTGCCAATTGATTTGTCTTGATCGATGCGAACTGGGATGATCTGCGCTTCTTTCTGGGTGTGATCCGAGCGTTCACATTGAGCAATCAGCCATCAGTTGGTGACTTGACTACCGAAAATACGGCCGATCTATCGCACCAATTCAATCTCGGCCGCGATTGCCGCGGCTAGGGCCGGGATCGACTTTGCGCCGCTGCCTTGCGCCGTAGCCGACCGCACCCTCGACCTTTTCCGAACCGCCATGTTTCCGGAAGATTTCCGGCTCGATCTGTGGCTGCTGACCCATGAGGGTCTGCGCAACACCACCCGTGTTCGTGCCTTCATGGACTTCATGGCTGATACGCTGGCCACCGACGCCGACGTGCTGGAGGGCCGTCGTCCGCAGGCTGGTCCTCTCCCGACAACCACGCCATGATTCCTCCGTTATCTCTCTTGCGGGGTGCGGTCTTGTGGACACCACTTGCGATATGAGGCAACGACGAGGGCGTGTTTCGGCAGTCACCTGTCTGTTTCATTGCCCCATTACAGGTACAATGATCACATACGCCCTTTCAGGGCGTCTGGCGAGTCCCGGAAATCGCGAGCGTCACGGAGACATCATGCCCGCCAATGACACGCTGAAGGCCGTGGCCCTAAGCCGACGACAAGGCACGCCCGGCGAGGTTCTGGCCGCTTTCCTGAAACTGGGCCTGACCTCCTACGGCGGACCGATCGCGCATCTGGGCTATTTCCGCGAGGAATTCGTTGCCCGGCGCGGCTGGATCGACGATCGTGGCTATGCCGATCTGGTTGCGCTGTGTCAATTCCTTCCGGGACCGGCATCCAGCCAGGTCGGCTTCGCATTGGGCTTGCAGCGTGCCGGGCCGACGGGCGCGCTCGCTGCCTGGGCGGCCTTTACCTTGCCTTCCGCCCTGCTTCTGATGCTGTTCGCACTCGGTGCGGCGGCGTTTTCAGGCCCGCTCGGCAGCTGGGTATTGCACGGGCTGAAACTCGTCGCGGTGGCCATCGTGGCGCAGGCGGTCTGGGGGATGGCGCGCACGCTCTGTCCCGACCGTTCACGCCAGACGATCGCGCTCGCCGCCGTCCTGATGGTGGTGCTGATCGGGGGCACGACGGGTCAGTTGGGTGCAATCCTGCTCGGTGGGCTCGCCGGGCTCCGGCTTTGCCGCAACACGGGGGGAGTTTCGGGTGAAGCGCTGCATTTCCCGGTCTCGCGGCAGGCGGGAATAATCGCGCTGGCCCTGTTCTTCATCCTGATCTTCGGCTTACCGCTGGCGGCGGCGATGTTTCCCGCGCAGTGGCTGGCGATGATCGACGCCTTCTATCGCGCCGGTGCGCTGGTGTTCGGCGGCGGCCACGTGGTCTTGCCTTTGCTGGAAGCCGAAGTGGTTCGCCCGGGCTGGGTCACGCCCGATGCGTTCCTAGCCGGCTATGGCGCGGCCCAGGCGGTGCCGGGGCCGCTGTTCACCTTCGCCGCCTATCTCGGAATGCTGCTCGAACCCGGCCCGAACGGGATCGTCGGCGCGACACTTGCCCTTCTTGCGATCTTCCTGCCGGGCTTCTTGCTGCTTGTCGGCGCGTTGCCGTTCTGGCACACGCTGCGCGCACGCTCCGGCGTGCGGGCGCCGATGGCGGGGGCGAACGCCGCGGTAGTTGGCATTCTGGGCGCCGCGCTCTACGATCCGCTCTGGACCAGCGCGGTCGGGTCGCCCCGCGACTTTGCGCTGGCGCTGTCCTGTTTCGTCGCCCTGATGAGCTGGAAGTTCCCGCCATGGCTCGTGGTGCTGATTGCGGCTGCCGGCGGCGCGATCCTGGGGGTAAGCTCGATGCCGTGATGGAAAAGGAATAACGGAACCCGATCGACCGGGCGAATCACGCCAGCCCATCCGGCGCGTCATCGCCGGTCTCCCCAGCCATTGCCGCCGTCGCGGCACAGCCAGGAACATAATTTGCAAATCGACCTTTCCTCCGACCGCTTCATGACGGCATTGACCGGCATCACGCTTGCCGGGATGGCGCTTGCGACCGTCGATGCCTTTTTGAACCCCGGCCCTTGGGGACCAATTGGCCACGCGCTGGTCTATCTGGCCGGCGGCGTGCCGACGGCGGTGCGGGCCCTAAACGCCCTCTGGCGCGAGCGGGTTCTCGACATCGATCTTCTGATGATTGTGGCCGCCCTTGCCGCCGCTGCCGTGGGCGCTGCGCTCGAAGGGGCCGTGCTGCTGACGCTCTTCAGCCTGTCGACCACGTTGGAGCAGCGGGCGATGGGCCGGGCGCGCCATGCCGTCGAGGCGCTGATGGCGCTGCGTCCTGACACCGCGCTCAAGCGCACTCCTGACGGCACCGTCACGGAAGTTCCGGTGGGCGATCTCGTGGCCGGCGACATGGTGGTGCTGCGCCCCGGCGCGCGCGTGCCGGCCGATGGCGAGATCGTCGAGGGAGAGGGATCGCTCGACGAGGCGACGATCACCGGCGAATCGATGCCGGTCGGCAAAAGCCCCGGTGCAAAAGTGTTCGAGGCCACGGTGAACCTCAACGCCGTGCTGGCGGTGCGCGTCACCCGCCCGGTCGCGGAAAGCACCGTGGCGCGGATGATCGCACTGGTGACCGAGGCGCAGGCGGCGCGCGCGCCGTCCGAACGGTTCAGCGCCTGGTTCGGCCAGCGCTATACCATCGCGGTTCTGGCGGGCGCGGTGGCCGCCTTCGCGATCTTCCTGACGCTCGGCTGGACGATGCAGGATGCGCTTTATCGCGCCGCGACGCTGCTGGTCGCGGCCAGCCCCTGCGCGGTGGTGATATCGGTTCCGGCCGCAATCCTCTCGGCGCTGGCGGCGGCCGCGCGCGGCGGCGTGCTGTTCAAGGGCGGCGCGGCGCTGGAGACGTTGGCCGAGGTCGATATATTTGCCTTCGACAAGACCGGTACGCTAACCACTGGCAAGGCCGAGGTGACGCAGGTCGTGACGCGGGAACCCGAAGAGCGGTTCCTGTCATTGATCGCCGGTCTCGAGGCGCATTCCGAGCACCCGATTGCCGGTGCCATCCGCCGCCACATCGACGAAAAAGGCATAACCGCCGCCGAGGTGCGCGATGTGGAAACTGTTCCCAGTGAGGGGATTACGGGGGAGGATGCCGTGGGCCCGATCTGGGCCGGCAATCCGCGGATGGCCGCACGTATGGGCGCATCGCTCGACGCACCCGAATATGCACAATTGACGGACGGCAGCCAGACCGTGGTGTGGCTAGGGCGGGGAGATCGGGTCTCTGGGGCGCTCACCGTCGCCGACCGTCCGCGCGCGACCTCGGCCGCGGGATTGGCTGCGCTCAGAGCGGCTGGGGTGGGCACCATCGCCATGATGACCGGCGACCGGCGCTCTGTCGGCTTGCGGATCGCCGCGGAGCTCGAACTGGAAGCAAAGGACGTCCATGCCGACCTGTTGCCCAAGGACAAGGTCCGGCTGGTGGGCGAACTGGCGAGGAATGGGAAAGTCGCCTTTGTCGGCGACGGGGTGAACGACGCCGCCGCGCTGGCGCGCGCCGATGTCGGCATCGCCATGGGCGCGGCGGGCAGCGATGTCGCGTTGCAGGCGGCCGATGTCGCGCTGCTGTCGGAGGACATGGCGCGTCTTGCCGCCGCGCATTTTCTGGCGCGGCGTACCCGGCGGATCATCCGCCAGAACCTCGCCTTCGCCATCGGCATGATGCTGCTTCTGGTCGCATCAAGCCTGTTCTTCGCCCTGCCGCTGCCGCTCGCGGTTCTGGGGCATGAGGGCGGGACGGTGCTGGTGGTGCTGAATGGTCTCAGGCTGCTCGCCGACCCGATCCGGGCGCGCAGTGCCACCTCACTGCGATGCCAACCCGACGCCGGCCCAGTAGAGCCGTCATACCAGTCAGGGGTTTTACCGGATGACGGCTATCCCGCTCGAAGCGCGCGTAAATGAGGAAACCGACCGATCTTCAGCAGGTGTCGATTGCCAGTCAAGAACCTGTCGTGCGAATTGCGCCCGAAGGGCTCTTCCAGACGGACCATTTCGCCGGAGGGTCCAACCGAGTGCGGTATCCAGTTCGAACTGCGTCTTCATGACTGCACCCATCGCGCCATGATGCGCCAAAGCGACAGGCTAACTGGGTCAAACTGCGTTCACGGCCGTTGACAGCGTTAACGAGGACTAGGGAGGGAAATAGCGTAGGTGTAGTTCTTCGGCCCGGCAGGCGTCGTGGTGCCACCTGCCGGAACGGGAGGGATTCGAACGCAAGGGATCGCTCCTCTTTTTTCGCAAGCGAAGAAAACTCATGAACAGGAAGTTCACATCGAGAGCCTCGACCTCAGGCATCCCCACTAAAGCGCGCCTTAGAGGGCTATAGAGTAGATGTAGTTGTCATCTTCACCCGGTGCGGCGCGCCATTTCAGTACAGAACTCTGAACGCCGCCGTTTCCATGCTGGAAGCGGCGACCAGCGTTCGCAGCAATTCCGTCTTCAACCCCATGATCCGAACCCTGTCGTCCGCGACCTCGACACGCTGCGCCAATAGGCCTGTACGGGAATTGTTCCGCGCTACCGTAGGCACCAATCCCGGAACGCAAAAAGGCCTTAATTGATTTCGGAACGAGAGGGCTTATAGCGCCGTTTCCGGTCCATGCTATTGTTCATGAAGGGAGCAAACCCATGAAAATGCTTGTACCGATTTTTACCGCTAGCATCATGCTGGCGGGCACGGGAATTGCTTCAGCCCAGGATGTGATTGTCGTGCCCGAAGATCGGCCTGACGTGTATGTCGTTCAACCAGAGCAGCGGCCGGTTATCCGAGAGTACGTGCAGAAGAACCCGGTGGCCTCGATCAACCTGCTTGGATTGGAAGTCGGTGTCGGCTCAAGATTGCCAGATACCGTTGTCCTGTACGAAATTCCCGATACCGAGTACCGGTATGTGGTCATCGACGACCAGACAGTGGTGGTGGATCCGAGAACCAACGAGATCATTGACGTTCTCGACTAACCGCTTTTCCGCACCCGCCGGCGTTGATCGCCGGCGGGTGCTCCTTAGCTAGAAGCAGTGCGCCGGTCCCGCCGTTCTTATCAAAGGGGCGTCGACATATTGCTGAAAGTTATGGACGCTGCGAACCGCGTAGACCACTTCGACGCAAACGAGACGTAAGCGTTGCTGCGAGAGGAGGTGGAGGTCGTGAGCGCCATTCTTGAGCGCGACGCACGCCTCATTCTGAAAAAGAACGATTCCAATATCCTTGAGGTTGTGATCCCGCAAACAGCAGAAGCTGCGCAGGGCGGATCGGCCCTGCTGGCAAGGCGTGGCGTTCTGCAAGCCGGGCAAAGTGGACAGATCCCTCCAACCACACCAGCAACGAGATGGCTCGGGTCGAGGATCGAAATTGCACGCACCTCTGGCACAAGAAGCAAATGGCGCATAAGACATATCCAAGGGGCGCTCTTGGCTGGTTTGCGCGGTTCCAGCTGCCTGCATGGTGCTGCGCTTTACAATGATCAGCCAGGAGGATGATGGGCTTGGATTCTGTTTCTCACAATGAGCAGCGACATGCCGTCATCACGGGCATTGTGTTGATGTGCGCGGGCATAGCCCTTTTAACTATCAATGACGCCATCGCAAAGACACTGACGAGCAAGCATTCGCCGTTGCAGATCATTTTTCTCCGCAATCTTATCGCTCTGCCTGTTGCTTTCGCCATTACACTGAAAATGGGTGGAAGGAATGCGTTACGCTCTTATAAACCCACCGCTCACCTGTTTCGCGCTATTTTGTGGGTGAGTTCAGCAGTGATGTTCATCACAAGCATCAAATATTTAGCGCTGGCCGAAGCCACCACATTAATTTTTGTAGCGCCGCTTATCATCACCGCAATTTCCGCAATTGTTTTGAAAGAACATGTAGGCTGGCGGCGCTGGTCTGCTGTAGTCGTGGGGTTCGTCGGTTTGATCATTGTTATCCGACCCGGAAGCTCGACGTTCCATTTGGTTTCACTTTTACCCATCGGCGCTGCATTTCTTTACGCTATATTGATGCTCGGCGCTCGCTGGCTGGACGTCAGAGATAGCGTTTGGACGCTAATGCTCTACCTCACTGCATCGGGTGCTCTGATAAGTGGTATTTTCATGCCGTTTGTATGGGTTGAAGTGCAGGCAAGCGACCTGTGGCTATTCTTTTCCCTCGCCGTTGTGGGTACCGCTGGCATGACGATGCTTACCCAGGCGTTTCGCTTCGCGCCGGCTGTCGTTATAGCGCCCTTCGAATATACGGCGATCCTTTGGGCCGTGATTTTGGGCTGGCTGTTTTGGAAAGATATCCCGGACACACTGACATTCCTGGGCGGAGCTATCATCATTTTGAGCGGAATTCACATTGTATGGCGTGAAGCCGCGACGAAGGCCGCATGATTGCTTATTCAAGGCGGCGGCTTTCGTGCCATCCCGAGCCACTTGGCAATTGGGCCGAACAATACATCTGACGCCCACATGGCCGAGTTGCCCACCAGAAACGACGACGCCACGATGCCCTTGATGCGCTGGACGAATCAACATCCCCGATCAGCGACATGATCGCGATTACGCCGCCAGCGCCGGTCGCAACCTATGCCTCCGAATAATCGCGATAGAAGGCCCCGACGCTTGCCAGCGGCAACACGGTCGCCCACTTCCCTCCATTCGTGGAGTTCCGCCTTTTCAGCCTCCCGGCTGGCCCTCCTTTCAAATTTCTGCTTCAGATCAAGAAGCGAGCGGTACACGTAATAGCGGTCGCCCGCGCCCATGGGTGCGTTCGCCATGTCAGTTCCTTTCAGACTGTCGGGTGGTGGGGGTCAGATTAAATGTGCGAGCGAGCGCAAGGTCGTAGGTCGGCGCGTCCCCTCCCCAAGTGACTGCGCATAGGCCCGATTCTTTCAGGATATTGCGAAAACCTTTGCACAGCGCTACGAGCAAGATGGCGGGAGCTATGGGGGGAACGACGCCGTGCGCATTTTTTGTGTCAATCTTGACCGTTCCACGGAACGGTGGGCATCTATTGAGCGTCAAGCATCGAATTTGGGGTTGGAAATTGAGCGCTTTTCAGCTGTAGATGGCTCGGCGATGAAGTCGCTTCCAGATTTTCCAATTGCAACAGGCGCGATTGGTTGCTTTCTTAGCCACCATAAGATTTGGAAGCTCATCAGCGACGGTCAGGATGAATATGCGCTCATCCTTGAAGATGACGCGCTGTTGAGCGCGAGCCTTCCAGATTTTCTGCGAAACATCTCTTGGATACCGAAAGATGCTGATCTTGTGCATCTCGGCGGTTCCGACCCTCGGTGCCGTATTGCTGGGCTGTCGCGTCCGGCAATAGGCCGAAAAATATACAAATGCATTGGGTGCACCGGGACCGAGGGCTACATCATCTCCAAGCGATGCGCTGGTATCCTTCATTGCGAAATGATTTCCATTGACCGGGAATTCGATCAGGTGCTTTTCAACGGTGGCCGCCCAGACTTGAAGACCTACAAAATATTCCCTGCGCTCTGCACGCAGGACCGTGCGAACCTACCTCGCATTATCGATCGGGGCATCAGGAAGGTGAAAACACCAGCGGTCAACAAAATAAAGCGAGAGGTCGTTCGCGGAGTGAGTAAATTCGTGAACCTCTTTCGCCTACGCCGCCGAGCATTCATCAATTACGAATAAGAAATTGAGAAGAAACAATGTCCGAAACGCCGTATTCCTCAGAATTCTTTCAGTTCCTATCCAGCGGCAAGGATGAGTACAAGGCAGTGCTCCGCCCAGTTATGGTCACTGTCAAGCCGACGTCGGTAGTGGACCTCGGCACAGGCTCTGGAACATGGCTGGCGGCGGCAAAAGACATGGGTGCTTCGCGGGTTCTTGGATTAGATGGACAATGGGCTGCTACAGAGCATCAACTGATCATCAGCGATGAATTTCAGGTCGTCGATTTCGAGACGGGGTTCCCTGATGTTGGCCGGTTCGATCTGGCTATCTGCCTCGAAGTTCTGGAGCACATCACACCACAAGCGGGTGAACAGGCCGTTCGGTGGCTGTGCGAACGGACAGATGTAGTCCTTTTCTCCGCTGCGATACCGGGCCAAGGTGGCACGCATCATATCAACGAGGTATGGCAGAGCAATTGGGCACACAAGTTCCGCGTGCACGGCTTTCATGCCTACGATATTGTTCGCCCGACGATCTGGCGAAATTCCGATATTCCATGGTGGTATAGGCAGAACACCATTGTCTATTCTCGCCCCGAGACTGCTCAATCTTATGGATGGGCAGAAGCAGATATTGACGCTCTGGATGTAGTCCACCCAGAGCGATTCGACATGGCAACTGATACGATTGCCAGATTGCGAAGACGCTCGGTTAAAGGCCGCTTGCGTGCTTTAATGGGGAGAAAGCCCCGATAGGCAATTGGCTACAGGCTATCAGAAGCGGTGAAGAACGCTCCGATCTGATCGGATGTGAAGTCCAGCGCCGCAAAGCCTGGCTGCATCATCGGCTCATCGCACACGAACGCGCCGCTATTTGCGCAGAGTCCCTTTGAGAGATTCCTTGTGCCTGTGGGCGGATGTCGCCCACAGGCCATGTGGAGATCGTCAGAATTTTGCGGTGACGGACGCCCAGACCGTTCTTCCCGGGCCGGGGATGTTGGCAAGCCCCAGCGGATCGACATAATGAATATCGCCGACGTTATCGATCCTGAAGTCGGCCTTGAGGTTTTCGGTGAATTCGTAGGATGCGAAAACGTCAACGAGCGCGTAGGGCTTCCAGTTGATTGGCACGATAAACGGCGATGCGCCTTGCATCGTCGGCTGATCCGCCTTGATCGCGCGGGGCCCCACATGCGTGGCCCGCGCCCCGATCGTCAACGCGTCGTCCAGGAACTTATGCGAAACCGTCAGCGAGGCGGTATATTTTGGAGGCACGTGATTGGTGGCATAGTCGCCATAAAGAGTGCTTCGCTGGCATGCGCCGGAGGTCGGACAAAAGGCCATGTCCGTATAATAGGAGGCGCCCAGTTCGAGGCTGAGCCCGCCAACGGAATAGCGGCCGGAGAGTTCCACGCCCTCGAATAAAGCACGATCGATATTACCCACGCCCGGGCCATCGTAATTGGTCCCGAAGTCGGTCGAGATATTGACGATGCGCCGGGCGATATAGTCATCGACCGTGTTGTGGAACCAGCCGAGCTTGAATTTCACGTCATCCTGGTCGAGCAGGAGATCCTGAGCCATGACGTTGACGCCGATGTCCCAGTTGTGGGCGCGCTCAGGCCGGACATCGGACGTCAGATAGGTCGCCGCCATCGCCGATGATTCCGCCATGCTCGGCATGCGCATACCTTCCGAATAGCGCGCAAACAGCTGAACCCCGTCCAGCGGGGCGACGGCCACACCTATCGAGGGGCTGACGCCGCTGCCGCTTCTGCCGCGTGGCTGCCCCAGGAAGCCGGCCGCTGGCGTATCCCCCTTCTCCATGCGATCCCGCGCGGAGAAATTATGGTAGCGCAGCCCGCCGTCGAATGTCAGCCAGTCCAACGGCTTCCAGTCGGCGTTCATGAAGCCCTGCCATTCATGGCGCGCGCCATTTGGCGGAAGAAACTCCTCGAGCGTACGCGTCAGATCGGTGGGCCCGGTGTCCTCGTTGAGATAGGATATCCCGTAATTCATCGACACATCGCCCCAGGCTGAGGCGAAGCGCGACCTATTGGAAATATCCGCCCCCCATTGCCTTGTATCGGTGCCGACAAGGAGGCGTGTCGTAAGCGGATTGGGAAACCCCAGGTCCGTCACCGTGCGGCTGCTGGCCGTGGTGGGGTTCCGGATATCGAGCGAGGTCAGCCATAAGTTGGAGTGCAGGTCGACAAGATCGTTATCGGCCGGATTCCAGCGATGGCGAACCGAATAGCGGTCGACGGAAGACGTGGACGTCCATCGCTGCGTCGCCTGTGCGCCCATGGTGCTCGACAGGATCGAGGCCCGGATATCGCCATGGTCGCTTCTGAAGCCGGTGTGGATCAGTTCCAGCGACTGATCGGCGGGCAGTTCGAACTTTCCCTTCAGCAGCCATGAATCTGTATCGCTTGATGTGTTCATGACCGCTTCGCCGCCCCGATAGACCGAAACGCCGGTATTCTCGTAGTAGCTGGCGTAATTTGTGCAGGAAAGAAACCCGCCGCCATAGTCGCGGCAGATCGAGCGGGGTCCGAGATCCTCGGAACTTGCCGCTGAAGGTCCGTTACTGCCGGCGTGATAATTTCCGCTGCGCCGGGCCGCATACGCCGCGACCAGTTCGAATGTCTCGCCGCGCATGGCGCCGGCGATGCTGCCGAACTCCCGTGTGTGGTCAAGGAACGAGGGGCGTGAAATGTCGGCCGGCCCCACCACGCTGCCGGGCCGCGCGCCTTGAAAAAAAATACCCGCAACCGTGTTCAGCGGGGGAATGTCGGAAGTGTTGGTGCCGAAGCCGCCCTTCAGGCGGACGCCGTAATTTTTTCCATCGAGGAGGATGTCGGACGCGTTGAGCGTTTCCATGCTCACGGAACCGCCAATACCGCCATAGGCCCCGCTTCCGGGACCCTTCTGGATGCTGACGCCGCCGATCAGGTCGGGATCGATATAGGTGCGGTTGCTGACGCCCTGATAGCCCTGGTAAACGGTGGCCGAGCTGAGGGTGCCGTCGACTGTAACCGGAACCCGCCCCATGCCCTGCATGCCGCGAATGTTGACGTCGATCGAATTGCCATTGCGCGACTCGCCGGAAAGTACGCCCGGCGTGCCGGTGAACATGTCGGCCGGTGTCGTTCCCCGAAAGCGCTCAATCTGTTCGCCAGAAATATACGCGGTGGCCGCCGCCGTTTCGTACGGCGCATCATGGGGATTTCTCCCCTGCCTTCCGGTCACGTCGATGGTGTCCAGCACCACCGAGCCATCGTGGGGCGCATCAAACGCCTGAGCGACCCGACCCGTAATGGTGACGGTGTTGGCGTTGGTGAAGGCGTAGCTGAGGCTGGTTCCCGCGAGAAGCTGCGACAGGGCTTGTTCGCGGGTCATCGTTCCCGAGACGGGATTGCCGCTGACAGACGCCGCTGCCGTCTCGCTGAACACGACCGACACGCCGGTGATGCGGGAGATGTCGTTGAGCGCCTGGCGGACGGGTTTTGCCGGAATATCGAAGTTGTGGGTCTGTTGCACGGCTGCCTGAGCCCAGGCCCGTGGCATAAGCAGCAAACTCTCCATGCCGGCTGCAAGCACGGTTGTTGTCAGCAAAAACGCAGCGGCGCCCCGTAACCGGATCCCCATCGATATCATCCTTCTCGTCCATGACACGCGAGAGGGAGCGAATAGCGCCGGCTATCTGGGTCCTCTCATAATGCTTCACGGATGAGAGGGCTGAGGTACACATCGGAAAAACATGAGGATCCTCCTGAAGAATCATAAACTATTGATAATCAAGGGAGAAATATTTCACAATCAGGGGCCGATGATCGTCAGGCGGCCGCCAATGCCGTTCATGCGGAAGCCGACCGTGGCCTGGAGCGAAGCGAGCGCGGCGTCGGGGTCGTCCAGCGGCAGGTTGCCGCTGACGCGATGCCCGGCGAGGCCGGAACCGAGTATAATGATGCGCCCGGACCGGTAGCGTCCGATCTGCGAGACGATATCCTCCAGCCGGGCGTTCTCGAAAATCAGGCGACCGTCGCGCCATGCCAAGGCATCGTCAAGGCTGACCTGTCTTATCGGACCCAGCCCGGCGCTGCCATAGCTGACACTCTGCTTCGGCTCCAGCATCGCCTTCCGGTGGTCCGTATGCGAGGAGACCCCGACACTGCCGCGTGCGAGGGTGACGACCGTATCGTCGTCACGAAGCTCGACCGAGAAGGCCGTGCCGGTTACGCGTGTCTCGCCCTGTCCGGCCTCGACGATGAAAGGGCGGCCCGTGGGCACCACGTCGAAATATGCGGCGCCACGCAGCAGGCGCACGCGCCGCGCGTCGCCGTCCATCTGCTCCGTCAGCGCGCTGCCCGCGTCAAGCATGACGACGGTGCCGTCGGCGAGCATGACGGTCCCACGTTGTCCGCGCTCGGTCACATGGTCGGCGGCAAGGTTCTGAAGGACATCGGGATGCTCCAGCCAAATGGTGAAACCCAGCACGAGCGCGAGCAATGTGGTGAATGTGGCAATCTGGCCGTTGAGCTTGCGCCGGCGATGTCGGTTCCTGCCGATCGCATCGAGATAACCGCTTAGCGTATCGGCCTCTTCGGCTGCGACCCTTTCTCCCGGCGCATCCGTGGACGCCCATGTGGCGCTGACGTCGCGATAGGCTCTCTCATGCGCGGGGTCCGCATTGCGCCAGCGGTTGAAGTTTTCGTGGTCCCCGGCCGAAGGCTCGCCGTTCATGCGCGTGAACCAGGCGATGGCCTCCTGCTCGACCCGTTCGGGCGGGCGGGGCGGCTGGGAATCCTGGCTGCTGATCATGATGGGAGACCGAATCTGTTGCAACGGAACCGGCCGGCATCTAGCGCGGCCTTTCCCTCCTGAATCAATAGGCGGGCAAGAGGGGAAACCACCCGGCTTGCCTGAAATTATTCCCTGACGCCGCGACAGGCGACCATGGCGCGGGCGATATGCTTCTCCACGGCGCTGCGGGAGATGGCGAGCGCGTCGGCTATTTCGGAGTAGTTGCAGCCATGGACCTTGTTCAGCAGGAAGATGTGGCGCGTCCGCTCCGGCAGCGCGCGGATGAGATCGTCCATGCGGCGCATTTCGTCGCGGGGTTCGATGATGTCATGCGGGGTCGGCACCTGAGCCGCATATTGCTCGGGCAGGATGCCCTCGACATATTCCCTGCGAACGCGCTCGGCGCGCAAATGATCGACGATGGCGTTGTTGACGGACCGCCCGAGATAGGCGGCGGCGTCATCGGGCGTAAGGATGCGCTTTTCCCACAGGCGCAGGAAGACGTCCTGTACGAGATCGCCGGCCAGAGTGCGCGAACCCAGACGCCGCGTCGCCCGGCGCAAAAGCCCCGGCTGCTCATCGAGATAAAGCGCCTCGAATTCCCCGCTACGCGTGCTCATGCCAGGCCCATCCACCAACAACGAACAGAACAATCAAGATTGGCTGGCCGGAGAGCGGCGGGCTGATTTGCCAGGAAGCCATTGGCGAGGATTAAAGGAGAGTCAAGTACTCCAGTTTCTGGAATGGTTCCGGAGGGTTGGGCGCATTTGGAAACTTACCGCCGGAACCCGTCCCTTCGCTCATGTTTTGTGCGACTTGGCGGCTGGAGCAGAGGGCGTTCTGACGAATGCGCATTCCGCACGATGCGTTGCATTTGTGTGACAGCGCCGTCCTGTTCGCGCGCGATGTCAGGCGGAGCCGGAATGGCCCCGCGCCCCGAAATTTGGCCGGTCTGGCCGGGCTTCATATCAGCCCGGACTTCCATGGCGGCCGGATGGGCTTATGCGACGCTTTTGAGTGCCGGCGGTCGTCCGGCGTCGCCGCCCCTCCCGGATTATTTCAGTTGCTGATCGAGGCTGCGCCGCAGGATCGATACGAGTTCGTCCACTTCCGCTCGGCTGATGACCAGCGGTGGAGAGAAGACAAGACAGTCGCGCACAGCGCGTGTTGTCAGCCCGTTTTCGAAACAGGCGTTGCGCACCGGGGTGGCAAGGCCGCCCAATGGCTCGACGGCGCTTCGTCCTTTCTTGTCGCGGGTCAGCTCGACCGCAGCCATGAGGCTGACGCCGCGCACTTCGCCGACCAGTTCGTGGTCGAGGAGGGTGGCCAGCCGCTCCTGGAAGTAGGGGCCTATATCACCGCCCACGCGTTCCACAACGCCCTCTCGCTTCATGATGGCGATGTTTTCGCGGGCGACGGCGGCCGCGACCGGATGGCCGGAATAGGTGTAGCCGTGCGGGAAGCGGCCGGGGCCGTCGAAGACGACTTCGGCAACGCGATCATGCACGATGCTGGCCGAGATCGGCAGGTAACCGGATGACATGCCCTTCGCCACCGTCATGATGTCGGGCGCAATGTCGAAGGTCTGGCTGCCGAACCACCGGCCGGTGCGGCCGAACCCGCAGATCACTTCATCGACGATCAGCAATATGCCGTATTTGCGGCAGATGCGCTGGACTTCGGGCCAATAGGTCGACGGCGGCACGATCACGCCGCCTGCGCCCTGAACCGGTTCGCCGATGAAGGCGGCGACGCGTTCCGGGCCCACCGCAAGGATGGTTTCCTCCAGACCGCGCGCTGCCTGAAGGCCGAATTCCTCTGGCGACATGTCGCCGCCATTGGCCCACCAGAACGGCGCCGGCGCATGGACGATGTCGGGGATCGGAATGCCTGGTATGTCATGCATGCTGGCCAGTCCGGTCAGGCTGGCGGCGGCGATGGTGCTGCCGTGATAGGCAAGATTGCGGCTGACGATGACTGTGCGGTCAGGCTGTCCCTGCTTCTGCCAGTACATGCGGGCGATGCGGATATTCGTATCGTTCGCCTCGGAACCCGAATTGGAGAAGAACGCGCGGTTGAGACCTTCCGGCGTCAGGGCGGCGAGGTCTTCCGCAAGCTGGACGGTCGCCGGCATCGTCGTCTTGAAGAAGCTGTTGTAGTAGGGCAGTTCTTGCATCTGGCGCGCTGCGACCTCCGCCAGTTCTGGCCTGCCATAGCCGATGTTCACGCACCACAGTCCGCCCATGCCGTCGAGCAGGCGCGCGCCTTCGGTGTCGGTCAGATAGCATCCCTTCCCGGAAGCGATGACGCGGGCGCCGCCGTCGCCGCGCAGTTCCTGGTGATCGGTGAACGGATGCAGATGGTGAGCAAGGTCAACCGCCTTGAGCGTGGCGGTGGAGGGCGAGGGGTCGTTCCTCAGATCGGGGCGCGGTGTCGAAGACATGGGCGTTTTCCAGTTTGCGTGACGGGTCTGCGGGGCTGAGAGGCCAGATGGAGCGGTCGATCCGGCGATAGGGAATTTGCGAAAGGCGCATGGTTGCGATGCCGCCGGTGTCGACCAGAACGATATCCCGGGCGATGGGACCGAAAGCGGCGCGCAGGTGGTTGCGGCTCTTGAGGCCGATCGTGCTGAGGCTGGAGGGTTCGATGCCGACCGCCCGCAAAAGGTTGAGATCGGTGACGGCAAGGGCGCGGCTGGCGATCACAACGCGGATTCCCGCAATTTGCACCAACGCCATCGGTCCCATGTCGACCTTCAGTCCGCGCAGCACGGGCCCCTCGCATTCGAAACGGCCGTCATGCAGGCGCAGAACCTTGACCGTGGCATGGAGCGGAGGGGCGATGTCCGGCGCGAGCGTGCCTCCCAGCGCAAGGTCGATCATGGCGTCTTCTCCCGCCTCCCTGGCGCGCTGAACGGAGCGCGGATCGGCAAGGCTGGCGAAAGCCGCATTCTCCAGCCCTGCGTCGATCATGGCGCGCAGCAGATTGGGCGAGTCGCCGTAAGCGCCGGCGGCCGGGTTGTCGCCGAAGTCGGCCAGCACCAGCGGGCGCGTATCGCTGCTTGTCCCGGCGGCGATCGCCATCGCTTCCGCGGCATCGGGAAAATCGAGCTGCGTCCGATCGCGGCTTTCCCACAATCCTTCGGCGAGCTCCATGGCCGGAGCCAGCGGGTCGGCCGGCGAGGACGCCATCACGGTGACCACGACCGCAGGACCAGCCTCCGGCACGTCGGCCCACGGGAAACCTATGGTCAGTCCGGCGGAAACGAGGCCCGGCCGGCCGCTGATCTCGCTTGTCTGCGCCAGCAGCCTGTTCATGGGGCCGGGCGGGCTGGTGCGGCCATGGTCGGCGGCATCGAGCATGGGTGGCCGGACGAGGACACTGCGGGTGAGGCGCGTGTTGCCCATGCCTCTCTTTGCTTGGTCCATCAACAGCGTGAGGGCAGCGGCTGCGTCGGCGGCGCATTCCGCATGATCGACATGCGGATAGGTGCGGTAAGGGAAGAAGGCGTCGGCCGCTTCCACCATCGCATCGGAGATGTTGGCGTGCATGTCGAGGGTGGCCACGATCGGCACCTGCGATCCATGGCGGGCCCGCAGCGCCATCAGCAATTCACCTTCGGGATCAAGACTGTCTTCGGTGACCATGGCTCCATGAAGAGCGAGCGCGATTCCGTCGAAAGGTCCTTCGGCGTTCAAAAGAGCAGCCTTGAGCACGGCCCAGTCGCCTGCGGTGAGCGGACCGGATGGGCCACAGGCTGCGGCGACCGCAACCGCCATGTTCCAGCCAAGGGTCGCGCCCGCTTGCAGATAGCCGCCGATCTCGGTGCCGGTGCCGGCAAGCTGCCGGTGCGCAGCCTCCGTGCCGAACAGCAGATAGCGGCCGGCGAAGTCGGCAAGCCGTGTCGGAACCTGGTTGAACGTATTGGTCTCATGCAGGATCGCGCCGACCAGAATGCGTCTGGCTTTCGTCATGCCGACAAATCCGCCCAGACGCTCTTGCGGTGGGTCACGTTGTCGAAGGCGTGCAGGGACTTGTCCCGCCCGTTGCCGGATGCCTTGACGCCGCCGAACGGCACCGTGATGTCGCCGACGCGGACGGTGTTGATCCAGACGAGGCCGGTGTCGAGCCGCCTTTCGATCTTCAGCGCCCGGGACAGGTTACGTGTCCAGATGGCGGCGGCGAGCCCGTAAGGGCTGTCATTGGCGATCGTTATGGCCTCATCCATGTCAGCGGCGTCGATGACGCTGAGAACCGGACCGAAAATCTCTTCGCGCGCTATGGTCATGGCGTTGCTCACGCCCGCAAAAATAGTGGGGCGGATGCAGCTTTCCGGCAGGATACCTGGCAGCGCCGGCCCTTCCCCGGTAAGGCGTTGCGCACCTTCCCCGATGCCTTTCCCGATGAAGTCGCGCACCCGCGCCGCATGAGCTGCGGAGGCCATCGCTCCGAAACGCGTTTCGGGCAGGAGAGGGTCGCCGGGCAGGAATGTCCGGGTGAGGGCGACCAGTTTTTCAAGGAAAACGTCGCGGATCGGCCTTTCAAGGATCAGCCGCGTGCCGGCGTTGCAGATCTGGCCCTGATTGTGGAAGGCGCCCATGGCGGCCGCTTCCACCGCCCGATCGATGTCGGGGCAGTCGGCAAGCACGATATTGGCGGATTTGCCGCCGCATTCGAGGCTGACCTTCTTCAGGTTGGACCGGCCGGCATAGCCCATCAGCAGCTTGCCCACCGCCGTCGAGCCGGTGAAGGACAGCGCCGCGACCCCTTCATGCAGCGCCAGCGCCTTGCCGGCTTCCGGCCCGACGCCCGGGACGACGTTGAACACACCGTTCGGCAGACCCGCCTCGCTGGCCAGTTGTCCGAGCCTGATGGCGCTGAGCGGCGACAATTCCGATGGCTTGAGGACAACGCTGTTTCCCGCCGCCAGAGCCGGCGCGATCTTGGTCATCGCCGTGACCAGCGGGAAGTTCCACGGTACGATTGCGGCGACGACCCCCACCGGCGTGCGCCTTATCATGGCAAGGGCGTCGCCATGGGTGGGTGCGATCTCGTCATAGAGCTTGTCCGTGGCTTCGGCGAACCAGCGCAGGCAACGTACCGCCGCCGGCACGTCGATCGACAGGCTGTCGCGGATCGGCTTGCCCATATCGAGCGTCTCAAGCAGTGCGAAGCTTTCGGCGTCGGCTTCGACGAGATCGGCGAAACGCTGCAAAACCGCCTTGCGTGCGGCTGGTGCGGCATTGGCCCAATGGCCGGCCGAAAACGCGCGCGTGGCCGCCACCACCGCATCGTCGACATCGGTTGCGCCGCAGGCCGCCACATGGGCGATGATCGAGCCGGTGGCCGGGTTGACGGTTGGAAACGTCGCGCCGGATCGGGCGGGCCGATATTCGCCGTCTATGAAGGCTTGCGTCCCCGGATTCAGCACGCTGGCGGCTTCGCGCCAGTTCTTGCAGGCGGCGGCTTGGGGGTGAACTGTCATTTCGCTTGCCCGGATGCGACGGAAAGAGACTTCTGGGAAGAGCCGCCGGCGATAGGAGGCTGGCGACGATCGGCCGAGACGGCGTGCTCCAGCAACTTGAAGGCGCGGGTGACGGTGAAGGTCATCGCCAGATAGATGAGAGCGGCCATGGAAAGCAGTTCGACCGGCATGTAGTTGACCGAACTGATCGTGCGGGCGACGCCGGTGAGGTCCAGCAATGTCACGGTGCTGGCCAGCGAGCTCGCCTTGATGAGCAGGATCACCTCGTTGCCATATGCCGGCAGGCCGATGCGGATGGCCTGCGGCAAGACGATGCGGCGCATGCGCGTCAGGCGTGACATGCCGATGGCCATCGCCGCCTCGATCTGACCGCGCGGCACGGCCTGGATGGCGCCGCGCATGATTTCCGCCGTATAGGCGGAGGTGTTGAGCGTGAAGGCGATCAGCGCGCACCAGAAGGGTTCGCGCAGGATGAACCACAGGGAACTCGCCCGCACCGCCGGGAATTGCGATAAGCCGTAATAGACGAGAAATATCTGCACCAGCAGCGGTGTGCCGCGGAAAAAGAACACGAAGCCGTAGGCGGGAGCCCACAATAGCGGGCTGCGCGACAGGCGCGCCAACGCCACCAGGAAGGCGACGGCGAAGCCGGCGACAAGCGCCAACCCCACCAGTCTGAGGGTCAGGCCCGCACCGCCGAGCAGCGCGGGGATGCTCTCGATCATGACGCCGATATTCATGCCGCCTCCACAGGCGTGAAACCGCGCGCCGCCCGACGCTCCATCATCTGCAATGCGAGCATGCTGATGATGGTGAGGCCGAGATAGATGAAGGCGGCGCAGAGGAAGAAGGTGAAGGGCTGGCGCGTGAAGCCGACCGCATATTCGGTCTTGCGCATCAGCTCCTCCAGACCGATCACGGAAACCAGAGCGGTTTCCTTAAGGATGACAAGGAAGATGTTGCCGAGGCCGGGCAGGGCGATGCGCCAGACTTGCGGCAGCGAGACGCGCCGGAAGGTGAGCCAGCGGCCCATGCCAAGCGCCCGCGCCGCCTCGATCTGCCCCCTGGGAAGGGACTGGAACGCGCCCCTGAACACTTCCGTGGCATAAGCGCCGAAGGCCAGCGACAGCGCAAACACGCCGGCCACGAATGCGTTGATATCGATATGCTGGTCGTGCCCGAAAGCATGCCCGATCTCGTTCACCAGCCTCACTCCGCCGAAATAGATCAGCAGGATGAAAACCAGTGCCGGCACGCCGCGAACGAGCGTGGTGTAGACGTCGCCCGCCAGCCGCGCGAAACGGCTCGACGACAGCTTCATCATGGCCACCGCAATACCGATCGCCACGCCGAAAACGGTGCTGAGCAATGCGACCTGAAGCGTTATCAGCGTCCCCTCGGCCAGCATGTAGCCGAACCCTTGCAGATCGGGCATGAGCTTGTCCTTGCGAATTGAGGTTGTGCCGGCAAACAGCTTTCCCGACCGGACATTCAGGCCCGGTCGGAAGAACGATCAGTCGTGGCGCCGGCCTCGGAACCTTCGACGCGCCGCGCTTGTCGGCGGCACGTCTGCAAACGTGGTCAGTTCGCCGGCTTCAGGCTGAACGGGAAGTAGCGTGTATTGATTTCGTCATAGACGCCGTTCTCCAGAATGGCGGCGAGCGCAGTGTCGACGCGTGCCTGCAGTTCGGTGTCGGACTTGCGCAGAGCGATGCCGGCGCCCTCGCCGAGAATGGCCGGGTCGAGCATGGCTTCGCCTTTTATTTCATAGGCTGCGCCGTCGCTGGAACCCAGCCACTCCGACATGATGATGCGCTGGGCGATCACCCCGTCGATGCGGCCGGAGACGAGATCGAGATTGTGATTGTCGGTCTTGTCATACAGGCGAACGTCGGCCTTGGGGAAGTTGGCTTCGATCAGCTTGGCGTAGGTGCTGGCCCGCTGGACGCCGATCGATTTGCCGGCGAGGCTGTCGGCCGTCGGCTCGAGGCCGGAATCCTTGGGCGCCACCAGCACCGCGCCAGCCTGATAGTAGGGCTGGGTGAAGTTCACGGCTTCCTGCCGGGCAGGCGTGATCGACATGCTGGCGACGATGAGATCGTATTGACCGGCGTTCAGCCCGGGGATGATGCCGTCCCATGCCTGGGCGGCGATGGTGCACTCGACCTTCATTTCCGCGCAAAGCGCCTTGGCGATGTCCACGTCGAACCCTTGCAGTTCGCCCTTGGCGTCGACGAAGTTGAAGGGCGGGTAGGCGCCTTCGGTGGCGATGCGCAACGTTTCGGCCTGCGCTCCGGCGGCCGCGAGGCCCATCGCGCAGCCGGCCAGCAGGGCAAGCAGGGTCTTTCTGATTGTGGTCATATCCGATTTTCCTCCGTTATTCTTGAATGACTGTCTCAGGCGGCGGCGAAGGCCTGGCTGACGAATTGCCGGCAGCGCTCCGAGCGCGGGTCGCCGAAGACCTGCTCGGGCGAGCCCTCCTCCTCGACCCGGCCGTGATGCAGGAAGACGACCTTGGACGAGACGTCGCGGGCGAACCGCATCTCATGGGTGACGATGATCATCGTGCGGCGCTCTTCGGCCAGCCCGCGCATGACACGCAGCACCTCACCGACCAGTTCAGGATCGAGCGCCGAGGTCGGCTCGTCGAAAAGCAGGACGTCAGGGTCCATGGCCAGCGCCCGGGCGATGGCGGCGCGCTGCTGCTGGCCGCCGGAAAGATGGCCGGGATAGTGGGCGCGCTTGTCGTGGATGCCGACTTTATCCAGCAGCGCTTCCGCCTTGTCGATCGCCTGCGACCGCTTCATGCCCAACACGTGGACCGGCCCTTCGATCAGATTTTCGAGGATGGTGAGATGCGACCAGAGATTGAAGCTCTGAAACACCATGCCGACGCGCTGGCGGATGCGATCGGCCTGACGGTTGTCGATGCGGCCTTTCGGTCCGACCTTCAACGCCTCGCCATAGATGCGGATCGATCCGGAATCGTAACGCTCCAGAAGGTTGATGCAGCGCAGGAAGGTGCTCTTGCCCGAGCCGCTGGAGCCGATGATGGAAATCACATCGCCCTGTTCCGCCCGAAGCGAAATTCCCTTGAGAACCTCAAGCCTGTCGAAGCGCTTGTGGAGGTTGTCCACCACTATGGGCGTGCCAGCGGTCATGCGTTCCCTTCTTCATGTTCCGGCGTAATGGTTTATCGTGTTCGCTAGGCGGTCTTAAGTTCACTGTGCGTACAAACTAGAAAGAAACTTTGGCGGTGTCAAGAACAAGGCGTCACCTGTCGGGGCTGCTGCTGTGGCCGTGTCGAAAAGAGGGAAGAGGGTGCTGGCCGGGGGAAGGGCCGTGGCGATTGCAGGGAGAGGGCGAGGCGATCGTGTGTCCGGAATTGCGTAAGGCAGGGCGGCAGATCGTTTCGCCCTCTCCGCGGAACTGCGAATGTTTCCTGAGGCCTGGCCTCTCGCGGTGCGGTGCTCCCGGCGTCGGCTTTGCCGGATGCCGGCCGGACCGAAACCTGGATAAGACGGCCTATGGTCGCGAGCGGATGGCGAATTCGATCTCGCTTGCCGCGCTGCGCAAAATCGGCAGCAGATGCGAAACAAGGCTTTCCATGCTGTGCCGTGTGGCCGGAACGCCCATGTTGATGGCGGCGATGATCTTGCCGTCGCGGCCGCGCACCGGCACGGCGATCGAGCGAATACCGACCTCAAGCTGGCCATCGGCGGTGCAATAGCCGTCGGAACGTCCCTGAACGATCATTTCGCGCAGCTTGTGCTTGTCTGTCACCGTCATCGGGGTGACCGGGCGAATGCCGGCCTTGTCAAGAATGGCGTCCAGCTCGGCATCCGACAGGCCGCCCAACAGAATCCGACCGAGCGAGGTGGAGGTCGCCGGATAACGGTTTCCCAGCGCGATGCTGATGGACATCATGCGGTTTGCGGTATGGCGCGCGACATAGACCAGTTCGGCGCCGTCGAGCACGCCCATGGAACAGGGCTCTTCCGCCTGCTTGGCCGCCGCCTCAAGAATCGGGTTGGCGATTTCAATGAAGGAGAAGGAACTGAAATAGGCCATGCCCAGTTCCAGAACACGAGGACGCAACCGATATTCGCGGCCATCGAAGCTGGCATATTCCAGCGTGACCAGCGTTTTCAGAAAGCGGCCGGCGGCGGCGCGGGGCAGGCCGGTCTTGCGCGCCACGTCGCTCAGCGTCATCGCCGGCGTGAAGCGGTCGAAGGCTTTGATGACACTGAGGCCGCGGGCGAGCGAGCGAACGAAATCGGCGCTGTTTTCCGTCTGCCCGTCGGAAAGATCATCAATCTCTTCTGAGGCCATTCGGGTTCTCCCGGGAATCATTCACATGCATTCCCGTTAGCATGACGCCTCTATGTCCGCTAGGCGAACTCCGCGGTTCCGACGCCTGTTTCATGGCCGCAGGAACGCCGGCGATACATGGCGATAAGGCAGGAGCGTCAGATCGGCCGGCGCGGGCCCCGGCGTGTCGACATCGATGATGGCTTCGCATAATTCGCCAAAACCCGCGCGGAAATGGTTCTTGGCCTTGGTGCAGAACAGCGCGATGCGGGTGAGGTCGAAACCATGCAGTGCGCACCACGCCGGATCGTTCACGCTCTGCGCGGTTTCTGCGATAACGACCGTGATGTTGCCGTTGCGAAGCACGGCCGTACGACCTGTCGCTTCCGTTCTTCCGTGCTCCATCGGCCCGGTATTGACGAAACGGCCGTCGGTCAGCAGCACGATCTCGCCCCTGAATGAGACGGGCGGGCCAAAAGCGTCTGTCAGCCGGCCTCCAAGCCGGGTGTCCAGAGTTGCGCCCACACCCGCTTCATGCGCCAGGGCCACAAGGTCCGGGTCGCAGAAGCTGGCGAACAACGCCGGAAACTCCGGGTTCATTTCGACCAGTGCGCGGAACAGGGCAGGCGTATCCCCCGCGCCGCCGGAAAGCGGGTTGTCTGCATTTTCCAAAATCGCGACCGGCCAGCGCCGGCCTTCCGCCAGCAGTTGCCGGGCCTGCCTCAGCCCTTGCGCCGCGTCAGGCAGGCAGGGCAAGAATTCCTTGTGCCGGCGCTTCATCCCGACGGCGAGTTTCTGCGCGCTTGCCAACGCCAGGCCGTGGGCCTGCTCGCCGCTGTCAGGGTAGCAGACCGTCACGGATGCGCCGGTCCATGGCGTGTCGGCATAGGCGAAGCCGCCGAACATCGTGATGTCGCCGAACCCTTGCGCTGCCTCGGTTTCGGCCGCAAGGCGCACCAGCGACCCCATCGGCTCGATGGCGGTGCGCATGGAATGGCTGGGCGGCAGCATGGGAACCGGCAACACCAGCGAGCGGAAACTTTCCGTTCCGCGCGCCATGCGGTCGAGCAGCGCAAGCGCTTTGGCCGCAGTCTGCGCCATGTCGATATGGGGATAGCTCTTGTAGCCGACGACGATGTCGGCGCATTCGCCGATGCGGGGATCGAGACAGGCGTGCATGTCGAAACTAACGGCGACCGGAACATGGGGCCCGACCGCGTCGCGTACGCGACGCAGCAGCGTGTGGTCCGGGCCCGGATCCTCCGTTCCCGAAATCGCGCCATGCAGGGAAATATAGACGCCGTCCCACGGACCATCAGCCAGGCCGGCAATGATCTCGTCGAAAATGGCGTTCAGCCCCGCCTGCTCCACGGGGCCGCCGGGCGGAGCCGAGGTGCAGCGCAGGAAAACCCCGTCCCAGTCCTCGCGCGCCTGAAGGAACGAGACCACTGCGCCCATTTCGGTGGCCGTGTCCTGATAAGCGTCGCGCGCGTCGGGGCCGCATTGCCATTCACGCATACGGAAGCGGTCGAGACCGGTCGGAACGGGGGAAAAGGCATTGGCTTCGTGCCACACCCGCGCGATGGCCAGACGCCGCACCGCATTCATTGGATTCTCCATGGCTGATGGATGCGCAGGGCATCATTCGGGGTTCGGGATTGTCCGTATAATGAATTTATGTTCACTATGCGGACAATCCTAGTGCCGGAGTTCCATTTCTGTCAATGAGAAGAAGAAGAAGGATGGTCGCTTCATTCACAGGCCGCGCATGCAAGTCGCAGGCGGCGCGCATGGCCGGGGTAGCGCTCGCATCGTGATGACGGGACCGCACAGCATCGCAGGGCGCGCCGCCCTGTCTTTTCAGAGTGGAAAGCCGTGGCGGCGGGCAAGCGCCCAGATTTCGCGGTTGGTCTCCGCCAGCCGGTTGATCGAGCGGGTGATGTTGGCGATTTCGTCGGCGTCGATGGCGTCCATCTTGCCATATCTGAGCTGGTCGCCGGATTCGGAGACCCGCATCAGCAGGGTGGAGACATTGTCACCGGTGTCGTCGAACGAATAGATGCAGTGGTTGTATTTGTTGCGCAGCTTCGCTTCGGCCATCATCTTGCGGGTGACGTCCAGCACGTCCTTGCGAACAGGCGCGGGCATGCGCGCCATCTTGGCCAGCCGCTCGACCAGATCGACGCGGGCGCGCGTGGTGTTGAGGGTCAGGAAGATGATGGTGGCCGTTTCCTTGTCGACCACGGCCAGCCCTGCGATCAGGTGGATGAGAAGGCTTTCGGTGTTGGTCCAGGTATAGTTGAGCTGACCCAGAAGGGTCAGCACATCCTTGAAAGGCGGCGCCGATCGGTTCATCGCGAGGCTGCTTGTTTGCCCAAGACCGGCTGATGGTAGCACCGCACGCAGGGCCCGTCTAATCCTCCCGGAAGGCGCGGTTCATGCTGTCTCGAATGGGTTTCGACAGGTAGTCGAAGAAAGTGCGCTCCGCCGTCTGGATCAGGACCTCGGCCGGCATGCCGGGCGTCGGCAGGAAGCCATGTACGCGCGCCAGTTCGCTGGGCGGAAGGCGTACGCGCGCAAGGTAGATCTCGCGCACCTCCTGTATCGATTGCTCGCGCAGCGCATCGGCCGAGACGTAGTAGACCGTCCCGGTCAGCACCGGCGTGGTGCGCTGGTTCAGTGCGGTGAGCCGCACCGTGGCCTCCTGCCCGGCGCGCACAGAATCGATCTTGGTGCGCGGTATCTGCGCCTCGATGATGAGGGGCACGTCTGACGGCAGGATTTCGGCGATGCTCTTGCCGCTTTCGATAACGCCGCCCGCCGTATGGTAATAGAGCCGGACCACGGTTCCGCTGACCGGCGCGTTGATGGTCGCCCGGCGCAGCACGTTCTCGGCGGTGCGCGATTGCTCGCGCACCGAATCCAGTTCCGCCTCGACGCTCTGCAGCTCGTCCAGCGCCGCCTGCCGGTAGGCGGCGAGCGTCTGCTGTTTCTGCTGGCGATAGCGCGACATCTGCGACCGTGTCTCGTCGATTTCGGCGGTCAGCCTTCCGCTCTGGCCGTCCGCCTCGGCCATGGCCCGCCGGATGGCCGATATCTCGGGTTTGCGCAGCAGGCCCTGGTCGTAGAGCTTCTGTTTGCCGGCATACTCGTCGTTGAGGAAGCCGATCTGTCGCTTCAACGCCTCGTGTTGCGCCTCGTAGCCGCCGGCGCGGAATTCCAGCGCGGCGATGTTGTTGTTGAGCAACTCGATCTCGCTGGTGAGCTTGCGTTGCGAGGCTTCGAAATTCAGCCGCTGACTGGCGAGGATTTCGGCGATTTCGGGATCGACGGCGTTGCCGGTCAACTCGGCCGGGAAGGCGATGCTGGGGCGCTCCTCGGATTGCGCGGTCAGCCGCGCCACGATGGCCTCCAGCCGTGCACGGCGCAGGAAGAGCTGGCGCTCATTGGACAGCGCGGAGGTTTCGTCGAGTTGCACAAGCGGCTGGCCTTCCATCACATGATCGCCCTCGGAAACGAGGATTTCCCTGATGACGCCGCCTTCCAGATGCTGGACGATCTTGTTCTGGCCGGTAGCCACGAAACTGCCTTGCGCGATGACGGCGGCGGCGAGCGGCGCGAACCCGGCCCACAGGCCGAAACCGCCGAAACACACGACCAGCAACAGCACGCCGGCGATGCTTTGTTTGCGGATGGAGCGGGGGACTTCTGCATACCAGGTGAGGTCATGCAGCTTTGCGATATCCGTGCTCATGCCGCACCTGCCTTTGCCATGGTGGCTGGGGCCATGTTGGTGGGGGCGATGCCTGCCGGGCTCATGCCGGGTTGGGGGGTTGCCGGCTGGGCCATTCCGGGCTGGGGCAGCCGCTCGCCGAACGGATTGCCATCCAGATGTCCCGCGCTATAGGCCGCCAGCGCCCGCAGCACCTCGTCGCGCCGGCCGAACATGGAAATGGTGCCGTTGGTCATCAGCAGGATCTTGTCGACATGGCGTAGCAGTGACGGCCGCTGGGTGATCACGACCACCGTGATGCGGTTTTCCTTGGCGTGGCGCAGCGCGCGCGCAAGGGCGGCGTCGCCCGAGGCGTCGAGATTGGAGTTCGGCTCATCGAGCACGATCATGCGCGGATCGCCGAAGAAGGCGCGGGCAAGGGCGATACGCTGCTTCTGCCCGCCCGAAAGCGGCGATCCGTCGGCCGCCACCAGCGTCTCATAGCCTTGCGGAAAAGTGGCGATCATCTCATGCACGTCGGCGAGGATCGCGGCGCGGTAGATTTCGCTGTCCTCCACGTCGTCGCGCATGCGTGCGATATTGGCCTTGATCGAGCCGGGGAAGAGCTGCACGTCCTGCGGCAGATAGCCGATATTGTCGCCGAACTGGCGCTGATCCCAGTTGCGCAGATCCATCAGATCGAGGCGCACAGCGCCCGAAGTCGGCAGGATGGAGCCGACCAGCATCTTGCCGAGCGTCGTCTTGCCCGCGCCCGAATTGCCGATGACGGCGAGCGAGTCGCCCGGCTGAAGCGAGAAATTGATGCCGTTGAGCACCACGCGTTTGGTGCCCATCGGCACATAGAGCACGCGCTCCACGTCGAGCCGGCCTTCGGGATTGGGCAGCACCAGCCGTTCGAGATTGAGCGGTGAGGACCGCAGCAGCGCGCTGATGCGGCCATAGGCGCCGCGTGACAGGATGAACTGGTTCCAGCCTTCGATGGAACCTTCGATCGGGGCCAGCGCGCGGCCGGCGATGATCGAGGCGGCGATCACCATTCCTCCGGTGATCTCGCCCTCGATGGCGAGGAACGCGCCCCAGCCGAGCAGCGCCACCTGCGTCAGCAGGCGGATCGCGCGCGAGGTGGCGGCGGACACGATGTTGCGGTCCTGCGCCTTCACCTGCGCCTTCAGCGAGCCGGCCGTGTCCTGCCCCCAGATCTTCACCGCCTCGGGGATCATCGCCAGCGCGTTGATGATCTGCGAATTGCGGGCCATGGAGTCGAGATGCAGGTTGGCGCGGCTTTGGAAGACGTTGGCCTCGCCAAATGGGGTGGCGGTCACCCGCTGGTTGACGAAGGCGACAACCAGCAGAAGCAGGCCGGACAGTATGATGATGCTGCCCAGATGCGGATGCACCAGATAGACGGCCAGTATGAACAGCGGCGCGAAGGGGATGTCGAGGAAGGACAGCAAGGTTCCCGAGACGAGGAACGAACGCAATTGCTGGAGGTCGCCCAGCGTCTGGTATTCGCGGCCCGAGCCATGCAGCGAGGCGCGGGCGGCGGCGCTCAGGATCGGCGCGCCAAGCTGGGCCGCAACCTCCACCGCGGTGCGCATCAGGATGAAGCGGCGGATGGCGTCGAACGTCGCCTGCAGGAGCACGGCGCCGACGATGACGATGGTGAGCATGACCAGCGTGTCGGTCGAGCGGCTGGTCAGCACCCGGTCCGATATCTGGAACAGATAGACCGGGATGGCCAGCACCAGAACATTGCTGGCGTTGGTGAACAGGAACACCATCAAAAGGTTCTTGCGAACCGCGCCAAGTCCGGCGCTGAGGCTCTTCGACAGGTCCACCGGCCCGAGGCGGCGATGGAAGGGACCGGAGCCGCCATTCCCATCCTTCTGGCCGCCGCCGGCCTTGTCGTCGGCGATGGCATAGCGGCCGGCCGGCGAGGGAGGCTGGCCCGCGTCGCGCCCCTGCGGCTGCGGCCGCGCCTGTATCGGGCCGCTCTCGCCATCCAGGATGACCGTCGCGCCCGGCCGGGCCGCTTCGGGTCCGGATTGTTGCGGTTGTCGCATCGTGTTCTCCGGCTCCGGATCGCCGCGCGCCCTTTCGGATGCGGCCTGACGATCCGCCTGCTTGCTGCATCGGTGCTCCGAAACGGCATCCTCGACGGAGAGTTCGATCTCCCTTTCGAGCGCCGCCAGCACTCGTATCAACTGCCCTGTGTCGGGCTCGCGAAATGTCGTGTTGCCTGGTGCGGCCTGAGACGCCGCCGTTGCCTGAAACCTCTCCATGAAGACGCTCCCCTCCGTCCGGACCGGTCAGTATGGTTCGTATCAACTCAGCATGGTCTGCATCACGTCCGCCGAACCGGCCCCTGGCGCGATGCCGTCATGAACCGGGCCGCCGTCGTCGGCGTCCGGCGTCAGCATGTCGTCGCTCAGGAACACCACGGCTTCGCTCACCAGCGCATTGGCGTCCTGCATGTAGAGGCTGCTGCTGTCGTTCGAGATCAGCTCGGCCTGGATGAGCAGCTCGTCCGAATAGACATGGCCGCCGGCATAGACTGTCGAATCGACGCCGCCGTCGACGATATGGGCATGATTGACGAGGGCGTTGGCGCCGGTCGAGATGTTCCAGTCCGCATCGGCGTAAGCGCCCGCCTGATCCATCGCCAGCGCCACCTGATCGGCGTCGCCGAGAATATTGGTCTGGCTGATATATTGAAGATCGATCACATCACCGGAAATGTAGAGCACCTTCAGACCCGTCAGTCCGCCGAAGGCGTCATGCTGAAGCAGGCCGGATGGTGCATCTGCGGGGCCGGAAGCGAGCTTGTCGGCCGCCTCTTGGAAGGACGGGGGCAGGCCCTCGAAGTTCATCGTTCCATATTGTGTGATCGACGCCTGATTCCACAAAAGGTTGCCGCCGGTGGACAGCGAGGCGTCGCCCGAGGTCTGGAAGTCCCCAACGGTCGCGATGAGATCATCGTCGAGCAGGATGTTGGTCTGGCTGATGATGTTGCCGTGGTAGATGGAGCCGCCGACGATGATGAGGTCGTAATAGCTCCCCAGTTCGGCGAGCGAAGCGATGTTGACGACCGTGTTGCCACCGAGCGTGATGGTGGCGCCGCCGCCGCTGGCCGACATCACCGTGACGTCGTTGTCCTGCACGAAGCTGATCTGCTTGATCCAGTTGGCGATCAGGAGATCGCCGTCGATGCGGGCGACCTGCCAGTAGGAGGGGAAGCCGGAGCCGCCGGCCGGCTCTGCGCCATAGGCCGGGTTGGAAATGGTCTCGATGGTGGCGACGTTGAAGCCTTGAGTCGGCGTGCTGGTCAGCGTCTGCCAGCCGCCCAGAGCGTCGGAGACCGCATCGCAATCGCTCCAGACATTCGTCTGGCTGATGGCGTTGACGTGGACATAATTGCCCGCCGTGGCGACCACCGGCGCGCCGTACCAGTTGTTGACCAGCACGGCCTCGTTCACCAGCAGATTGCCTCCCGCTTCCAGTTCGATCTTTGAATTGTGCGAGTGGTCGACGCCGGTTGGCGTGGGCGTGTCGTCTTCGGTCTCTTCAGGCGGCGGCCGGAACTTCGCCGGCAGGAGATCCTCGAGGACCGGCGCTTCGTCCACGCTTTCGCCGTTGACATGGATGCCGGCCGTGGCTTCGCCGTGAGCGACGAAGAGACTGCCGCCGGCGGGCGCTGCATCGGGCAGCGTATCGGCGGACTCCGTGACATGCAGGATGAAATCGCCCGCGTCGGCCTCCGTATGCAAGCTCTCCATGGCGGCCAGTGGCTGGAAATGCGAGGCGGCTTCGACAAGCTGGGCGAGGGCGGCGACCGGGTCGCCCGCAATCTGCACGCCGAGCCCATGACTGCCGATCGTCAGCACGTCGTTGTCGACGAGTTGCGCTTCCTGCCGAAGATAGAGAGCGAGCGAGCCGATAGGCTCATATTCGGGGATCACCCTGTCCCCCATCCCCGGCATATCATGCCGGGGAGTGTGCCCGAACACCTTGGTCAGGTTTCCGGGCGGAATATGCAGCGGGATCGGCTGATGGGAAACCGGCGTGACAATGGCCGTCGACACCATGTCGAAGGCGGGTGGCGCATAGGTCACCTTCGCCACGAACTGCCCCAGCGTGTAGGGGCTGACCATGTTCAGCTTGATGTCGAGAAGATCGGGTGTTTCGGGCGGCGCTTCGCGCTGGGCGGTGAACTTTGCGTAGTCCAGCCGCAGCCGCACATCCTCGACGGTTTGGGAAAACACTCCGATGAAATGGGCGATGATCTCGGTGGTCGAGTCCATATGCATGGTGCACTACCTCGCTGGCTTGCCAGCAGAACCGTTGGTCAGGGCCGCCCGCCCCATGCGATGCTCCTGGCCGTGCCGATCTGCCGAACGGCGCAGGGCTTCAGTCCAGATCTGCCTCCCCCGTTTTTCGTGCCTCGTTTTCCATGATCGCCCGCTGCGGGCATGAAGGGAAAAGTGCGGAGCTGTGCACGGGGACCATGCACAGCTCCAGAACCCGACGTCCTTGGGGGGAGAGGACGCCGGACCCGTGGACGGCTTTTTTATCCGTCGTCTTCCCCGACCAGCGTGCTGATCAGGTCGCCGCCGACCACAGTCATGTCGACCGTGTTGCCAAGGACGTTCGCGCCCATGACAATCTGCTGGTTGAAGGCGCTGGTGTCGACGAGCGCGCTGGCGCTGGCTTGCGACGATCCGGTGACAAAGCCGTCATCGCCATTGTTGGAGCCCCACATTCCACCTGCGCCGCCTGCGCCGCCTGCGCCCGTGGTGGCGATGCCGCCCATGCCGCCGAAGCCGCCATTGCCGCCGGAGACTTCACCGGCCCATGCCGCGCCGCCGTCGCCGCCGGCAGCCAGAGCCCAGCCGCCGATGCCCGCGCCGCCGTCGCCGCCAGCACCGCCGGTGCCGCCGCCGAGACCAAGGCCGATGCCCTGGCCAGCGCCGAGGCCGAGGCCGCCACCGCCATCGGCGTCGCCGCCCATGCCGCCTGCGCCACCCATGCCACCCATGCCGCCGGAGCCTGCGCCGCCCATGCCGCCGAAGCCGTCACCGCCGAGGCCGCCGTTTCCGGCGCCGCCTGCACCGCCGAGGCCGCCTGCGCCACCGGCGCCGCCGCCGGCTGCCGCTGCATCAGCCGCCGCGGCCGCCGCGCCGGCAAGTCCCGACGCCGCTGCAGCATCCGCCGCCGCCGCCGCCGCGCCTGCGCCACCGTTGCCGGCCGTGCCGCCGCTGCCGCCATAGCCGCCGGTGCCTGCGCCGCCGGAGCCGCCGGAACCCGCGCCGCCAGCGCCGCCATAGGCTGCGCCGCCGCCGCCGCCGGAGCCGCCCGCGCCGCCGTCACCGCCCGCGCCGCCGTCGCCGCCTGCGCCGATGCCGACGCCAAGGCCGCCGAGCCCGAGCCCGAAGCCGGTGCCTGACGCGCCGTCGCCGGCATCCGCGCCGTTGCCGTCGCCGGCGCTTGCGCTGGTGTGGCCGCCGAAGCCGCCGAAGGCGTCGGAACCATAGGCCGAGCCGCGTCCGCCGCCGCCGCCATCGGCATTGGCCTCGCCGCCGCCTTCACCGCCGCCGCCGCCGGCATTTATGCCGTCGCCGGTCTTGGCGAAGCCGCCCGTGGCGCTGCCCTGCTGCTGGAAGTTGCCGTTGTTATGGACCTGCGGGTCCTTCAGAATGTCGTTGTCGACCAGATCGTTGACCTGGTTGAATACAAAGGCGTTGTTGCCGGATCCGTTCAGCGAACCGTTGAGAATGTCTTCGAAGGACACGTCGTCACCCGGATCGTAGGAAATCACGCCGTCGCGATTGATGAAGAGCTGATCGACCCTGGCGCCGCCGTAAATGTCGACGTCGGCGAAGTCGTTGTCGCTGGGGATGATGCCATCCAGACCCAGGTTGACCGAGGTCGATACAGAGGTCGCGACATTGGTTGCGACGTCCGTGGTGTTCGTCGCCACGTTCTCGGCAACGTTTCCGGCGGCATTGGCCGCAGCATTGCTGGCCGCGTTGTTCGCGGCGTTGCCGGCCTGGTTCGAGGCGCCGTTGCTCGCGGAATTCCCCGCGGAATTGCTGGCGTTGTTGCCCGCATTGTTGCCGGCGTTGTTATTTGCCTCGTTGGCGGCCGTGTTCTGCGCGGTCTGCTCCTGACCCTGGTTCTGCCAGGAGTCCTGATCCTGGTTCTGGTGCTGGTCCTGTCCCTGATCCTGGTGTTGGTCCTGATCCTGGCTCTGGTCCTGATTGCCCAGCGGCCACCAAGGGAGATAAAGGCCAAACCCGCCTAACCCGTTATTGTTTCCCATGATCGTGTCCTCGATTAAAGAACCGTGCGACACGATCACCCGTCATCTGTCAGGCGATATGGTGCCGGCACGGTTCCACTGGTTCGACGACCGAAGCGGTCGCCGTCTGCTTTGTGTGCATCCCCCCCACGAAGATGGACAATGCACTGCTTGTTTGGGCACTGCTTGTTGGCCGGAAGCTTTCTTCCCGGAAACGCGGAACCCCCCTGTTCAGGAACCCTCGATCCCATTCCGGAAGTTCTGGCTGGTCCGGCGTTTGGACTGTCGCGCCGGACGTCGCCATTGAACAGTTGCACCTGCGTCGTAACACCATGCGC
The DNA here is from genome assembly GCF_040545755.1 of Aquamicrobium ahrensii. Lineage (NCBI taxonomy): Bacteria > Pseudomonadati > Pseudomonadota > Alphaproteobacteria > Hyphomicrobiales > Phyllobacteriaceae > Aquamicrobium > Aquamicrobium ahrensii. The sequence continues at coordinate 56,034 of NZ_JBEPMN010000002.1, forward strand.
AATGGGGCAATGGACGCGCAGTTCCTCATCCGGGAGGATGGGGATTAGGGAAGGGGATTACGACCGCCAGGCTACGCGGATTAATCCATACGGGAATGGCCGATGATCAGGAGATGCGCGGCGTGCGCGTCTCTCCCGGGGACCAGTTGCTTTTCGCGTAGCCGCCGTCGGTGCTGATGAGGTGCCCCGGCTGGCACGCGACACGGACTGTGGTGATCGGCCCCAGATCGTTCCATGTCGTGCGCTGCATGACGAGCAGCGCCTCACCTTGCCTGGTTTGGAGGAGGCGCGCTTCGCGCTTGTCCGCGTTGGCGGCGGTGAAAGCGAGCTCGGCGCGCAGGTAGGGTGCGTTCTGCACCAGCCATTCATTGGCGTTGAGCTGCCAGAAATCGACACCGTCCAGCCCCGGCGCCGAACTGGTGTTGATCCACCGGTCCTCGAGCTGGAAGGGACGGCCATCGCCATAATGCACTGCGCGCATGTGGACCAGCAGCTTGCCTTCCGGCAGGCCGAGACGCGCGCCGATGTCCGCGGGTACAGGGCTGCGGCGCTGCGCCACAACGCGGTAGCTGTAGGCCATGCCGGCCTGCTCGACCTGTTCGCGCACGATGGAAATGGACACTGTCGCCTTGCGCGTGGGGTTGACCGTAACGCGCGTGCCGGCCCGGCGGCGGCGGTCGAGGAGCCCTTCATCGGCCAGCAGTTGCAGCGCTTTGTTGACGGTCGCGCGCGCCGCGTCGAATTCGATGGCGAGATCGGCTTCGTCGGGAATGCGCTCGCCCTGCCGCCATTCGAGCTCGATGATGCGGCGCCGCACCTCGTTGGCGATGTTCAGCGCCTTGGGGGATGTCGATCCGGCCGGTCTTGCGGGCATTCGTTTTCTCCTCCCTGGCCGCCTTCCCATGCAAAGCGGCATGAAACAGCGCGATGGCGTACGAAAGCTGGTTCCTCCGCAGCTTTCCCGGCGGCCCGTTCAAGTGGTCGCAAACGCATTGTCACGAGACCACTGGGGCAATTCATCGACATAAGTTTATACATAGACAAAAGATAAGTATAGACATAGAGGCATTGTTGTTGTTAGGGTCATGCCGGGTGAGGAGAGTGATCGCGGCGCCGGTCAGGCGGCCGGATTGTCCGGACCCTGCTGATATTTTCGTCGCATCGGGTTCGTCCCATGCGTGCCTGGAGGCTGACATGCCTGAACCCGTTCCGGCCGGATATGAGCGGATTGATGCGCCCGCGACGGGAGCGCGCATGAGCGGGCCGCTGAACGGAATCAGGGTTCTCGACCTTTCGCGGGTTCTGGCCGGCCCCTATTGCACGGCGTTGCTGGCCGATCTTGGTGCGGAAATCATCAAGCTGGAGCCGCCCGCGGGCGATGACTACCGTCATATCGGCCCGTTCAAGGACGGTGAAAGCGCGCTTTTCACGCTGAACAATCGCGGCAAGAAGAGCCTTGCGCTGGACCTCAAGAAGCCTGCCCACCTGAAACTTGCGCAGGAGCTGGCCGCCCGCGTCGACGTGGTGGTCGAGAATTTCCGCCCCGGCGTCGCCGCACGGCTTGGACTTGGTGCAGAGGCGTTGCGTGCAGCCAATCCGCGCCTGATCTACTGCTCGATTTCCGGTTTCGGTCAGGAGGGGCCATTCACGGACCTGCCCGCCTACGATCTGGTCGTGCAGGCTATGTCGGGTCTGATGGCGTCGACGGGCGAGGAGGGCGGTGCGCCGCTGAAGACCGGAGAAAGCGTCGCCGATCTGATCGCCGGCCTCTTCGCAGGCTGGTCGATCATGGCTGCGCTGGTGCAGCGCAATGCGACGGGGCGGGGCGCAAGCCTTGACGTCGCCATGTATGACGCTCTCTTCTCCATGCTGACGACGAGCCACGCCCAGTATCTCTATGATGGTGTGACTCCCGGCCGTGTTGGCAACCGTCACCCGCTTTCGACCCCCTTCGGCTGCTTCGGGACAAGCGACGGGCAGGTGGTCATCGCCGTGCTGAATGGCGGTCAGTTCCAGCGTCTGGCGGCGCTGATCGGCAAGCCGGGGATCGCGGACGATCCACGCTTTGCAAGCGACAGCAGCCGCACGGAAAACGAGCCGGCGCTACGGGCGCTGATCGAGGAGTGGTCGGGCGCGCTGACGACCGAGGAAGCCGTCGCCGCCCTGTCGGCTCAGAGCCTGCCCACCGCGCCGATCTGGGACATTGCGCAGGCCGCCAACAATGAGCACGCCATCCGGCGAGGTCTGGTGAGCGAGTTGCCGCATCCGGTTCTCGGCCGCGCGCCGGTTGTCGGTCAGCCCGTGCGTTTCGACGGCGTCAAGCCCGTCGCCCCGGCCTCTGCGCCGCGCCTTGGCGGCGACATCGAGGCGGTCCTGAAGGAATTTGGACTGGAGTATCCGCATGACGCAGATTGACGATCCCTGGCACATGCTTTCCGAAGAGGAGCGCATGTTCTGCGAGGTGCTGGAGCGCATCTGCGCAGACAAGATCGCGCCGCTCGCCGCCGACACCGACGAGTCCTCGCGTTTCGTGCATGAGCAGCTCGCCACGCTCGGCGAAGCGGGCATGATGGGCGCCAACCTGCCGGAAGCCTATGAGGGCGGCGGCATTTCCGCGCCTGCGCTGTTGCGGGCGGTGTCCATCGTCGCCGGCGCTTGTGGCTCCACCGCTTCGGCGCTCACCGCGCATTATCTGGCGACCGATTCGATCCTGATCGGTGGCACGGCGGAGCAGAAGCGGGAATGGCTGCCGAAAGCGGCTTCCGGCGAGGCGCTGGGTGCGTTCGCGCTTACCGAGCCCACCGCCGGCTCCGATCCCGCCGACATGAAGACGCGCGCGCGCCGTACTGAGACAGGCTGGCGCCTCAAGGGCGCCAAGTGTTTCATTTCCAATGGCGGCGTGGCCGATTTCCTCGTCGTCTATGCGGTGACCGATCCCGAAAAGGCGCATCGCGGCATTTCGGCTTTCATCCTGCCCAAGGGCACGCCGGGCCTGGAAGCCGGCGCACCTGAAAAGACCATGGGTCTCAAGGGCGGCCATGTCTTCACCATCAATCTCGACTGCGAACTGCCCGCGAACGCGCTACTGGGTGAAGAGGGCAAGGGCTTCCGAACCGCCATGCAGGTTCTGGACAATGGCCGCATCGAGGTGGCTGCGCAGTGCCTTGGCATGGCCAAAGCCGCGGTGGACGCCGCCATCGGCTATGCGAAGGAGCGCGTGATCGGCGGTGTCGCGCTGTCGGAGCGGCAGGGCATACGCTGGATGATCGCCGACATGGGGCTCGCCTACAAATCCGCGCTGCTTCTGTCGCAGGAAGCCGCCCGCCAGCGTGATCTGGCGCATGAGCATGGCGGGCGCTTCTCGCTGGCGTCTTCCATGGCCAAGCTCGGCGCTTCGGAGGCCGCCGGCAAGATCGCGGACACCGCGCTGCAACTGCATGGCGGTTATGGCTACACGCGCGACTTCCCGGTCGAACGCATCAACCGGGACCTTCGCATCATGCGGATTTACGAGGGGTCGAGCGAGATTCAGCGTATCATTATCTCGGGCAACATGCTGACCTGATAGGGGCCATACTTTGGTAGGCTTTGCGTTGCGGTCACTGGTGGCGCGTTGAAAAATGAACAATAACGAGGTCTCGGACTCACGTATATGAGCGCAATGGCGAGCGTCCGGTGATGGCGTCAGAGGGCAAGCACCGGTCCGGCGTCCGCAAAACGCGGCCATTCCGGTCAAATCCGTGAATTCACGACATAAACCTGTCCAGCAAGGAGAACGAAATGACACTTTCCAGAATTCTGAAATCGGCCCTCGCCGGCATAGCGCTGATGGCTCTCGCGGCTCCCGCCAGCGCGGATCAGCTCGATGACATCAAGGCCGCAGGCAAGATCGTCACCGCGACCGACATGCACTACGCCCCCTTCGACATGCTCATCGATGGCGTCTATCAGGGCATGACCAAGGACCTGTTCGACGAGGTCGCCAAGGAAATCGGCGTTGAGCCTGTTTACCAGGACATTCCGTGGACCGCCGAATTGCCCGGCCTCGAGGTCAAGAAATTCGACATCGTCATCGCGCCTGTCACCATCACGCCGGAGCGTCTTGAGCGCTACACCTTCACCCTGCCGATCGCCGACGCCACCGTTTCGCTGGTGCGCGCCGCCAGCAACACCGAGCTGCAGAAGCCGGAGGACATCAAGGGCAAGACCGTCGGCGTTCAGCAGGGCACCGCGCAGTTCCGCCAGCTTGAGGCTTATGGCAAGGAACTCGGCGGCGTGAACGTCAAGGAATATGGCACCACCGACGAGGCCTATGCCGATCTCGCAGCCGGTCGTCTTGACGCCGTCGCAGGCTCGTTGCCGAACCTGACCTATCTGGTGAAGAACCGTGGCGAGACCTTCGCCCTGTTCGAACCGGCTTCCTTCGGCCAGCCGACCTATTTCGCGTGGGTTCTGCGCAAGGAAGCCGACACCGAAAGCTTCGCCAAGGCCATCGGCGACGCCATGCTGAAGATGACCGATGACGGCCGCGTCAAGGCCATCCAGGAGAAGTGGCTGGGTTCCTACACCGAACTGCCGCGCGAAGTTCCGACCAAGTAATATTATGCCGCGGGCGGGTTCACCCGCCCGCGTTTTTCCCGGACCGCCGGGATGGCAAGCGGAGGCGCGATGTTCTCGATCCCGACCTTTCTCGACAGTTTCGGGCCACTCTTCTGGGCGGCGCGCTATACGCTGCTGATCTCCGTTCTGGGCATTAGCCTGGGGCTGGTCATCGGCGCGCTGGTTTGCGCCGCGGCGCTCTCGCCGGTGGTCTGGCTGCGCCGCATCGCCGGCCTGTGGGTCAGCTTCCTGCGCGGCGTGCCACTGCTTGTCCAGCTTCTGCTGTTCTACTATCTGCTGCCTGTCATCGGCATAGACGTTCCGGCGATGGTTGCGGCCGTGGTCACGGTCGGCATCTGCGCCAGCGCCTATATTTCGGAAATCTGGCGCGGCGCCATCAACGCCTTGCCGAGGGGGCAGGCCGAGGCCGCCACCGCCATCGGCATGGCCCCGCCCGCCATCTGGGCCCGGATCGTGCTGCCGCAGGCGATCACCCTGTCGCTGCCGGCGCTGATCAATGAGCTGATCCTGCTGGTGAAGGCGTCGTCGCTGGTTTCGGTCGTCGGCATTCTGGAGCTGACGCGCGCCAGCCAGGCGCAGGCGGCCACCACTTTCCGTCCGCTCGAAGTCTATCTCGCCGCCGCCTGCATCTATCTCATCATCAATCTGTGCCTGGCCGCTTTTGGGCGTTACCTCGAACACAGGATGGCCGTGTAATGGAATGGAACATCCTGCAGCAATACGGACCGATGCTGCTGCGCGGCTTCGGCCTCACCATCCTGTGCTGGCTGCTGGGCACGATCTTCGGCATGGTGCTGGGTCTGGTCATCGCGCTTGTGCAGCGCTATGCGCCGCGCCCCGTCGGCTGGCTGGTGCAGGCCTATATCGAGGTCATTCGTGGCACGCCCTTCCTCGTGCAGCTCTTCGTCCTCTATTATGGCGGCCCGCTGATCGGTCTTCGGCTTGATGCGCTGCCGGCTGGCATCCTTGGTCTGACCGTCTATGGCAGCCCCTATTTCGCGGAAATCTTCCGTTCGGGTTTCCGCGCCGTTCCCATCGGCCAGATCGAGGCCGCGCGGGCGATCGGTATGTCGGAACCGACAATCGTGCGCCGCATCCTGCTGCCGCTCGGTCTGGTTTCGGCGCTGCCGGCGCTGGTGAACTTCTCGATCATCCTGACCAAGGAGACGGTGATCCTGTCGATCATCACTGTGCCCGAGCTGATGTACCAGACCCAGCGCATGTCCACCGAGACCTTCCGCTATCTGGAGGCGAACCTCGTGCTGGCGCTGTTCTTCTGGGCCCTGGTCGAAACCATCTCGCGCTTTGGTCGCCGGCTTGAAAAGCGCATTACCGGTTATCTCATTGAAAGGACGTAAGATGCTCGCCGCGTCATCCGTCGAAATCCGCAAGGTCAATAAATACTACGCCAAATTCCAGGCGCTGAAGGATGTCGACCTCTCCATCCCGCCGGGCAAGGTCACCTGCCTGATCGGCCCGTCCGGCTCGGGCAAGTCCACGCTGCTGCGCTGCATCAACTTCCTCGAGGAGTATGATTCCGGCGAGGTGCGGATCGATGACCAGCTGATCGGCTATGAAAGCCCCGGCGGGCGCAAGATGGCCGGACGCAAGCTGCGCGACATGCGCCGTTCCATCGGCATGGTGTTCCAGCAGTTCAACCTGTGGCCGCACATGACCGCGCTTCAGAACGTGGCCGAAGGTCTGATCCGCGTTCGCGGCATGAAGAAGGCCGACGCCGAGGCGCGCGCGGCGGAAGCGCTGAACAAGGTCGGCCTCGGCGATAAGATGGCCAACCATCCCTCGCGCCTGTCCGGCGGCCAGCAGCAGCGCGTGGCGATCGCCCGCGCCATCGCCATGGAACCGCGTCTGATGCTGTTCGACGAGCCGACCTCGGCGCTGGATCCCGAACTCGTGGGCGAGGTGCTCAACGTCATGAAGGCGCTGGCGTCGGAAGGCATCACCATGGTCGTCGTCACCCATGAGATGGGCTTCGCCGCCCATGTCGCCGATCAGGTGGCGTTCATGGAGAAAGGCGAGCTTGTCGGCGTCGACGCGCCCAGCGGCATTCTCCATCATCCGGAAGACCCGCGCATTCAGGCCTTCCTGCGCACCTATCACGAACGCAACAGCTTCTGACGGCGAGGCGCGGCGAAAGAAATCCCCGTGCCTGATAAATTGTGCGGATCGAAACAGGTAATCTGTAACGATCCGCACGGTGCGGTTAAGCTCGCGCCATGAGAAAGCGTTCCGATTCGCTGCCGGGTTTCGAGCCGGCGCTGGCCATGCCGCAGGCCGTTCCGCGTCTGCCGGGCTGGATCGCCGTGCGCGGCGACGTCGCTGATCCTTCAACCGCTCTCTTCACTGCCGGAGCCGCCCTTCACGCTCTGGATGCTCTCGTGCGCGCCGGGCCGATCTGGGCCGGAGCCTGGCGCAACCGGCTGGCGCTTGAGTGCGCCGGGGGGGCCTGTCGTCTGGCCGGCCGCACCGAGACGCAGCAGGCCTTGCGCGATGCCTGGTATCTGTGCCCGAAAGGATCCGATCCGGGGCCAGCCGGCAATCTCTTCGCCGCATGGCGCAGGCTCGCCTCGCACCGGCCGCATGTCGACGCCGAAACTCTGGCGACGCTGGGCGATCTGATGGGCCTGCCGGGCGATATGGACTGGCAGGCGCTGGCAGGCGCGGTCGAGGAAGCGGCGACGACCGGCAAGCCGGCTCCGGTCGCCGCTGCAACTGCGGCGGCGCGGGTGATGGCGCTGGAGCCCCGCGCGGAGCTGTTGTGCTGGTGGCTGGTCGATCTGGTGCTTGCCCGCAGTCTTGGCTGGGATCGGGCGACGCCGATGGCCATGGCTTTGGCGTTCGATCCGGTGTTGCGGGTTGAGGGCGGCCGATCGAAGCGCATCAGGCCGAACGATCCCGGATTCGAACAGGCGCTGTGCCTGGCCTGTGTCGAGGGTGCTGCGTCCGCCCTGCGGGATGCTGGGGTTCTGGCGCGCCGCGCGCAGCGTCTTCTGGAAGTCGCGCCGAAGCTTCGGGCCAAGGGCGCGCCCGATGCGCTCGATCTGTTGCTGGGCGACGACGCGGTGGCGGGCACGCTGGCCACGCGCCGGCTCTCGCGCTTCGCCTCGCGGCGGCTGTTCGCCCGGCTCGAACAGTTCGAGGCCGTGCGCGAACTGACAGGCCGCCCCAGCTTCAGGATTTATGGGCTGTGACCGTGGCCGCGGACCGGATACAGGACGAAGAAACAGCCCGGACGACGAAGCAACCGCCTTTGCTCGACACGGAGCTGGAGCATCTTCCGCCCGAACTGCGCTGGCGCGAATGGATGAGCCGGGTCGAGGCCGTGATTTTCGCGGCCTCCGAGCCGGTGCCGCGCGAAGTGCTGGCCAAGGTGGTGGGGCGCGACTGCAATCTGGACCTCATCATCGACGACATCCGGGAAGAGTTGCGTGGCCGTCCCTACGATCTGGTCAAGGTCGCCGGCGGCTATCAGCATCGCACACGCCCTGCCTTCGCCGATGCGATCCGCGCCGCTTCGGGGCAGGCCACGGGAAAGACCAGCCGCCCGCTGTCGCAGACTGAAGCGCTGGTGCTGATGACCATCGCCTATTTCCAGCCGATCACCCGCGCCGAGCTTTCGTCCTTCTTCGCAAGAGAGATAAGCCGCGACCTGATCGGAGTGCTGCGGGGGCAGGATTTCATCGCGTCGGGACCGCGCAGCCCGACGCCAGGCGCGCCCTACACTTATGTGACGACCAAAATCTTCCTGTCGCATTTCGGGCTCGATACGTTGCGCGACCTGCCCGATTTCGAAGCGCTGGAGGATGCCGGCCTGCTTTCGAAGGACAAGCTTCTGGCCGGTGAAATCCCGATCTCGATGGCGACGGAAAGCGAAGTGCAGGACGCGGAAGAATAGCTGCCGCGTTCTGGCCGTGGTCAGGCCTCCGCTGTCTCCTCACGCGCCGGCTCCTTCACCCGATGCCACGCCACGTAGAGCGCGGGCAGGAACAGCAGCGTGATCGCGGTGCCGGCTATGATGCCGCCCATCATGGCGAAGGCCATCGGCCCCCAGAACACTTCGCGCGAGATGGGGATCAGCGCCAGGCTGGCCGCGGCGGCGGTCAGCGCGATGGGGCGCATGCGGTGGGTGGAGGCGTTCACCACTGCGTCCCACGGATGCTCGCCTTCACGGATATGCTCCTCCACCTGCACGATCAGGATCACCGAATTGCGGATCAGGATGCCGACCAGCGCCAGCACGCCCAGTATGGCGACGAAGCCGAGCGGCTTGTCGCTGAGCAGCATGGCGACCGATACGCCGATGATGCCGAGCGGCGCCACCGCCACCACGAGGAACAGGCTCTGGAAGCTTTGCAGTTGCAGCATCAGAATGGTCGCCATCACGAACAGCATCAGCGGCACGACGTCCACGATCGGCCCCTGGCTTTTGGCGCTTTCCTCCACCGTGCCGGCCGTTTCGACATTGTAGCCGGCCGGTAATCCGGCCGCGAAGGCGTCGACCTTCGGCGAGATGTCCTTGACGATGGTGTCGGGCATGGTCTTGTCGACGATGCCGGCGGAAATCGTGATGGTGGGAATGCGGCCCCGCCGCCACACCACGGGTTGCTCCAGCTCATAGCGGAAGTCGGCAATGGCGGCCAGCGGCACGGAGCTGCCGGTGCCCGTGGCGATCTGGAGATTTTGCAGCGTCTCGATGGAATTGCGTTCGGCTTCGCGCGCCCGCACCACGACATCGACCAGATAGGTGGCGTCTCGCACCTGGGTGATGGCGATGCCGCCGACGACACCGTTCAGGGTGGTGGCGATGTCCTTGGAGGATATGCCGAGCTTGCGCGCCTTGTCCTGCAACACGTCGACGCGCACCACGCGGCCGGGTTCGTTCCAGTCGTAGGCGACGACGCCGAGCCGGTCGTCGGTGTCGAGAATGGCGGAGAGCTGCTGGGCGTAGCCGCGCAGCGTCTGGATGTCCGGTCCCGAGACGCGAAACTGGATCGGACGGCCGACTGGCGGCCCCAGCTCCAGATATTTGACGAAGGCGTCGGTGCCCACGAACTCGCGCCGCAGCGTCTCGTTGAACTGCTGGCGCAGCCTGTCGCGCGCCTCGATATCTTTCGCCACGACCACCATCTGGCCGTAATAGGGGTTGGAGAGCTGTACGTCGAAAGCCAGCACAAACCGCACCGCTCCCTGACCGACATAGCTGCTCCAGTGGTCGACATCCGCATTGTCCCGGAGCACGGTTTCCTCGAAGCGGACCATCTGTTCGCGGGTGTCGGCGATGGAGCTGTTCTCGGGCAGCCGCCAGTCGATCACCAGTTCGGGTCGGTCGGATTCGGGGAAGAACTGCCGTTCGACGAACGTCATGCCGAAGAGGGCGATCGCGAACAGGACGACGGTGGTGATGATCGTCACCCAGCGGAACCGCATGGCGGCGAGCAGGGCGCGGCCGAAGGCCCGCATCACCGGGCCTGCTTCCCCGGCCTTGTGTTTCAGCTTCGCCGGCAGCAGCGTGACGCCCAGCAGCGGCGCAAACAGCACCGCCACGATCCACGACACCAGCAGCGACACGCCGATCACTATGAACAGCGTATAGGTGTATTCGCCCGCCTGGCTGGAATTGAGCCCAATGGGGATGAAGCCGGCGATCGTCACCAGCGTTCCCGTCAGCATCGGGAAGGCTGTGTGCGAATAGACGTAGGTGGCCGCCTTGTTGAGCGGATCGCCTTTTTCCAGCCGCGCCACCATCATTTCCACGGCGATCATCGCATCGTCGACCAGAAGGCCGAGCGCGATGATGAGCGCCCCGAGCGACACGCGCTGGAGCGAAATGTCCATATAGGACATGGTGAGGAAGGTGATGGCGAGCACCAGCGGGATCGACAGCGACACCACCAGCCCGGCGCGCACGCCAAGGCTGACGAAGCTCACCGCAAGCACGATGACGACGGCTTCGAACAGCGCCTTGGTGAAACCCGACACGGCGTGATCGACCACTTCCGGCTGGTCGGCCACCTTGGTGACGGCGATGCCGACCGGCAGGTCGTTCATGGCCTTTTGCATCAGCTCTTCCAGCGCCTGTCCGAATTCCAGCAGGTTGCCGTTCGGCTTCATGCCGATGGCGAGCCCGATGGCCGTCTCGCCATTGACCCGGAACAGGGATTTTGGCGGATCGACATAGCCGCGTGTGATCGTCGCCACATCGGAAAGACGGAAGAAGCGGTCGTTGACGCGCAGGTTCACCGCGCGCAGATCCTCTTCCGATGTGAACTGGCCGCTCACCTGCACGCTGATGCGTTCGGGCCCCGCCTGCACCACGCCCGATGGCGTAATGGCGTTCTGCGCCTGCAGACTGTCGAGGATCGCCTGCTGGTCGAGGCCGAGCGCCGCCACCTGCCGGGTCGAGAATTCCAGATAGATCGCCTCGTCCTGCGCGCCGATCAGTTCCACCTTGCCGGCGTTTTCAATGGTCAGGATGCGCGAGCGCACCTCTTCGACATAGTCGCGCAACTGGCGCATCGACAGGCCGTCGGCGGTGAAGGCGTAAATGTTGCCGAACACGTCACCGAAACGATCGTTGAAATAGGGACCGTACACGCCCTCCGGCAGGCTGGATCGGATATCCTCCAGCATGTTGCGGACCCGCACCCAGCTCGGCTCGACGTCCCTCGCCTTGACCGTGGGCTTGAGGTTGACGAACACGACCGACTGGCCGGCGGTGGTGACGGAGCGGGTGAAATCCAGCCCGTCCAGTTCCTCCAGCTTCTTTTCGATGCGGTCGGTAAGCTGGTTGAGCGTTTCCTCGACCGAAGCTCCGGGCCAGTTGGCCTGCACCACCATGGTCTTGATGGTGAAATGCGGGTCTTCCTCGCGGCCGAGCTTCACATAGGAAGCGACGCCGGCGATCAGGAAGACGGCCATGAAATACCAGACCAGCGAACGGTGGTTCAAAGCCCAGTCGGAAAGATTGAAGCCCTTCAATTCCGCTTTCCTTCGCCCTCAAGCCGCACGTTCTGGCCTTCCGACAGTTCATGCACGCCGGCTGTCACCACATAGCTGCCCACCGGCACGTCATCGGTGACGAAGCCATCGCGCCCGCGTTGCGCGACGGTGACCGGCTGGCTCTTCACCTGAAGGGCCTGCGGGTCCACCAGCCATACCGAAGCCGTTCCGTCCTTCTCCATCAGCGCGCTGGCCGGCAGCACCACCGGCGCGGGGCCGGCCGCCCGGTGCGCCACGCGCACGGTCGCGCCAAGCCGGAAGCCCGGATCGGGCTCGTCGAGCGCGATCCGCAGCCGGCGAAGACGCGTCTGCGGGTCCGCCTGGGGAGACACTTCGCGGACCGTGCCCCTGCCGGTTACCGAAGGGTCGGCCTGCAACCGCACCTCGAACTCCGTTCCCGGCGTCAGCAGTCCGTTCAGCGTATCCGGCACGTCGACGACGGCTTCACGGATGTCGGGACGCGCCACGGTCAGCACCGGCTGGCCGGCGGCGATCGTCTCGCCGACCTCGGCATGAACGGCTGAAACGACACCATCGAAATCCGGGCGAAGCTGGGCGTAGCCGCGCTGGTCCTCGGCCTTGCTGAGGCCGGCGCGCGCCTTTTCGAGGCCTGCGGCCGCGCTGTCGCGCGCCTGGCGGGCCGCATCATAGATCGCCTGCGAGACGCTGTTGACGGCCAGCAAGGCGCGCTGGCGTTCTTCACTGGCCGAGGCGCTGGCAAACTGCGCTTCGGCGCTGGCGAGGTCGGCGCGCGCCGACTGCATGGCGAGATCGAGCGCCGCCGGATCGACCGCCGCGACAACCTCGCCTTTCCCGACCAGATCGCCGACGTTTACGGGCCGGCTGGTGATGCGGCCAAGCACGCGGAAGGCAAGTGCTGCGCTGTAGCGGGGTTCGATCGTTCCGGTGAAACCGGTTTCGACACTCGCGTGAGGCTCGACCACGGTATAGATCACCGGGCGCGGCGGGGTTTCCTGCTGCGGCGTTTCCACCTCGCCGCAGGCGCAAAGCAGCGCCAGCGGTGCGCAGACAAGCAGCAGATGCAGGAAGCGCGTCATGCTCACTGGCCTTCCTGTTCGGCATCTGAATCCAGAATTTCGACGACCTGACCCTGATGCAGCATCTGGCCGCCCTTCACCACCACGGTCATGCCTTCCTCCAGTCCGGAGCGCAGGATGAGGCGTTCGCGCTCATAGGCGAGAACCTCGACGGGAACGCGGCTTACGACACCGGTTTCCGGCGCAATGCTCCACACCGCCGGGTTTCCCGCGTCGGAGGTCAGCGCGCTCCATGGCAGCGCCACCGCCTGCGCCTGCGGCAGATGCACAGCGGCGGTCACTACCGTCCCGAGCGTCATCTGCGGCGGCGGATCGACGATCTCGACCTTGACGCGCACCGTGCCCGTGCGCGCATCGACGACCGGCGAGACTTCGCGCACGCGCCCCCGAGCCCTGATCGAGGGATCGGAGAGCAGGGTGAGCGTAACCGACGTTCCGGGAGGGCCATGATTGACGAGCGTCTCCTGCACGTCGAGCACCACGTCGCGCCCTCCGTCCTCGGCGAGGGTGAAGACGGGTTGCGCCGCCTGCACCACCTGTCCCACCTCGATATCGCGTGAGGTGACGATGCCGGCCGAAGGCGCGCGCAATTCGGTATAGGAGAGCTCGTCGCGGGCATTCTCCAGCGCGCTGTCGGCGCTGGTCCGGGTGTTTGTGGCCGTCAGCCATTGCTGTTCGGCCTGATCGAAACGGCTTCTTGTGGTGAAGCCCTGATCGAGCAATTGCCGCTGGCGCTGATAGGCGGCCTCGGCTTCGACAAGCATCGCCTGCGCCGCATCGCGCGAGGCCTGGGCGGCGCGCAGATTGGTCTGCTGCTCCGCATCGTCCAGCCGCGCCAGAATGTCGCCGGGCTGAACATGCGCGCCGACATCGGCGATGCGCTCCACGATCTGGCCGCTGACCCGGAAGGAAAGATCCACATTCAGCCGGGCATGGATATCGCCCGCCAGTTCCAGCGGTGCGGCATAGCTTGAATATTCAACCTTCTGCACCGTCACCAGCAGGTTTTCGGCGTGGGCGGTGGTGAAAGAGCCGATCATGGCGAGCGCGCCAAGCAAGGGAAAGCACAAGTTGCGTGACAATGGCCCTGACCCCATCATTGATCCTGCACTATCTGGTCCGCGTCGCGCACCTGCGCTCCCTGCACTCTTCAGGCAGCGACGGCAGCACTAGCATTTAGCGGGTTAAAAATCTCAAAGGAAACATCGCTCATCGCTATTCGTTCCGACCGTCGTCCACTCCGCCACACGGTCGCGGAAGGCGGCTCGGGTGGCCGGATCGTTCCGTCTGTCTGCACATTTAAGCAGAGCGGAAGAACCGGCTTCAAGATTCCGCGCCGGATATTGGCGCCGCGCATTCAGGCGTGGATATGATATAGTGTCTCGTGGCCATATCTGGACTCATTGAAGTTTCAGATTGGATATAAGGTGAGGGCATGGGCTCACCTAAAGTCAGACAGGCTAGAAAAACGACCGGCAAAGGTTGCGGCTTGGGGCGGACCATGAATTTCCGCAGTTTCAATGGGAGAAAATCAATGACACCATTTCAGGCACTGAAGGGAATTGCCCGCGTCGCCACGGTGACGGCGTCGGTCCTCTATGCGGGGGCGGCATTCGCCCAGACGACGATTGTCGTGGGTTATCAGCAGATTGTCGGCCCGTTTGTCACCGCCATCGCCGACGGCCGCTTCGACGAGGCGCTGAAAGACACCGGCTTCAAGGTGGACTGGCGCCAGTTCTCGTCCGCAGGCGATATTTCCACCGCGCTTGCGTCCGGCAACGTGCCCATCGGCGTCATCGGCTCGACGGGAGCGGCCGCCGCCGCCACTCGTGGCGTCGACATGCAGCTTTTCTGGATCCTCGACAATATCGGCAAGTCCGAAGCGCTTGTGGCCCGCGAAGGCTCCGGCATCGAGAAGCCGGAAGATCTGAAGGGCAAGAAGGTGGGCGTGCCATTCGTTTCGACCTCGCACTTCCATCTGCTCGTCGGCCTGGAGAGGGTGTGGAACATCGATCCGCGCGAGGTCAACATCCTCAACATGAAGCCGCCGCAGATCGTGGCCGCATGGCAGCGCGGCGACATCGACGCCGCCTATGTGTGGCCCCCGGCTCTGACCGAAATCCTGCAAAGCGGCAAGGTCATCTCGGACTCCGAAGTGATCGGCAAGGAAAGCGTTCCGACCTTCGACGGTATCGTCGTGGATCGCAAATTCGCCGCCGACAATCCGGATTTCATGAACGCCTTCACCAAGGTTCTGGCCGACGCTTATGACGACTATGCCGCGAACAAGGACAAATGGACGGCGGACTCGGCCGAGGTGCAGAACATCGTCAAGCTGATCGGCGGCAGCCCCGAAGGTGCGGTCGAAGCCTTGCAGTTGCTGGTTTTCCCGACGGCCGAGGAACAGGCCTCCAACGCATGGCTCGGCGGCGGCGCCGACAGCGGGGCGGTGCAGGCTTTCACGGAAAGTGCTAAGTTCCTTGTCGAGCAGAAGCAGATCGACCACGCGCTGGAGGATTACACCCCCCACGTGAACGCGGATTTCGTGACGTCGGCTGCGAAGTAACAATTGAAATACCTGCCGGCGGCGACTGCCGCCGCCGGTTCTGTTCTTTCCATACGGGTCCGTCACGGTCCTGTAGCCCCGGCGCATGCCCGTAGGACACGACGCGAGAAGGCAAGACATGGAAACGCTCAACGTAAGCAATGTGAACCTGACCTATCCGGGGCTTCATTCGGATGAAGCGGTGATCGCGCTAAAGGGCGTCAACGTGACGATCAACAGCGGCGACTTCGTGGTGGCGCTCGGCGCATCCGGCTGCGGCAAGACCACGCTGCTCAACCTGATGGCCGGTTTCATGGCGCCGACCGCCGGCGAGATCACGCTGGGCGGCCGCCGCGTCACCGGGCCGGGCGCCGACCGTGGCGTGGTGTTCCAGAAGCACGCGCTGCTGCCCTGGCTGAACGTCATCGACAACACCGAATTCGGCCTCAAGCTCCAGGGTGTTCCAAGGGAACAGAGGCGCGAGCGCGCCGTGCGCAATCTGGCGCTGGTCGGCCTTGAGGACTTCCACCGGCACATGATCTATCAGCTTTCCGGCGGCATGCAGCAGCGTGTCGGCATTGCTCGGGCGCTGACCTGCGATCCGGCCATGCTTTTGATGGACGAGCCGATGGCGGCGCTCGACGCGCTGACTCGCGAGACCATTCAGGAACTGCTGCTCAGGGTCTGGCAGCACACCCACAAGATGTTCTTCTTCATCACCCACAGCGTCGAAGAGGCTTTGTTCCTCGGATCGCGTCTCATCGTGATGTCGCCGCGACCGGGCCGTATCACCCACACCTACGAACTCGATTTCAACCGCCGTTTCCTCGAAAGCGGGGATGCGCGCGCAATCAAGTCCAGTCCCGACTTCATCCAGATGCGGGAAATCATACTGGGGATCATCTATGGCGACGAGCGAGCATCAGGAAATCCGGAGCTGGTCAATGCTTGAGCGGCTGTCGAAGGCTAAGTCGGCGAAGCCCGGCAAGATCTACGGCGCGCCGGGCGAGGGCTATAGCAGCCACATCAGCCTCATAACGGCGCTGGTGCTGATTGCGGCCTGGTTCCTTATCACCTCGATGGGCTGGGTCAGGCCGCTGTTCCTGCCTTCTCCAATCGCCGTCTACAACAAGTTCATCCTGGCGATGACCGAAGGTGTGGCGAACTCGACCCTGGTCGAACACACCCTTGCCAGCCTCGGTCGCGTCTTCGGCGCCTTCGCGCTGGCGTGTGTGACGGCCATTCCGATCGGCATCATGATGGGCGTCAACCGCTTCGTGCGCGGCGTGCTCGATCCGATCATCGAGTTCTATCGCCCGCTGCCGCCGCTGGCCTATCTGCCGCTGGTCATCATCTGGCTGGGCATTGGCGAGTTTCCCAAGGTCTTCCTGATTTTCCTGGCGATCTTCGCGCCGATGGCCATCGCCGCCCGCGCCGGCGTCCGCTCCGTCTCGACCGAACAGATCCACGCCGCCTATGCGATGGGCGCGACCAGCCGCCAGGTCATCTTTCAGGTCATCATGAAGGCGGCGCTGCCCGAAATCTTCACCGGCATGCGCATCGGCATCGGCGTGGGCTGGACGACGCTGGTCGCCGCCGAAATGGTCGCCGCTAGCCGCGGCCTCGGCTTCATGGTTCTGAACGCCGCCGAATATCTGGCCAGCGACACCGTCATCATGGGCATCATCGTCATCGGCGTGTTCGCCTTCGCTTTCGACCTGCTCATCCGCTACCTGGAGAAGATATTCATCCCCTGGAAGGGGCGCGTCTAGAGCCTTTCCAGCAAAGGTGTGAACAGCTTTGCGCCTGGAAATGCGGTTGCAATAAAGAGATAGAGCGGTTCTGTCGATTCAAGTGAAGACCGGAACCGCTCTAAAAGCGTATCGCGATCTTTCAGATTCGCTCCCTACGCTTTAAGTTCTTGTTTTTACGCATGTCCCTGCCCCGAAACCGGTTTCCCCTTTCGGGCGACAGGCTCTAGCGATCCCGTCCCATGCGCCGCGCCGCCATGCGCTCCACCGCCAGAAACCCGTCATGGATCAGTACGGCGATCGCCGCCACGATCAGCCCGCCTTGCAGGACGAAGGCCAGATTGTTGGACAGCAGACCCGCAATGATGACTTCGCCCAGCGTTTTTGCCGCGACCGTGGAGCCGATGGTCGCGGTGGCGAGGCTGATGACAACCGACAGCCGGATGCCGGCAAGCATCACCGGCAGGGCGAGCGGCAGTTCGACCTTCAATAGCCTTTGCGCCGGCGTCATGCCCGCGCCACGCGCCGCCTCGACCACATTGGCGGGCAGGGTGGTGAGCCCGGTCAGCGCGTTCTCGAAGATCGGCAGGAGCCCGTAGAGAAACAGCGCGATCAGCGTCGGCTTTTCGCCGAAGCCGACCGCCGGCACGGCCAGCGCCAGCACCGCCACCGGCGGGAAGGTCTGACCGATGTTGACGAGGCTGCGCGACAGCGGCAGGAATTCGGTTCCGAACGGACGCGTGACGAGGATCGCCAGACCGACGGCGACGACGATGGCGCCAAGCGTGGCGATGGCGACGGTTCGCAGGTGCAGGAGCGTCAGCGTCAGCAGATCGCCCTGATTGTAGATCGCCGGCGCGTTGTTCTCGGTGAGCGGTTTCAGCAGGGGCTCGAACCAGCCGGGGTTGGTCACGAAAACGACCAGCAACGCCAGAAGCGCCAGCCGGGCAAGTGTCGGCAGCCACTTCATGCCAGCTCCCTCACGCCCGATCTCACGCAGGACACGCGGCCAGCCGGACCAGTCCGTCCACGGTGACCCTGCCGATCAGCCTTCCGTTGGCGTTTCGCACCGGCAGGGCCGGCCGGCCGGACCACAAAAGCTCGGCCAGCGCGTCGCGCTGGCTGGCGTCGTCGGCGATGGGCTCGCCTTCGGCCCTGCCTTCCTCCACTGCGTCGCCGACGCGGCCGAGCGAGAGCAGCCGGAACGGCTTTTCGCTGGCCCCCACCAGCGTGTCGACGAAGGTGCTCGCCGGATGCGCGAGAATCCGGTCCGGCGTATCGTATTGCAGCAGCCTGCCGCCATCCATCACGGCGATGCGGTCGCCCATATGCACGGCCTCCTCCATGTCGTGCGTGACCAGCACGATGGTGGTGCCGAGGCGCTTCTGGATCGCCAGCAAATCTTCCTGCGCCTTGGTGCGGATGATCGGATCGAGCGCGCCGAACGGCTCGTCCATGAGCAGCACGTTCGGCCCCGCCGCCAGCGCGCGGGCGACGCCGACGCGCTGCTGCTGGCCCCCCGAAAGCTCGTGCGGATAGCGGCTGGCGAACTCGGCCGGATCGAGCTGGAACAGGCTCATCAACTCCTCGACACGGGCCCTGATGCGTTCGCTATCCCACCCGAGCAGCAGGGGCACGGTCGCGATATTCTCCGCCACCGTGCGGTGCGGGAACAGGCCGTGGCCTTGTATCACGTAGCCGATGGAGCGGCGCAGTTCGTAGCCGGGCAGCGAGCGGTTGTCCGCGCCGTCAAGCCTGATTGCTCCGGCGCTCGGCTCGACCAGCCGGTTGATCATGCGCAGCAGGGTCGTCTTGCCCGAACCCGAGGTGCCGACGATGACGGTGACGCTGCGCGGCTCGATGACCATCGAAACGTCGTCCACAACCGTGATGTCGCCGTAGCGCTTGGTGATGCCTTCGATCTCGATCACGACGAGGCCCCGCTTTTCTGGATGGAGGTGAGTTCGACGACGGCGTCGAGGACGATCGCGGCTGTGAAGGCGAGCATCACCGTGGGCAAAGCGCCCAGCAGCACGAGGTCCATGGCCGTCTGGCCGATGCCCTGGAACACGAACACGCCGAAGCCGCCGCCGCCGATGAGGGCGGCGATGGTGGCGAGGCCGATGTTCTGGACGAGCACGATGCGGATGCCGGTGAGGATCACCGGCAGGGCGAGCGGCAGTTCAACGCGAAACAGACGCTGGCGGCTGGTCATGCCCATGCCGCGCGCCGCGTCGTTGGCTGCGCGCGGCACGCCGGCAAGCCCGACCACCGTGTTGGCCACAACAGGCAGCAGCGAATAGAGGAAGAGCGCCAGGAAGGCGGGCGCGGTTCCGATGCCGCGAATGCCGAGCGCGGCCGCGCCCGGCGCATTGGCCGCAAGCCAGCCGAGCGGTGCGATCAGCAGCCCGAACAGGGCGATGGAAGGGATCGTCTGGATGATGTTCAGCACGTTGAGCACGCCGGCGCGCAGCGGGTCGACGCGATGGCACAGGATGCCGAGCGGCAGGCCGACGACGACCGCTGCGGCCAGCGAGCCGAGCGCGAGCGTCAGATGCTTGCCGCCCTCGGTCCAGAAACTATCGGCGCGGTTCGTGTATTCCTTGAGGATGGAAAGGCTGTTCCAGCTGCCCGAGGCGAGCAGCAGGCCAAGCGCGGCAACCGCGGCGGCGAGCGCGGCGACACGAGCCCATGGCGAAAGCGAGAGGCGCGTGAGAACATCGGCGAGCAGGAGCGCCAGGGCGAACACGAGCAGCCAGAACCCGTGCGCCGGGGAGATGCGGGCATAGCTGTCGCCTTCCGGCGTGAGGAAGGAGCCAGCCAGCCCGATCAGCACGGCAACGGCTGCGAGCGCGATGACGCTGGCGACAAGGCGAAGCAGGAGGGGCGTGCGCAGGAGGGCGACGAGCGCTGCGGCGGCGACAATCGCCGTCAGCGTCCAACCGGCGGCCGGCGGCAGCGCTTCCAGCATCGACCGCGCCTCGCCGGGCACGATGCGGTTGGCGCGGAAGGTGGCGAAGGGGGCGACAAGACAGGCATAGGCGGCGATCGCGGCGATCACCACGCCGAGCTTGTCGAACCGGATGCCCACCGCCGCGCCCTGCTCTTTATTGCAGGAAGCCGTTCTGCTTCAGGAAATCCTCAGCCACCGCCTTCACCGGCTCGCCGCCGACCTGCACGCGGCCGTTGAGGTCCTGAAGTGTGGTGAGGTCCAGTTTCCCGAACACGGGCTTTAGCAGTTCCTCGATCTGCGGGTTCTGCTTCAGCACCTCCTCGCGGATGACGGGAGCCGGCTGATAGACCGGTTGCACGTGCTTGTCGTCTTCGAGGACGACCAGACCGGAAGGGGCGATGCCGCCATCGGTTCCATAGACCATGGCCGCGTTTGCGCCGTTGGTCTGGTTGGCGGCGGCGGCGATGGTGGCGGCCGTGTCGCCCCCGGAAAGCGTGATGAGCTGGTCCGGGTTCAGCTTGAAGCCGTAGGTGGTCTGGAACGCGGGCAGGGCGGCAGCCGAATTGACGAATTCGGACGACGCGGCCAGCACCACCTCGCCGCCGTCGGTCACATATTTGCCGAAGTCCGACAGCGTGGCGAGATTGCCGGCGTCAGCGACATCCTTGCGCAGGGCGATGGCCCATGTGTTGTTGGCGGGCGAAGGGCTGAGCCACACGATCTTGTTGGCGTCGTAATCCAGCTTCTTTGCTTCGGCATAAGCCTGCGCCGGGTCTTTCCACACCGGCTCGTCGGCCTTTTCGAAGAAGAAGGCGGCGTTGCCCGTATATTCGGGATAGATGTCGATCTCGCCGGCGAGGATCGCCTGGCGCACCACCGGCGTGCCGCCCAGCTGGATGCGGTCGCTGGTCTCGATGCCGTTGGCGTTCAGCACGAGCTGAATGATGTTGCCGAGCACGCCGCCTTCCGTGTCGATCTTGGATGACACGACAACCTGCGCATTCGCGGATGCAACGGAAATGCCGAGCGACAAGGCGGCGACGGCCAAGGTTCTGATCGGAAACATCACAAGGAAACCCCTCTTTGAAACAGGTGTGGATAGCACCGGTCGAAAGAGTGTAACGCGCTAACCTTGTGAGGGTTTCATGAAACTGCATCGCAGCCCTTTTCTCCTGACAATTCCTTGCCTTCACCTGCCGGGGCGAAAGGCCAGCAGGCGCATGGCGTTCATCGTCACCAGCACCGTGGCGCCCGTATCCGCCAGAACGGCGATCCACAGGCCGGACAGGCCGGTAACGGTGGTGATGAGGAACACCGCCTTGAGGCCGAGCGCGATGGCGACGTTCTGGTGGATGTTGCGCATGGTGGCGCGCGACAGGGCGATCATGCCGGCGACGTCGGTGATGCGGCTGCCCATCAGGGCGGCGTCGGCGGTTTCCATGGCGACATCCGTGCCGGAGCCGATGGCGACGCCGATGCTTGCAGCGGCGAGAGCCGGGGCGTCGTTGATGCCGTCGCCCACCATCACCACCTTGCCGTTGGCGGCAAGCCTGCGGATTTCCTCCACCTTGTTCTGCGGCAGAAGCTCCGCGCGCGCCTGCATGCCGAGCCTGGCGGCGATGGCGTTGCCGGTGCGGGCGTTGTCGCCGGTCAGCATCACGCTGTCGACGCCGAGTTCGCGTAACGCGGCAATACCCGCGCCGGCGTCCGGGCGTGGTTCGTCGCGCATGGCCACCAGCCCGATGGCCGCTCCGTCCAGGACCACCACGGCCACGGTCTTGCCCTTGCTTTCGAAGGCCGCCGCCGCCTCGGCCAGATCGTCGGAAACGCCGCCGGCCTCGGCGGCGAAGCGCGGCGCGCCGATGAACGCCTCCCGCCCGTCGACGCGGCCTTCCATGCCGCGTCCGGCTATGGCGCGTATGTCTTCACCGGCAATGAAAGACGCGGCGGCTTCATTCGCATGATCGACGATCGCGGCCGCGAGCGGATGGCTGGATTCACGCTCGATGGCGGCGGCGATTGCAATGAGCCGCGCCTCGTCGCCATCGGCGGCCACCACATCGGTGACGCGCGGCCTGCCCATGGTCAGCGTGCCGGTCTTGTCGAAGGCGACGGTTTTCGCCTCCGCCAGCGTTTCGATCACGGCCCCGCCCTTGATCAGCACGCCGTGGCGCGCGCCGGCCGAAAGACCGGAGGCGATGGCCGCGGGAACGGAAATGACCAGCGCGCAGGGACAGCCGATGAGCAGCAGCGCCAGCCCGCGGTAGATCCACTCGTCCCATGTGCCGAAACCGGCCAGCGGCGGCACGATGGCGACCAGCGCCGAGAACGCCACGATGGCCGGCATGTAGAGGCGCGAAAAGCGGTCTATGAAGCGTTCGGTCGGGGCCCTGGCCTCTTGCGCGTCCTCGACCAGCGCGATGATGCGGGCGATGGTGTTGTCGGATGGCGCGCGCTCGACGCGGATGCGCAGCGACGCGTCGTGGTTGATCGAGCCAGCGAAGACGGCGCTGCCTTCCTGTTTGGCGACGGGCACGCTCTCGCCGGTCATCGGCGATTCGTCGACGCTCGATATGCCGGCCAGCACCACGCCATCGGCCGGAATGCGGTCGCCGGGTCGGCACACCACGGTCTGGCCGATGGCGAGTTGATCGGTCGATACTTCGTGCAGATTGCCGCCGTCCTCCACCATTGCGGTGCGCGGAATGAGCGACCCAAGCGCCTTGATGCCCGAGCGGGCGCGCGCCGCGGCCAGCCCTTCCAGCACCTCGCCGATCAGGAACAGCAGGACGACGACGGCCGCTTCCTCGACTGCGCCGATGATCAGCGCGCCGATTGAGGCGATGCTCATCAGCATCTGGATGGTGAAGGGCGCGCCCAGTCGGGCGGCCGCGAAGGCGCGCTT
This sequence comes from Aquamicrobium ahrensii, assembly GCF_040545755.1. Taxonomy (NCBI): domain Bacteria; kingdom Pseudomonadati; phylum Pseudomonadota; class Alphaproteobacteria; order Hyphomicrobiales; family Phyllobacteriaceae; genus Aquamicrobium; species Aquamicrobium ahrensii. The sequence goes on from NZ_JBEPMN010000002.1 coordinate 78,883, forward strand.
CGCGATCGGGGCGACGAGGACCAGCGTCGCCGCCGAAAACACATAGCGACTGCTTTGCGGCCAGAAGAATTCGGCCGCGAAGGACAGCGCGACCAGCACCACGCCAATGGCCGCATGGCGTGATTTAACGCTCCGCCACCATGGCGTTTCCGTCTTGATGGAAGCGACCGGCGCACCATGCGCACGGTCATGTGCGCAGGCAAGGCCGTGCTCATGCTCATGGTCGTGGCGATGCGGCGTTGCTGCGGGCGGCGCGGCATCGCTTTTGCCGTCCAGCAGGGTCGGTACGAAACCGAGGCTGCGCACCGCCTTCTCGATAGCGCCCACCGGCGTCCGTGCGGCGTCGAGCGACAGCGCCATGCGTTCGCGCGTTACCGAAACGTTGATGTCCGAAACGCCGGGCAGATGGCCGAGCGCAGTGGTGATGGTGCCCGCGCAACTGGCGCAGTCCATGCCTTCGACACGGAAGACGAGCGCCTCCGCCTTGCCTGCATCGGGCGTTCCGGGCTGGGTCATAATGCGATTCCTTGTTCCAGTCCGGCCAATGTAGTTTCTCTAGCGACTAGAGGTTCAAGAGGTGTTTTGCGAAATTTTTCAGGGTGCGTTGAAAAGATCCGGGGTAGGGCGCGACAGGCATTGCGATCATTGATCGGGCGCAAAGCCGTGGGTGGATTGATGGATTCTCCTTCCGCCGTGGCGTGCATTCCTGATTGTGCACTTTCGACGTGAGCCGATTTCCCCTTTGGCGATACATGATCTAGTTTCGCTTGCGAGACATGATTGGCGGAGGTGAGCGTTCATGTGGGAAATCCTGCCGGCTTATTGGCCGCATTTGCTCGCCGCCCTTTCGGTGGCGGTCGCGGCCGTGGCCGGCGTCCATGCGGCCATGACCAAGGACGAGGTGCGCTCGGCCATCGGCTGGGTCGGCGTAATCATCCTTTCGCCTTTTGTCGGCGCGCTGATCTACGCGGTTGCGGGCGTCAACCGCATGAGACGGGACAGCATTGCGGCGGAGCGCTCCGCCGCCGGCCATGAGAAAGCGGCGCATCCGGCAGCCGATGTGAGCGGGGAACTCGTGGCCGGGCGTTTCGGCGGCCGGTTCGCCGCCCTCCGGAACGTCGGCGACAAGCTGACCCATCACCGCATGGTCGCGGGCAACGCCATCGACATGCTGAAAAGCGGGGACGAGGCGTATTCGGCGATGATCGGGGCGATTGCCGGGGCGCGTCGCGGTATTGTCCTCGAAACCTATATCTTCGACCGCGATCCGGTCGGCCTGCGTTTCGCCGATGCGCTGATCGAGGCTGTGAAACGCGGTGTTGCGGTCAGGGTGCTTATCGATGCGGTGGGCGCCCGTTACTCGGTGCCCAGCGTCGTCGGCTATTTGCGGGAAGGCGGTGTCGACGCCCGCGTGTTCAATGGCAGGATCATCGCCGGATTGCGTCTGCCCTATGCGAATTTGCGCACGCACCGCAAGATCCTCGTCGTGGATGGAGCGGTCGCCTTCGCGGGCGGCATGAATATCCGGCAGGGCTTCACGGCCGAATTCGCGGGTGAAACCAGCGCGCGCGACACGCATTTCCGCATCCGGGGGCCGGTGGTCGCCGATATCTTCGCCATTGCGGCCGAGGACTGGAATTTCGCCACTGATGAGAGGCTCGATGGCGAGGCATGGCGTGTCGAGCAGACGGTGGTCGAGCCCGGCGCCCCAGTCTTCATGCGCGCCCTGCCGTCCGGTCCGGACGCCAGCCTGGAAACCAATCACAAGATGCTGATGGGCGCGTTTTCCGTCGCCAGCGGCTCCATCCGCATCATGTCGCCCTATTTCTTGCCCGACCGCGAGCTGATCAGCGCGCTGACCACCGCGGCCCGCCGTGGCGTTGCGATCGACATCGTGGTGCCCGCCGCCAACAATCTCGTGCTGGTCGATCGCGCGATGACGGCTCAGTTCGATCAGGTGCTGCGCAGCTATTGCCGCGTCTGGCGGGCGCAGGGTCCGTTCGACCATTCCAAGCTGCTGGCCATAGACGGCACATGGGCTTTCGTCGGCTCCTCCAATCTTGATCCGCGCTCGCTCAGGCTGAATTTCGAGATAGATATGGAGGTTCTGGACGCTGATTTCGCCGGCGCTATCGATGCGCGCATCGCCGCCGTCATCGACAAGGCGACGCCGGTTACACTGGCCGAATTGCGCGCGCGTCCGTTCCCGGTGCGTCTGGTGGACCGTATTCTCTGGCTTGGTTCGCCCTATCTTTGACGGAAAACAGTTTCATGCACATCGGGCGTTGCATCGCGATTCGCGCTTTCCTAATTTAGTGAACAGTCCCGACTCGCATCATAAACCGGTCCGCGCCAGCAGCAGGGAGACGGCAAGGAACAATGCAAAAGTTCGGCACCGGGCTTCCGGCCAGCATTATGGAGCGGCTTCGCATGCGTCGGGAGCATCCCGGACATGTGCCCGCCGTGGAGCATGGCGGCGAGCCAGGCGTGGTCGTCGCTTCCTACAATGTGCACAAATGCGTGGGCACCGACGGCCGCTTCGATCCCGAGCGCACGAGCCGGGTCATCCATGAGATCGGCGCGGACGTGATCGCCCTGCAGGAGGCCGACAAGCGCTTCGGCAACAGGGAAGGGCTGCTTGATCTTGCGCGCCTGGAGCGTGAGGCGGGTCTCACCCTTGTGCCGGTCTTCGGCAAGGCCAAGGCGCATGGCTGGCACGGCAATGTCGTGCTGTTCAGGCGCGGCATGGTGCGTGACGTGCATCAGTTCAGGCTGCCCGGCCTGGAGCCGCGCGGCGCAATCATGACGGAGATCGATCTGGAAGCCGGCGGCAGCATCAGGATCGTGGCCGCGCATTTCGGCCTTTTGCGCCGTTCACGCGCGATGCAGGCGCGTGTCATCCTCGACATCATGAGCGCCAGCTCCGAAACGCCGACGCTGCTGATGGGCGACCTCAATGAGTGGCGTCTCAACGACCGTTCGGCGCTCGCCCTGTTCGAGGAAGCCTTCGGCCCCCTGCCGACGGCGGTGCCGAGCTTCCCATCGCGGCTGCCCCTGCTGGCGCTCGACCGCATCATCGCCAATCGCTCGGACATCGTCTCCCCGGTCATGGTCCATGACACCCCTCTGGCGCGTATCGCTTCGGATCACCTGCCGATCAAGGCTTTCGTCCGGCTGGCCGCCGCTGATGGAGACGCCTCTTCCGAAGGTCGGGGCGAGCGCCGCGCCGCCTGAGGCAGGCAACTGCCCGTTCAGGCGGAATCTGCTCTCTTGCGCAACCTCGACCGTGCCGCCAAGCGGCGTCAATCCCTCCTGCCGTATCGCCCGATAAGCCTTCCGTCGGACGGGTTAACACCTTCTGGGAACCGCTAATCCAGGTTAACCGGCCTTCTCTCGAACATCGCCTATGGTCCGGCCCTGAACCCGGTTCTCTGCTCTTCGGACGAACTGGCACGGGGCGGGTGCGAGCTCACGCAAGCAGGCGGATTACAAACAGGCGCATTACAGGGGGAGCTGGTCATGACCGGGCGGATTTCGTGTTTTGTGATGAGCGGTGGAGTAGGGTCGCGTCTGTGGCCTCTTTCACGGGAAGACAACCCCAAGCAGTTCCACGATCTGTCGGGCGACGGCTCCATGCTGGTCAAGACGGTGCGGCGGCTGAAGGCGCGAGAGGCCGGGGACACGCCCGTTCACGTCATCGCGGCCGAGCGTAATGCGGCGCGCATCCGCACCGACCTCGCCGGGCTGGATTTCAGCGGCGGTGGCGCCATTTTCGAGCCTGTGGGCCGCAACACGGCGGCTGCGGTGGCGGTTGCCGCGCTGCACACCATCAACAGCCACGGCGACGGCATCGTGCTCATCGTGCCGTCCGATCACGTCATTTCCACAGACCGTGACTTCTGGGAGAGCGTCGAGGCCGGCGTTCCCGCAGCTCAGGCCGGGCAGGTGGTGGTGTTTGGAATGAAGCCGACGCGTCCGGAGACCGGCTACGGCTATATCGAGGCAGGCGAGGCGTTTGCCGGGCAGGATCGGGCAGGGAACGGTTTCGATTGTCCGGGCGTGCGCCGTGTGGTCCGTTTCGTCGAGAAGCCGGACGCCGAAACGGCCAGCAGCTATGTGGCGACATCGGATTTCTTCTGGAACACCGGCATTTTTCTGTTCAGGGCAAGCGTCATTCGCGCGGCCTTCCTTCGCCACCATCGCGATATCTGGCTTCACGCCGAACGGGCGCTGGACAGCGCCGTGCGCGATCTGTCGGGCGTCTGGCTGCCGCTCGACGCTTACGCGTCGATCCCCTCCATCTCGGTCGACTACGCCATCATGGAGCATCTGTGCAACATCGCCATGGTGCAGGCGAGCTTCCGCTGGAGCGATCTGGGATCGTGGCAGTCGCTGCTGGAGGCCAGCCGCACAGACGAGCGCGGCAATGTGGTGGTCGGCGATGTCGTCGCCATCGATTGCGAACGCTCCTATCTTCGCAGCAATGGAAGACTCCTGTCGGTCGTGGGGCTTAGGGACGTGGCGGTCGTGGCCACCGACGACGCCACATTCGTGGCTCCCGTCGCCGAGAGTCAGAACGTCAGGCACGTGGTGGAGCAGCTTGAGAAATGGGGCCGGCTGGAGGTGAAGTTCACGCCCGCCCATGATCGCGTGGTGCTGCCCGGCGCGTGGCGCGAGCGCGTCGCCCACTGGCTGTTCGAGGAAACGCTGCCGCGCTGGTCGACGGCCGGCGTGGACGAGCGCCATGGCGGCTTCCACGAGGCTTTCGCCTTCGACGGCACGCCGCTGTGCAAGCCGAAACGCATGCGCACCATGGCGCGGCAGGTCTATGCCTATTCTGTCGCAAGGCTGCGTGGCTGGAACGGGCCGGCGGACGAACTGATCGCGCATGGTATCGCCTTCATGGAGAAGGGGCGCACGGAACGCGGCGGCTGGGCGCGCACGCTCAATGTCGACGGCTCCATCGCTGATCCGTGCGAGGACGCCTATGACCATGCCTGTGTGCTTCTGGCGCTGGCCTATGCGCACCGCGCCGGCAACAAGGATGCGCTGGCGCGGGGTCAGGAAGCCATGGCCTTCGTCGAAGCCTACCTCGAGGACGAGCGGCTGACGGGGTTCCTCGAAACCTGTGACGGCACCGAAATCCGGCGCTCCAACCCGCATATGCATCTGCTGGAAGCGTTCCTCGCCTGGCACGAAGTCACCGGCGAGCGCAGCTATCTGCGCCGCGCCGCGCGCATCGTCGACCTGTTCAGGACGCATTTCTTCGACGCCGAAAGCTGGACGCTTGGCGAGTATTTCGACAATGAATGGAAACCGGCGCAAGGCGGGCAGGGCCTGTGGACCGAGCCTGGCCATCATTTCGAATGGGCCTCGCTGCTGGTCGATTTCGCGGCCCGCAGCAAGCAGTCGGACCTCGTTCCCTATGCGCGCAAGCTTTACGCCTCGGCGGTGGCCAATGGGCACAACCGCGCCACCGGCCTCGCCTATGGCGCGGTATCGCGCGATGGACTGCCGCTCGACCTGATCTCTCGAAGCTGGCCGCAATCGGAAGCCATCAAGGCTGCGATCGCGCTCGACCGCGCCGACGGGCCGGACCTGAAGCCGGAGATCGAGGCCCGCGTCGGGCGGCTGTTCCGCTGGCATATCGACCCGGCCCCGACAGGATTCTGGATTGATCGTATCGATGAACGGGGCAGGGCGGTGGCCAGCGAAGTGCCGGCCAGCATCTTCTACCATCTGGTGACGGCGCTGATGCAATATCTCGACAAGACCGAAGTCGCGCTCGTCCACCCGTTGCCCGTTGCGGGCGAGGCGGAGGAAGAGGTCGAAGAGACCCCACGCCCCCCGCTTCGGGAAGCCGTACTTCGGGAGATCGCCTGATCCTGATGTCGGGCAGGGGTTTTCGCCTACCTCGATTGGTCGTGTTTTCGCGTCGCTGACACGGCGTTAGGCTTGCAATCGAAGGGCAGCTGCAATCAGGGGGACGAAGCCATGCTGGAGCGGCAATGGGCAGCGGCGGCAGCCAGAGCCGACTGGCGAGGCGGCGGCGGTTCCAACGAGTTCGTCAACCTGTCGGACATCCTGTCCTTTTTCAGCAGGTACATCATATCCATTCTGGTCTGCGCGCTGGTCGGCATTGCGGGAGCGAGCCTTTATCTGGCCACCTCCGTCCCGATATTCACGGCCCGCACGCAGATCCTGATCGAGCCGAAGCTGCCCCAGTTCATGCAGCAGCAGATGATCGAGGTGCATCTGTCTCTCGACACCGCCCAGATCGAAAGCCAGCTCGCGCTGCTGCGTTCGCAGAAGATCGCCATGATGGTGATCGACGAGCTCGATCTTGCGCACAATCCTGCCTTTGTGGATGCGGGTGGGTTGCGTCTGCGGGAGAGGCTGGAAAAGCTGCGCTCGCTGATAACGGGCGCCCCTTATATCCCCGACACGGCAAGGTCCGACGGTGCGTCGGACGACGGTTTGACGCCCGAACAGAAGGCGGCCGAGGTTTTCGCCGGCAATCTCGATGTCCAGCGGGTGGGTGTCTCCTATGCGATCGACATCCATTTCAAGTCGCCGAACCCGGCGCTGGCCGCGCGCATCGCCAACGCCACGGCGGACGCCTTTGTGCGCGAACAGATGGAAAATCGGGCGGTTTCAGCGCGTGAGGGCGTCGCGTGGCTGGAAAAACGCATCGACGAGGCCGGCGCGCAGATGAACAAGGCGACGCAGATCGCGCAGGAGTTCCGCGCCACCTATGATTATCGCGTGGACAGGCCCGAGGAGGCGGCAGCCGACGCCGCGCGCGCCGACGCACCCACGCTGGAGCAGCTCGAAGTCGCGGCCGAAACCTATCGCAAGATGTATGAGAGCCTCCTTGCCGCCTATACCAGCGCGGTGAACCAGCAACCCTTCCTCATCGCCAACTCGCGCGTCATCACCCCGGCGGTGCAGCCGACCGTGCAGAGCCATCCCCGCAAGCGGCTCACCCTGATCTTCGGCGCTTTCGCCGGTCTGATGCTGGGTGTCGGCGTCGCCTTCGTCCGCCACAGTCTGGACCGGACCTTGCACACGCCCCGCCAGATCGGCGAGGAGCTGGGCCTCGTGTGTACGGGCGAGTTGCCGTATTCCGGCTTGCACAAGGCTGCCGGCCTCTGCGAAGAGGTGATCCGCCACCCCCATTCCCCGTTCAGCACAAGCCTGAGGGGGGCGAGGGCCGTTATCAGCCTGGCCGATACCGGCAAGACGAGGCTTTGCATCGGAGTGACCGCCGCATTGCCAGGCCGGGTGAAAAGCGCGGTGGCCGGCAATCTTGCCGCACTTCACGCGGCATCGGGAATGCCGACGCTGCTGATCGATCTGGATTCCCAATCGACGCTGACAAGAGCGGTGCAGGGCTCGCTTTCGCGCATCGACACGAAACAGGAAGCTGCTGGCGCTCACGCCGCCACGGCCGCAATCCGGACCGTCTCCCCCGCGGGTTTCGACTTCATGCCGAATGAGGAACGCGGCGCGGCAAGCCTCGCGCTGCCTGTCAACATGCAGGACCTGCTCAAGACGCTGGATCGTTACAAGGTGATCGTGGTGGATCTGCCCGCTTATGAGCAGGGGGCCGATGGGCTGCTGGTCTGCCCGCTTCTCGATGGCGTCATGGTGGTGGCCGAACGCGGCGGAACGCCGCTCGATTCGCTGGCCGATCTTGCCCGCACCCTTCGCATCGCCAACGCCCCCATACTGGGTGTTTTGCTGGCGCACAGGCGTCGCTTTCCCAGACTGCGCATGCGCCGCTCATCCTCCGTCGGCCGGCCGCCGTTTCGACCCGCATGACTAAAGGCGCGCGGCATTGGGCGATCAACGGCCGGTTCCTTGCACAGCCGGTCACCGGCGTGCAGCGCTATGCGCGCGAGGTCGTGGCGGCGCTCGATGCCCGCATCGCTGCCGGCGACCCTCTGGCGCGTAACCTGACGGTCGAACTTCTGACGCCGCCGGACCGCAGGGATGAGCTTGCGCTGGCGGCGATCCGCACTCGCGTCATCGGCGATTTCGGGGGGCATGGGTGGGAACAGGCCGTCCTGCCCTTCGGTGTCAGGGGAGGTCTGATCAGCCTGTGCAACAGCGGGCCGCTGGTGACGGCCAGGCAGATCCTGTGCATACACGACCTCAACACGCGCGCCTGTCCGCAAAGCTATTCGCTGCCGTTCCGCCTGCTCTACCGCACGCTGATCCCGGCGCTCGCCAGAAGGGTCCGGCACGTCACCACGGTATCGGGCTATTCGGCCGGACAACTGGTGCGCCATGGCCTGTGTGAGGCAGACAAGATCACCATTGCGCCTGACGGCTACGAGCATGCGCTACGCTGGACGCCGCGCCATTCGATACGCACGCATTCAACCGCCAGCGCCGGCACCATCGTGCTTCTGGGCAGCCGCGCTCCTCACAAGAACATCAACATCGTTCTTGGCATGGGCGACCGTCTTGCGGCGGCGGGCTTGCGGGTCGTCGTGGTCGGGCTTTCGGACGGGCGTGTTTTCGGCAAGCGGGAGGAGCAGGCGGGCGCTAACATCGGCTGGCTGGGCAGGATTGGTGACGACGAACTCGCCGCGCTGCTCGGCGACAGCCTGTGCCTCGCCTTTCCCTCCCTCGTCGAAGGGTTCGGTCTGCCTATGCTTGAGGCGATGGTCAGGGGGTGCCCTGTGGTGGCGTCCGACCGCGCCAGCCTTCCCGAGATCGGCGGTGACGCCGTCCTCTACGCGCCGCCGGACCGCGCCGACATCTGGTTTGATCGCTTCATGCAACTGGCCGGCGATGCTGCGCTGCGGCGCATGATGATCGTGCGCGGCCGCAGGCAGGCCGAAAAATTCAGCTGGGACGAGACGGCGAAACGCTATCTGGAACTGATGGCCCGGACGGACGGGATTCCGATCGCGGCTACCCGTTCGCCGGCCAGGCCTTCGCTGGTTTCAGCGACCACGCGCTCGAAGCTGTAGGCCCTGGCGTAGCGTCGCGCCGCCTCCCGCGCCGACGAAAGTGCGGCAGGATTGCCGAGAAGTGTCACGATGCTCTGGCGGTCGAGCGGAAGAACACAGTCCTCGTGGCCGGGCAGCAGGCCGGTCAGGGCGCCGGGGGCGGCAAAGACGGGGCGTCCCGCCGAAAGCGCCTCGATGAGCTTGATCTTGGTGCCCGTTCCTTCAACGGGACAGATCGCGGCGCGGGCTTTTGCATAGAGGGAGGCAAGATCATCGACGAAACCGAGCAGTTCGACGCCGTTTCCCGCCACGAGCCGCGTGTCGCGGCACACGCTGCCCGCGATGGCGATCTTCAACGGCAGGTTCCACCCGCCATAGGCGTTCAGGAAATTGCTGATGGCGTCCCCGTTCCAGCGATTGTTGGAGCCGACGAAAACGAGATCGTAGACAGACGTCGTGTCCGTCGCCGCAGCCACGTCCCAGCTCCGCAACGCCGGCGGCACGATGCGCACGCGCTCGCGCTCCAGGAGCGATTTCAGAAACTGTCCTTCGCTGTAGGAAATCGACCAGATCTCGTCGGCCTGCCCGAGGTAGAAAAGCTCGCGTTTGAGGGTGAGCATGGAGCGTGTGCTCGGCTGCCCGGCCGGAGTGTCGCCGATCAGCTCCAGCGCCGCAAGATCATGGGTGTCGACGATCATGCGCGGCCCGGGGGACCCGTTGAGGTGGGATATGCCCCACGGGTAGCTTACCAGCGCCAGCTTCAGGTCGGGATCGCGTTGCAGCCGGTCGAACTCCGGCGTGAGCAACGGCAACCATGTGCGAAGGGCCCGAGTGGCCGGCCAGCCGCCGAAATAGGCGATGACGCCCTTGAGCTTCTGGAGGAAGGCCAGTTTCCAGTTCCAGTCGTCGAGCACGAGTTCGACGCCGGGGAAGCGGTCGCGGAAGGTTTCGATCCCCTTCGCGCTCCAGGGCCATTGGTGATGGTTGCGATAGGAATAGACGGCCACGCGCCAGCCAAGGGCAAGCAGCATCTCAAGGTCCTGGCAGGCACGCACATGGCAACCGTCGGTCACGGTGCTGAAACAGCCTGCGAAGAAGAAGATAGCGAGATTCCGCTTCTCCACTCATGCCTCCCGAGGCGTCAAGTTCCCGAGCAGTGTCGGCAGAATCTCAATCCGAAATCATTGACGAGTCAAACGGATCGTGAGGCAATGGCCTACCGTTTCCGGATGATCCCGATATGGATGCCGGCAACCGCTGGGGGGCGATGAAATGGATGAGGGTGGCAAATCCCGCACGGTCTATGTCAACGGCCGTTTCCTGCGCGGGCCAATCACCGGGACTTCGCGGGTCGCCGAGGAGGTCCTGGCCTGCTGGGATGCGGCGATGCTGGCCGGCGACGCGCGCTTTTCGGGCATGTCGATCGAGGTGCTGTGTCCGGGCAACGCCGCGCGCGCCCTGCCCCTCAAGGCAATTCCGATCCGTCGCAGGAACATACTGGGCGGCAAGTTCTGGGAGCCGGTCGACCTGGGCCTGATGGCATGGAAGGGGACGCTGGTGAATTTCGCCAATGTCGCACCATTATATCATCCACGCGCGGTTACCTATCTGCACGATGCGCAGATGTTTCTTTATCCGCAATCCTATCCGGCAGGGGAATTGCGCACCCACCGGCCGCTGATGCGGCTTGCCGGGCGCATGTCGCGCCGGGTGGTCACTGTTTCGGATTTTTCGAGCCGCATGCTCCAGCGCTTCGCCATCGCCCCGGCATCGAAGATCGCCGTCATCCACAACGGCGCGGACCATATTCTGCGGGTTGCGCCGGACAATTCCGTGCTCGCAAGGTTCGGCCTCCAGCCTCATGGATATGTGTTGATGCTGGGCAGCGCTTTTCCCTACAAGAATGTCGACGTGATCTACCGCGCCTTCGCCCGTATGGGCGTAAGCTCTCTCAAGCTGGCTGTCATTGCGCGGGCCGATCTGCGCAAGGCTGTCGGCTCCGTGCAGGAGGTTGGCGACAGGCTCGTCGTCGTCTCCGATGTCAGCGACGCCGATTTGCGTGCGCTCTACCAGCATGCGCTGGTGTTCGTTCAGCCTGCCCGAACCGAGGGGTTTGCGATGACCCAGCTCGAAGCGCTCAACTCCGGCTCGCCCGTCATCACCTGCGCGCTGGGCAGCATGCCGGAAGTGCTGGGGGGCGACGTGGTCTACGCCGACGCGGACTCGCCCGATGAATGGGCGCAAGCGATCCTCCATTTCGAGCGCGATCCGCGCTTTCGCTCGCAAATGGTGGCGCGGGGGCAGGCGATGGCGGCCCGCTACACATGGGCAGGGACGGCTGACGCGCTGTGGCGTGAGGTGAGCGATGTCGCCAAAGGGCGCTGACAGCGAGGCATTTGCACAACCGGCCGGACAGCCAAGCCAGCATTTTGTCGTAATCCACAAGCCACCCTCGTCACGACGCTACCACTATTGAGCCGCTTGCGGGTGAATGACCCCTTTCGACATCCTGCGTGGATAACAACAAGCAGGCAAAGGCGGGCGGCAAAGGGGCGTCCTTGGCATGTCGATCAGAGAGAGATACTACGCCGGAAGCAGCGCGCTTCCTGGGCGCGGGCGGTCGTTCCTGGACCGCGGACGCGTTTCGACTTCGGGTTTCCAGCGGCGCCGGTCCGGTGAGGTGCAGGACGCGGCGGTTTCCATACCGGCCGCTGCATCGAGCGGCTTCGTTCATGTCTGGCCGCATCCGCTCGGAGGCAGGGCCAAGCGCGCCCTCGACGGGGCTGTCGCAGTCACGGCGCTGGTGCTGGCGTTGCCGCTGATGCTGGTGGTCGCCCTGCTCATCAAGTTGACCAGTAAAGGGCCTGCCGTGTTCTCCCATCAGCGGATCGGCTTCAATGGAAGAACGTTTCGCTGCTACAAGTTCCGCACCATGGTGGCCGACGCCGAGGAGCGCCTGCAGGCGCATCTGGCCTCCGATCCGCATGCGGCCGAGGAATGGAGTAAGGCGCGCAAGCTGAAGCACGATCCGCGCCTTACGGTGCTGGGCAGCCTGCTGCGCAAGTCGAGCCTCGATGAACTGCCGCAATTGTTCAATATCCTGCGCGGCGAAATGAGCTGCGTTGGACCGCGCCCGATCGTCGCCGAGGAACTTCGTCGTTACGGCCCCGTCGCCAAGGATTATCTTCGCACAAGGCCCGGTCTCACCGGCTTGTGGCAGGTCACCGGACGTGACTCGGTGGACTATGCCGGGCGCGTGATGCTGGATGCGCAATATGTGCGCAACTGGTCGATGCGCACGGACTTGCTGATCCTCATCCGGACGGTCGGCGCGGTGACGAAGTTCGATCGCGCTTCCTGAAGCTGGCCTCCGGTTTGGCGGATTTTCCGCGAGGGGCGAGCGCCGTGAGGCCGAGGCCGATCAGGTAGCATCCCTGCAAGGCTATGATCAGGTAAAAGGTTCTGAGGAGGATGAGCTTGAGGGGCGATCCGAGGAAGACGCCGGTCAGGATCGACATCATCACGACGACGAGCGTCGCGAGAAGGATTGCGGGCGCGAGAAAACGCGCGCCGATGAAGAGTCCGGCCGCGCAGACTGCTATGAGTGCCAGGGTCACGCGACCCTCCTTCCTGTTGCATCTGCGCCCTGACCCACCTGCTTCAGAAAAACCGAGATTAGGCCCCGTGTATGAAGCGAGTTTTAACGCTACGCACACTGTCAGCCCCTGCCGCATTGCGGCCTGGCCGGATTGAAGGCGATGCAGCCCTCGATCGCAGGCATTATCGTTTGCGCGGTGATCATCCTTTTCGTGCGCCTTATGCGGTGGTCGATGATCGTGGCCTTCATGGCATCGCTCGCCTTCGGGGCCACGGCTATCGGAACGCTGAGCTCGCTCGGTGGATCTTCGCCCCAGATCTACACGGTATTTGCCGCGCTGCTCCTGACGACAGCCGTGGCGCGCAAGGGCATCTGGCGTGACCTGGCGGCGGTTTTCAGCCGCATAGGCGCAGCCTCCGTCATCGTGGTGCTGATGTTCCACGCGCTGATCGGGGCGGTGCTGTTTCCAAGGCTGTTTGCGGGGCAGACCAGCGTCTTCATCGCATCGCGCACCAGCCGGGGCGTTTACGAAACCGCGCTCGGCCCGTCCTCCGCAAACGTCACCCAGACCGCATATTTCACGCTTGGCATTCTTGTCTTCGTTGCGCTTTGCCTGCTGTTGCGTCGCCGGGAGACGCTCCTCGACGTGAAGCGGGGGTTCTTCCTCTGGTTCGGGTTGCATACGGCCATGGGCATGCTGGACCTCGCCGGGAAGATGGCGGGGGCGGGGGATGTGCTGGCCCCGATCCGCACCGCCAGCTATGCGATGCTCACGCTCACCATGGAGGGCGGTTTCTGGCGGATCGCGGGTTCCTATTCGGAGGCTTCAACCTTCGGCGCGGTGTCGCTGGCCGGACTGGCCTTCAGCTACACTTACTGGCGCAGGACAAACTCCCGTTTCGCGGCGGCGATCGCGGCGGCGCTTTTCCTGCTGCTTCTCCTGTCCACCTCGACGACGGCCTATGTCGGGCTCGCATTGCTTGGCGTTCCCGTAGCGTTGTCCCTGGCTCGCTCGCTGGTCTCGGCGAAGCCCAACCTCCAGGATGTGCTGCTGGTGGTGCTGATGGCGCTGCTGTGCCTCGTGGTGATGGCCGTGAGCCTCTACAATGCGCAGTTCTTCGAACCTCTGGTGCGGCTCATCGACCAGATGGTGACCCACAAAATGTCCTCGGCTTCCGGGCAGGAGCGCGCCTACTGGAATTACAAGAGCCTGCAGGCTTTCTTCGACACCAACGGGCTCGGCATCGGCCTGGGAAGCTCGCGCGCCTCGAGCTGGCCGATCGCGGTGCTTTCACAGCTTGGCGTGGTGGGGGCGACCCTGATCGCGATGCTGCTGGCGGCGCTCGTATGGCCGCGGGGCCGTTCGCGTCAACCTTTCGACGCCGAGGCCGATGCGATCATGGCGAGCGCGCGGGCGAGCGCGCTGGCCGTGCTGCTGGCGGCCTCGCTCGCCGGCGGCCTTGCCGATCCGGGAATGGGGTTCTTCGTTCCGCTGGCCGTGGTGATGGCCTGCTCCGCGAGGATATGGGCGGCAGCGCCGCCACGCGGACTTGCGATCGATCGATCCGGTCCGCCGTTTCCGGTATCCGGATAGGAACCGTTCTACCGGGCCGTGGAGTTGCTGCCGGCGATGTCGGCGGAGCCCACGGCCATTGACGTCGGGCTGATGGCGGTTTCGGGCGCATCCGGCAGGCTGCCGATCGCTTTCAGATATTCCGGCGGCATCGGGATTTCGACCTTCACCGTGTCGCCCGGCAGTACAGGGCTCGCCATGGTCGCCGCGATTTCGGATACGGTTCCGTCGGGCGCCGGCCTGTAGATCGTATAGAGCGGTTCCGCCTGTTCCATGCTGGCGCGGCGCGCCATCAGCCTTGGGGCGGCCAGTTCCGATTCGAAGATCAGGCGCGCCGTGGTCTCGGCCCTGCGGTCGAGCGCGTCCAGCTCGATCTGCGTATCGCGCAGCGCGTTGGTGACCTCGTTGCGGCGGGTGTCCTTCAATTCGATGATCTGGATTTCGGTCCGGCTGATTTCCTGCCGGCTGCGCAGCAGGCTGGTTTCGGCAGCCAGCCGTTCGCTTTGCACCTGCGCCAGCGCGCGTTCGAGCGAGAGTTCGCGCGGGGCGGCGGCAAGTCCGCGTTCCACCAGTGAGGAAACGCTGCCAAGCTCTTTCTGGACGAGCTCCACCTGCTTGTCGAGAAACACAAGCTGCGCCCCGAGCGAGCTCACTTCCTTCTCAAGGAAATCGCGCAGGTTGCTCAGGGCAAGCATCTGCGTCTCGATGCCTTCCTTGCGCGCCTTGAAGATCGACTCCTCCTGCCTCATCAACAGGGCGACCTCGCCGTCATCGCGAAACGCGGCGAGTTGCGTCGGAAAGTCGATGGCCTTCGCCTGCGCCAGCTCCGCTTCGAGCCGCGCCTTGCGCGCCAGCAGGTTGATCTTGTTGAGTCCGATCAGCTTCGCTTCGCCCTGACCCTGGATGATTTCGCGCTCGTAGCGATCCATGCGCTCCTCGCGAACCCGTATGCCTCCGGCGATGCCCAGCGCCTGCATTACGTTGAGGCCGGGGCGATAGGCGAATTCGCCTGACTGGGTGACCTGCCCCAGAATGTAGAAGGGGCGGTACTGCACCACTTCAACGGCCGTGTCGGGCTTGCGGCCGAGCCCCATGTTGCGCACCAGGCTTTCGCTTATGGCGCTGGCCAGCTCGGCGGTGGTGCGCCCGGCGGCGTCGACCTCGCCTGCCAGCGGCAGCGAGAGCGAGCCTGAGGAACTGACGATGAACACGTCGTTGAGCGCTGTCCACTCGAAGACGGTGTCGCGCGATGCGCGCCACTCGAAGACCTTGATTCTGATCTTGTCCTGCGCACCCAGTCGGTAGTCTTCGCTATAGGCCGGCGCAGGACCAAGCAGAAGCGTGGCCGAGGCCAGGCAGACCGACAGGATAATGCCGGGGCGGGATGAGATGATTGGATTGAAGCGCATTGTCCTGTTCCAATCGCTAGATTTCGAGGATGTATTCCGGTTCGACACGCCCTTTCAGCAGATGGCCGAGGGCGATAAGGTTTCCGCGCAGGCGACCGCGCCTGTCGATGTGGATTTCCGGCCGAATGCTGCGCACGACATTGGCGACGATGTTGCGGGCGATCAGCTTCATTGCGAAATCGGTGGGCATGGTTCCCTTGCGCAGCAGGTAGATTGGATTCGCGACCTGCGAATAGCCGAAACGTATGCCGCTGGTGCGCCCGCCTCTCACGGCGAGATGCACGCTGCGGATCGCCGGCAGGCAAACAATCCTGCCGCGCCGCCCCAACTGGGTGGTGAAGTCTATGTCTTCCTGCCAGCTATAGAGAGCCAGCCGCTCGTCGAAGCGCAGGTCGCCGATCATGGCGGTGCGGATCGTCATGTTGCCGCCCTGGGCGCCCACCTGGTCGAACACCCGAGGATCGATTCTGCCGCAGGCTTCCGCCGTGCGCAGCGTCTCCACCCCGTCCGCCCATGAAATTTCCCCGGTCGTCGCGCCATCCCATATGATGTTGCCCATGACGACCGCCCAGTCGGGGTTCTGCGCCAGCGCGCGGCCGGCGCGCTCCAGATAGTCCGTCGCGGGGATCAGATCGTCATCGAGATAGGTGATCACGTCGAAGCGGCCGAGCGCTTTCTCCAGCCCGCGATTGCGCTGCGCCGAAACACATTTGACGCCGAACACCGTGCTGACAGGAAAGCGCGTCCCGACGTCGGGAAGCTGGGTCTCGTCCGTCGTCGAGAGGATGACCTCGTCCGGCAGTTTCGTCTGCTTGCCCAGCCACACGAGCAGGCGGGCCAGAACTTCCCGGCGTCCGTAGGTCGGGATGATCACTGCGTGTGAAAATGCCATTGTCTGCTTCCCCTTGCCCCATCGTTGCCGCCGATCGCAGAGAGCGGCCGCCATTGGTGATCCTAAGTGTCGGAGGATCGGGAAGCAGCCTGCTAATAAGGCGTCGGTTGCGGCGATTGTAGCTCCATGGTGGTAGCGGCTTTACACCTTTGGGCGGTGTCGGCGTCGCCATGCTTCCCCCTTCACACCATTAGACCAGCTTGTTCCTGCACCTCGCCGCGTAAGAAACTCGGCTCATGCCCTCTGGCGGAAAGGGGGCCGCAAATGGGGTGGGTTTCCGACATGCATCAGGCACGCCAGACCGAGTGGGCGCGCGTTGCGCGTCTCGACGCAGAATGGGGCGGGCGCGCCGCCGGCGAACTTCCCGTACCCTCGGTGGACCGCCATGCGCGCATCGCCGTGGTCCACGACTGGTGCCCAAACTTTCGCGGCGGCGAGCGTGTGCTGGCGCGCTTGTGCAACGTGTTTCCCAACGCGGAGGTCTTCACCCTGTTCGACTTCCTTCCCCGCGAGGTGAAGGAGGAATATTTTCCTGACGTGACCTTCCACACATCGGTCGCCAACCGGTTGCCGCTGGTGCGCAAGTATCACCGCGCGCTGTTCTTCCTCTGTCCGTTCCTGATCGAGCAGTTCGACGTCACCGGTTACGATGCGGTCATATCGTCTTCGGCGGCCTTCTCCAGAGGGGTGCTGACACGGCCCGACCAGCCGCATCTGTGTTATGTGCACAGCCCCATCCGCTATGCGTGGGACGAGCAGTTTTCCTACCTTCAGCAAGGACGGTTCGGCTTCGGACCGAAGGGCCTCGCCTTCCGCTATCTGCTGCACAAGCTGCGCATGTGGGACATGCGCACCGCCCATGGGCCGGACCTCATGCTGGCCAATTCGAGCTATGTGCGCTCGCGCATCAGGCGCATCTATGGACGCGACGCTATGGTGGTCCATCCGCCGGTGCCGACGGGCGAGCTGTACTATGTGCCCGTCAAGGAGGACTACTACGTCACCGCCGCCTTCCATGCGCCCTACAAGCGGCTGGACGTCGTTATCGACGCCTTCACTAATATGCCTTCGCGGCGTCTCGTGGTGGTGGGCGACGAGGCGCAGTCGAAGCATCTGAGATCGCGGGCCGGTCCCAATATCAGCTTCACCGGCCACCTGCCGCGCAAGGACTATGTGACCCATATCGCCCACGCCCGCGCGATGGTGTTCGCCGGTTGCGAGGATTTCGGCATCACGCTGGCCGAGGCGCAGTTCTGCGGAACGCCGCTGATCGCCTTCGGCCGGGGAGGGGCCGCGGATATCGTCAGGCCGCTCGGGCAGGCGTGCGAGCCGACCGGGGTGCTGTTCACACGCCAGGACGCTAAAAGCCTCGCCGATGCGATCGACCATTTCGAGGCCAATGAGGCGAGCGTCGCGCCGCTCGCCTGCCATTTCAACGCCGAACGCTTTTCGGAGGCGAGGTTCGATCGGGAGATCTTGCAGGCGATGGCCTCCCTGCCGGCCATGCGGGCTTAAGGTTGCGCCTTGACCTCGGCGAACAGCAGCGGATGGGCTCTGCGGAATTCGTCGGAGCGGATGATTTCCAGCGCCAGCTGTGGCGATGCCAGTTCGCGGCGATTGAGCCGGGCGAGATAATTCGACAAGCCCCCGCCATCGGGTTCGCGGCCAAGCAGCAGCAGATATATGCCCTTTATGTAGTCCGCGCTGCTCATGCGCTCGACCGGATGCGCCTGCCGGAATTCGAACCTGTCCATAAGCGCCGCCAGCGTTTCGGTTGTGCTTTGACCGTGCTTTATCGCCAGCGAATCGCGCCATTGCTCGGCGGGGCCCGGCAGCCGATGCAGGGCGAGGCAATAGAGATAGGCCACCTGATTGGCGTGGTTGACCACGGACGCATCGAGCGCGTTGTGGTCACAACGGGCATGCGGATCAGGCGGGTCGGAAAGAGGCGCCGCAGGCTTCGGAAGCGCGGCGCTGCCGCCTGCTGCGATGAACCCCTTGGCCACGCTGTAGGCCAGCTTGACGCCGTCGGTCGTCCATTTGCCTTCTTCGGTCTCGCGCAGGCGCACAAGACCCATCACCGACTCGAAGCTCGGGCGCCAATAGGGCTCGTCAAGCAATTCGTAGATATGGGCGGCCTCGATGCGGTATTCGGCATGCATGTCGCGCAACTGGCGCATCATGTCCAGCAGCCCGTCAGCCTGGTTCTGCTCGCCCTTTTCGCTGGAGCGGTTGAACTCGGTGATCCAGATGGGCTTGCCGAGCATCTTGAGATAGTCGAGCGGCCGCTTCAGATCGTCGCCATAGTGGTGCCAGACAGAAATGTCCCAGTCGACGCCATCTGCCTTCATGCGCGCGAAGGCCCCGGTGTGCCCCCAGCCGGCGGTTCCCATCGCCTTGCGGATATCCGGATCGGCCGCTTCGGCTCCGTCGGAAAGGCCGCGCAGCACGGCGCTCACTTGTCTCCATCGCGGCGTGAAATAATGCGAAGGATCGTCGCCTCCGGCCGGTCCCCAGGAACAGTCGTACTGGCTGCCGTCGTCCCGCATTTCGCATGCGGTGATCAGCGCATGGATTTCCATCTCGTTGCCAAGTTCCCACACGCGAATGTCGTTCCTGAATCGTGAGACGAGTGTCATCGCCATGGCGTAGGATTTGGCGTAGAGATCGCCGGCGGTCTCGACGTCGAGGTCGAGATCGGGCGTGATCACCGGGAGGATGTCGATGCCGCGCGCCTTGGCCTGTTCCACCAGCGCGGCGAGACCGGCCATATGATCGAGGCTGGAAATGTTAACCCTGTAGGAGGTCATGCCGAGATCGCGCACATAGTCGAGCTGCTGCTCGTACGAGATGTCGGGATAGGCGGTGAAGGGATGGCCGTTCACGCCCCATTGAAGATCGGCGCTCCACGCGGCGGTGACGCCGAGCAGGCCGGCCAGAGCCATGCAGAGCCGTGCGATCATCCGTCTCGCTCTAGTTTTCGCTCTCCTTGAGCACGCCTGCAAAGATTTCGGCGATACGGGCGGTTGTCTGTGCGTCCACCTTGCGCGAGGTCGGCAGGTTGATGCCGCAGGCTGAAAGCCGCGCGCTCTCCGGACATTTCCGGGCGTAGCGCCGATAGGCCGGCATCGAGGAAAGGCCGTGGAAGAATGGCCGCAGGTCGATATTCGCCTGCTTGCAGGCCTGAATGAGCTTCGGCCTCGTTTCCGCCGGCGCCAGAGCGCAGGAAAACCATGTCACCGGTTCATGCCTTGGCGGCATGGGTGGCGGGAAGGCGATGCCCGGCAGGTCGCCGAGCGCCGCCTCATAGCCCTCATGCACCTTGCGGCGCATCTCCAGGAACCCGTCCATACGGTCGAGCTGGGCGCATCCGATCGAGGCCTGGAGATTGGTCATGCGGAAATTGTAACCGGCTTCCTCGTGCCAGTAGCGGCGCTCCGGGCGCATGCCATGGTCGCGCAGCATGCGCATGCGCCGGGCGAGGTCGGGGTCGCGCGTCACGCAGATGCCGCCCTCTCCGGTGGTGACGATCTTGTTGGCGAAGAAGGAGAAGCTTGCCACATCCGAGAATGACCCGACCGGCTGGCCGTCATAGCTCGCGCCATGGGCCTCCGCGCAATCCTCTATGACGAACAGCCCGCGCCGTAGCGCGAGTTCTCGGATTTCGGTCATCGGCGCGGGCCGGCCGAACACATGCACCGGCATCACCGCCCGCGTGCGCGGCGTAATAGTGCGCTCGATCGTTTCGGGCGAAATGCACCATGTCAGAGGATCGACATCGACCAGAACCGGCGTCGCGCCCAGGTGAATGACCACATTGGCGGAGGCCGCGAAGGTCAGGTCCGGCACGATCACCTCGTCGCCGGGGCCGATGCCGAGCGCCGCCAGCGCAAGGTGAAGGGAAACCGTGCCGTTGGAGGTGGCGACGCCGTGGCTCATGCCGGTGCGCGCGGCGAAGGACGATTCGAACCGCGTGATGTATTCGCCAGTCGAGGAAATCCACGTGGAAAGGAACGCATCCATGAGGTTGCGCAGTTCCGCATGGGAAAGGTCGGGCTCCGCCACCGGCAGGAAGGCCGCGCCCGCCCGCTTTTCGATGCCGACGATGCGCCGCCGTCCGTCCAGCACCGGCGCAACGGGCGAATCCGCCTCATCGAGCCCGCCGGTCCTGACGATTTCGCCGAGTGTGGGGTTGCCGAGATGCGCGCCGTCGCGCAGGGCTTGGCGCAGATCGCCGAGCGTCAGGCGACCCATGGCCTCGCCATTGCCGCCGGTAACGAAGACCAGCCCGAACCCGTTGTCGAGCGCGCGTTCGATGGCCGTCCACATGCTGTCGGTGGCGCGGCAGAGGAAGCCGTCCGTGCCGGCTTCCGTTTCGATGCTGGCGACGTGTAGGTTCATGGCTATGACACCCTGGCGGCCGAGGTCAGGTAGTTCGACGTCAGGTCGGGGTTGTAGAGAACCACCGATGTGCCGTCATGCTCCATCCTGAACGGAACGAAGGTCAGGTTGGCGAGCGCGGAGAGAACCGAGGCGCGCGCTTCCGGCGGCACGAACATCAAGAGGAAGCCGCCGCCGCCTGCGCCCAGCAGCTTGCCGCCCAGCGCGCCTGCCTTGCAGGCGGCCTCGTACCAACCGTCGATCGTCGGGTTGGAGACGGAGCTGTCGAGCTTGCGCTTTTCCATCCATGCGTGGTGCAGCAGTCTTCCGAACTCCGTGAGCGGGCAGTTCGGATCGGTCAGGATGCGTTCGCCCTCGGCCACCATGTCGTACATGGCGCGCAACTCGCGCGCACGGTCGTCGAAACGGGCGACCTTCTTCTTCTCGATGGCGTCGGCGGAGCGGGTGAAGCCGGTGAAGAACATCATCAGCGAGTCTTCCAGCAGCGCGCGCCGCGCCGGCGTGATGTTGACGGGGCGCACCCTGTGGTCGCCGCCGGGGCTGAAATCGATGCGGTTGAGCCCGCCATGGGCGGCCGCGATCTGGTCCTGGCAGCCGACCGTTTCCTTCAGCAGGTCCTGCTCCACGAAAATCGCCTCCCGGGCCAGCACATGCTTGGGGCTCAGCCGCCCGAGATTGCCGAAATAGGCATGCAGCAGCGAGACGGTGAAGGCGGAACTGGAGCCGAGGCCCGTCTGCGAGGGCAGGTCGGCGTTGTAGATCACCTCATAGCCGCTGTCGTCGACGCCGCCGCCGTAGTGCTTCAGAACTTCACGCACCACCGGATGGCGGATTTCGTTCATGCAGCGCACTTCCTCCAGCATGCCCCATGCCACCCGGTAGTTGAAATCGAACACAGCCGGCAGGCGTCGGAGCTGGACATAGATGTATTTGTTGATTGTGGTGGAAAGCACGGCTCCCGGCTCCGGCCGGTTGAACCATGACGGATGATCGGTGCCGCCGCCGAAGAAGGACACCCGCAAGGGACTTCTGACGATGATCATGGATATGCCCCCAATGCTTCGAGATTCAGCAATCGGCTCGGCAGACGATGGCCGTCGGGCCAAAACCAGTATTTCCAAGGGTGTTTCGTCGCGCAAACCGGGCGTTCGGTGATCGGGCTACCCTCTTTGGGTGAGCATCGGCCCTTCGGGCGTATTGGCTGCTCCTTGCCTGACGCAATTGCGGCCACTAGGCGATCCCGTCCGGCTGCGGGATGCTCTACACATTCGCGTAGCGGGAGTTGCGGATCATCCTGTAACCGCGGATCAGCTCCCCGATTCCGTCGTCGAGGCTCCAGTCCGGCATCCAGCCGGTGCGTTCCAGCTTCTCATTGGAGACGATGTAATCGCGCTTGTCCGGGTCTTCGCCGATCGGCGCTTCGAGATAGACGAATTGCGGCGCGTGCGCCCTTATGCGCTCGCACAGCTCCAGCTTGGAAAGATTGGCGCTGGACAGGCCCAGATTGTAGGGCCGGCCGCGCATCGTCTCGAAATTCGCCAGAGCGTGCTCGAAACCCTTCACCACGTCGCGCACATGAATGTAGTTGCGCTTGAAATGTCCCTCGAAGATGACGACCGCGCGGTCGGTGACCGCCCGCCATGTGAAGTCGTTGACGAGGAGGTCGATGCGCATGCGCGGCGACATGCCGAACACGGTCGCCAGCCGCAGCGTGACGCCCTGCGCTTCCTCCAGCACCGCCGCCTCGGCCTCGACCTTGGTGACGCCGTAGAGCGAGATCGGGTTGAGGGGCGTTTCCTCGGTGCAGAAGATGCCCTTCTCACCGATGCCGTAGCCGGAATTGGTGGTGGGGTAGACGATCATCTGCGCCGGCGACACGCGCCGGGTCAACGCCACCACAGCGTCGCGGTTCAGGGTCGTGGCGGTGATGGGGTCCTGCTTGCACAGCGGCGCGCCGACAAGGGCGGCGAGCGGGATCACGGCGTCGGCCTTGGGCGCCAGCTCGTCCAGAAGGCGCTCGTCGCGGGCGTCGCCGCGGACCGGATCAAAGCCCGCATAGCGGCAGCAGGACGCCAATTCGGTGGTGCCGCGCTCGAAAGTGTCGAGCACGGTGACGCCATGCCCGTGCTCAAGCAGCGTGGGAACCAGAACCGAGCCGATATAGCCCGCCCCGCCGGTAACCAGTATGTGCATCGTCATCCCCCGACAGTTCATGAAAAGGAAAAAGCTACTCGTGCCTCATGATGGAAAGGCGTCGTCCACCTCCGGCGCGATCCTGATCATTTCCGCGAAGGCGATCATCAGATGGTAGAGCGTGGAGGCGGGCACATGGTCGCTCACCGGCCGTCGCTCCGCGTCGATCCGGTCCATCCACGTTCCGGGCGGCCCCTGATCGAGGAAATGGTCGAACAGCACGCGGGTGCTGCTGGCGAACACCGGACGCGGGTCTATGCCGAACAGTTCGAACATGGCCACCGCCGCCTGAATGCGTTCGGTGTTGGGCCACACCCGCGAACCGGCGTCCATGACGACGCCGTCGTCACGCACCGTGTTGAGCGTCAGCCAGTCGTCATGCTCCACGCCGTGCGTCTCGGCGAACCATGTCAGCCCCTCCACGAAGGGCCGCATGTCGCGCCCGGTAAGGCGTTGATAGCGCGCCAGTATCCACGCCCATTCGAACTGGTGGCCGGGCTCGATGGCGCGTCCCTCGGCGCTGCGAAGCCGGCTCCATCGTTCGTCGAATTGCTCGCCGAGCGTCGATGTGCGGGGATCGAAGAATCGCGTGGCGAAAAGCTCAACGATTTCGTCGGCGAGGCTGCGGAAGCGTTCGTCGCCGCTGGCTTCAAGGTTGACCAGGGCGGCTTCCAGCAGATGCATGTGCGGGTTCTGGAGGCGCGCGCCGGTAGCCGGCTTTTCCACCAGAAAGCCATGACCTCCGGGGTGGCGCATATGCGTCTCGAGGAAATCGAGCGTACGGATCGCCCACTGGTGGACGGCCTCGTCCCGGGAAGCGCGCCGATACCAGCCGAAGGCGTAGAGAATGAAGGCGAGGTCGTAAAGGTCGGGTGTGGGGTCCTTGATCCCACCCTCGGGGGTGAGCAACCGCGCCCAGCCACCGTCCGGCCCGAGCCAGGCGTTGCGGGTCAGGAAATCATAGCCGAAACGGGCGCATTCGAAAGCCTCCGGACGGCCAAGCAGGGCTGCATGGCTGAAGACGTAGATCTGGCGGCCGATAACGCGCGCGCGCTTGAAATCGACCGGCCGCGCCGTGCCGTCAAAGGCCATCTGCTCGACATAGCCGCCTTGTCGCCAGTCGACGCCGCTTCTGGCCCAGAGCGGAATGGCGCAATCGAGCATCCATCGGCTTGCCCGGTGCACGGCGGTATCGGCCTGCCATGCCTGATCGACGGCGATTTTCTGGCGCGCGGCTGTGAGATACGGCATGGTCAACCTGCCTGCATGGCTGGAGTTTCAAGGAAGATCGGTTTCGGCGGCGGGCTCGCCGCCGGCCGGACTGCGGCCAGCGCCTGCCGCACCGTGGCGAGCAGGTCGACGCCGTCGAACAGCATGGCCGGTATGCCGGCGCGGTTCGCGGCTTCGATGTCGCTTTCCCGGTCGCCGACGAGGAAACTGCCCCTGTCGCGGACGCGCCATTCGCGCCGCGCCTTCAGCAGCATGCCCGGATTGGGCTTGCGGTCGGGATGCGAGGGATGCCTGTAGCGTGGGATCGTCGCGTCCGGATGGAAGGGGCAATGATAGAAGGCGTCGATATGGCCGCCGATATCGGCAAGCTCGGTCTGCATGCGGGCATGGAAGGCGTGCATGTCCGCCTCGTGATAGAAACCGTGGGCGACCCCGGCCTGGTTGGTGACCACGAACGCCAGATAACCCGCCTCGTTGAGGGCGAGCACGGCTTCGCGCGCGCCTTCGATCCACTGGAGCTGCTCTGGCCGGTGGGTGTAGCCGCGGTCGATGTTGAGAACGCCGTCGCGGTCGAGGAAGGCGGCGGGCCGCGTCAGCCTCAAAGGCAGTTCGCGCCGCGCCTGCGCCAGCGTTTCCGGCAGGCCGATGTCGAGGAAATAGCCGTCGAAGACCCGGCCCTCGACGGCGCCCTGCCGCACAAGTTCGGGAAAGACGTCCTGCTCGATCGAGCATGGACCGGCGATATGGTCGAGAATCGCGCGGTTGAGCAGATAGAGCCCGCCATTGATGAGCCCCGGACCCTCCGCCGCCTTCTTTTCGGTGAAGGCGGTGATGCGCCTGCCGTGCAGTTCGACCGAACCGTAGCGCGCCGTATCCGCCATGCTGCGCAATGCGATGCGCGCAAGGGCGTTGCGCGGCGGCGCGATCGTCAGGGCGCGCAGGTTGATGTCGAACCATGAATCGCCGTTCGCCAGCAGGAACCACGGGTCGAGGATGCTGGCGGCATGACGCAACGCGCCGCCGGTCCCGGCCGGCTCGGGTTCGCGGATCACGCGGATGGTGGCGTCCTTGATCTGTCGCCCGTGATACAGTCGTTCGACGCTGTCGCCCAGATGGCCGGCCAGCAGCACGATGTCGGTGAAGCCGTGGCGCGCCGCGTCCTCGATCAGCAGGTCGAGCAACAGCATGTCGGATGCGATCGCAAGCAACGGCTTCGGTGTGGTGGCCGTCAGCGCGCCGAGACGCGTTCCCTTGCCGCCGACGAGGAAGACTGCCTGTTTGACAGCCATGCCACGTACCCCCCGTGGTTTGCCGGCAGCGGGTTGCGCGCTCGGCTGATGCTGGTCTGCACGATCAGCTTCCGCGCCTCTCCACGAAGCATCAACGCGACAATAAGGGGTAGCCCCCTCGCCAACCTGTTGACTTGCTACCTCGGCTGATCGCTTGCCATCGCGTCGCCCACGGCAGCATGCTGGCCGCTGCTCTGGAAAGCCCGGTCAGGCGAGATTCCGTCCGGGCGGCAGCGACGGGGGAAAAGCCGCAATGGTGCTGAAGCAGCAGGCGAGGTTAGGCGCCTATTGGCTGGTGGGGTCGCAGGTGGTCAATATGGTGACAGCCTTCCTGCTTGCCGTTTTTCTCGCCCGCATCCTCGAAATCTACCAGTTCGGTCTGATGACCCTTTCGACGGTCGTCTTCTTCATCGGCACGCTGGTCACGACGGCGGCGTTTCGCGAAACGCTTATCGTACGACAAGATCTTGATCGCGATACCGTATCGGCGCTGTTCTGGCTGAGCCTTGGCCTGTCGGTCGTCATCGCTTCGGCTTGCGCGCTGGCCGCCGCCCCGGCCGCCCGGATTCTCGACGCGCCCGAATTCGAAACGCTGATGTGGGTCGTGGCCGGCTCCATCCTGGCCAATGGCGTCGGCGGCGTTCCGGGCGCGATCCGTATCGTGAAGCGGGACTTCGCCCGCATCGGCATGCAGACGGGAGCGCTTTCGCTGGCGCTTGCGCCGGTCACCGTGGTCATGGCGCTGCGGGGCTACGGCGCCCTGAGCGCGGTCATGACGGCCTTTATCTATCACTGCATCACCTGCGGCCTGAACTGGTATTGCGCCGGCTGGACGCCGCGTTGGCGTGCGCCCTGGCGCGCCATCGGGCCCGCGCGCTCGACATTGCTGGTCATGCTGGGGCAGCAGGGCCTCGATGTCGCCAATTCGCAGGTCGACAGGGGTATCATCGGCTCGCTTCTCGGCCCTCATGCACTCGGGCTCTACTCGATCGGCCGGCGGCTGAACGATCTCATGACGGACGCCATCATCGGGCCTTCAGTCAGCGTCACCACGCCGCTGATCGCCTCCATACAGGGCAATGTCGAGCGGCTGCGCTCCGCTTATGTGCAGACGCTGTCGCTGGCCATGATCATGGCCGTTCCGATGAATCTCGGCCTGCTGGCGGTGGGCGACCTCGCCATCCGCGTGCTGTTCGGCGACAAATGGCTCGATGCGACCCCGGTGATGTATGCTTTCGTGTTCATGGGAATGCTGGGCGCCATCAGCGGGGTGCAGCGCTCCGTGGTCCAGGGCGGCGGCAGGCCCGGCGTCTGGTTCCGCATACAGATGGTGCACACGATCGCCAACATGGCGGTCATCGTTGCCGCGGCGTCCTTCGGCATCGTCGCGATCGCCTGCGCCATGCTGCTGAGGGCCGTGCTTCTGAGCCCGCTGGCGTTCATCGCAGCAGGAGAGATGACAGGGGTCGGCAGACGTGAGCATCTCGGCATCATGCGTGCTCCAATCGAATCCGGCGTCGCCATGCTGGTGGCGGTGCTGCTGGTCCGCATGGCTCTGCCGGACGACTTCGCACCGGCGCTGTCGCTGGCGATCCTGGTGACGGTTGGCGCGGCCGCCTATGTGGGGGCGCTGGCCCTCATCGCCAGAAGCGATTTCATGCACGCGTTGTCACTGGTCATGCCGAAAAGCCTGACGATGAAGCTGCATTCGCTCTCTAAAGCCGGGCCTTGACGGAACGCGGCGTGGCCAGCAACAGGCTGGTTTCGGAATTCGTGATGCCGGCGATCAACCGGATGCGCCGCAACACCTGATCGAATTCGATCAGGTCCGATGTTCCAAGCTCCACCACCAGATCCCATTTGCCGTTGGTTGTGTGGATGGCGCTCACTTCCGAGAATCCGTTAAGCGTCCTGATGACGGCGTCGGCGCTGTGGCCACCGATCTCGATCATCATGATGCCGCGCACCGGCAGGTCGATGGCGTCGGAACGCAGGATGACGGTGAAGCCGATGATCTCGCCACTTTTCTTCAGGCGTTCCAGCCGCGCACGCACGGTGGCGCGGGTGAGGCCAAGCTCGGTGGCCAGATCCGAAAGGCTGCGCCGCCCGTCATGACGCAATATGGTGATGAGGCGTTGGTCGATTGCGTCCATTTTCTGTCCAGTTCGATCAATGTGCCTTGCCATAATGGTAAGTCTTCCGAGCATATTAGGCAATCTGGCTGCTTCCAAGTGCCGCGAAAATTGAGTCTTCTAGTGTGGAAGACAACGAGGGCGGCCATGAACTGCAAGCTGATTTCCGTACCGGTCGAACAGGGACAGCCCGTTCCCGGATGTGCGCTTGGTCCCGAGGCGCTGAAAGGCGCAGGCCTTGCCGACGCCCTGCGCGAACTCGGCCATGAAGTCGTCGATCTGGGCAGCGTGCCTACGCCGCAACCGCGCGTCGTGCCTGACCATCCCAACCATCTGAAGTTCCTGCCGCAGGTCAGCGCCTGGGTTGAGGTGACCGCGCAGGCGGCCTATGAGGCCAGCGCTGACGGCTTCCCGATCTTCCTTGGCGGCGACCACAGCATCTCGGCGGGCTCCGTTTCCGGCCTGGCGCGCCGCGCCGCCGAAAATGGCCAGCCGCTTTTCGTGCTGTGGATGGACGCCCATTCCGATTTTCACACGCTGGACACCACCACCAGCGGCAATCTGCATGGCGTGCCGCTGGCCTATCTGTGCGGCCTTCCGGGCTTCGACGGTTATTTTCCGCCGCTGGCTGCTCCGCTGGCGCAGGAGCGCGTCTGCATTCTGGGACTGCGCAGCGTCGACAAGGCCGAGCGCGAGGCGCTGGTCGTTTCGCCGGTGCGGGCCTATGACATGAGCGAAATCGACCGCAAGGGCATCGGCCCTCTGCTGGAAGCTTTCCTCGATGAGGTGCGCGCGGCGAACGGACTGCTGCACGTCTCCTTCGATGTCGATTTCCTTGATCCGCCGCTCGCTCCGGGCGTCGGCACGCCGGTTCAGGGCGGCGCCACCTTCCGCGAGGCCCATCTGGCGATGGAGATGCTTTACGAAAGCGGACTGGTCACCAGCCTGGACGTGGTGGAACTCAATCCCACGCTCGATGAGCGGGGCCGCACGGCAGGGCTCGCCATAGAACTGGTGGGGAGCCTGCTCGGCAAGACGATAACAGGCAAGAGGAGGGCGGCCTGAATGGACAAGCAACTGAATGTAGTGCCGTTTATCAGTGTCGACCGCATGATGCGGCTCGTGCATTCGGTGGGCATAGAGCGCTTCCTCACCGAACTGGCGGGTTACATCGAGGAGGATTTCCGCCGCTGGCAAAGCTTCGACAAGACGCCGCGCATCGCTTCGCACAGCGTCGACGGCGTCATCGAGCTGATGCCGACCAGCGATGGCACGCTTTACGGCTTCAAATATGTCAACGGCCATCCGAAGAACACGCGCGAAGGGCTCCAGACCGTGACCGCCTTCGGCCTGCTGTCGCATGTTTCGACCGGCTATCCCGTGCTGCTCTCCGAAATGACCATGCTGACCGCCCTGCGCACCGCCGCCATGTCGGCTGTCGCGGGCAAATATCTCGCGCCGAAGGGCGCAAGAACCATGGCGGTCATCGGCAATGGCGCGCAGTCCGAGTTCCAGGCGCTGGCCTTCAAGGCGCTGCTTGGCGTCGACAGGCTGCGCCTCTATGACATCGATCCGGCAGCGTCGCGTAAATGCGCCGGCAACCTCGCCCGTCAGGGTTTCGCTTCGATCGAAATCTGCGATGCCGCGGCCGAGGCCGTCGAAGGGGCCGCGATCATCACCACGGCCACCGCCGACAAGCAATATGCCACGATCCTGACCGACAACATGGTCGGCCCCGGCGTCCACATCAATGCTGTGGGCGGCGATTGCCCCGGCAAGACCGAGATCCACCGTGACATCCTGCTGCGCTCCGATATCTTCGTGGAATTTCCCCCGCAAACGCGCATTGAGGGTGAAATCCAGCAGCTGCCCGGGGACCATGCCGTCACCGAGCTGTGGGACGTGATAGAAGGCCACGCCACCGGGCGGCGCGACGAGCGCCAGATAACCCTGTTCGATTCGGTCGGATTCGCCATCGAGGATTTTTCGGCGCTGCGTTATGTCTACGACCTGACGGTCGGCGGCGAGGCGCTCGAATTCCTCGACCTGATCGCCGACCCGGATGATCCGCGCGACCTGTTCGGCATGCTGATGCGCTCGCCGGCGGCGCCTGCCACGCACTGATTTCAACCGGATAGGGATCAGCCGGACAGGGCCGCTTCGAGAAGCCGGTAGATGCGGCTGTCGCCGGACTGGGCGACATTGAAGCGCATGAAGCCGTTTGCGGTCTGCGACAGGCTGAAGGCGTTGCCGGGCGCCAGCACGATGCCTTCGGCCAGCGCCTGGCGGGCGACCTTGCCCGCATCGATCCCCTCGGGCAGCCGACACCACAGGAACATGCCGGCCTGCGGCGTCAGCCATGGCACGATGCCGCTTTCTTCAAGCCGTGCGACAGTCTCGGCCATCGAGCGTGCCAGCCTCGTGCGCAGCCCCTCCAGATGTTTGCGATAGCCGCCGTCGGTCAGCACGGCCAGAACCAGCGCTTCGGCGAAATGGCTGCCGCCGAAGCTGGTGGCGATCTTGAGGTCGACGAGGCCTTCAACCCATTCCGGCTTCGCCGCGATATAGCCGCAGCGCACCGAGGCCGAAAGGGTTTTTGAGAAACTGCCGATGGTGATGACTCGCTCCAGCCCGTCGAACGCGGCGAGCCGGGGGGCGGGCATGATCTCGAAATCGGCGAAGATATCGTCCTCGACGATGATGAGGTCATATTGCTCGGCGAGCTTGAGAAGCCGGTGCGCGGTTACCGGTGAAAGGCTGGCTCCGGTCGGATTGTGGATGCCGCTGTTGGTCAGATAGAGCCTTGGCCGATGCTCTTCCAATATGACCGCGAGCCGCTCGATATCCGGCCCGTCCGGGCGGTATGGCGCCGAAACCACCTTTGCACGGTGTGCACGCAGCAGCGCGTGAAAATTGAAATAGCAGGGGTCGTCGACCAAAACGGTGTCGCCTGAATCGAGCAGGTAGCGGCAGATCATGTCGATGGCCTGCGTACCGGATTCGGTCAGCATGATCTGGTCCGGCGCGACGGCGACATTGTGCTCGCCCATGCGCCGGGCCAGCAGTTCGCGCAGCGCCCGCAGGCCCAGCGGCGTGCCGTAATCGACGAGTGTCGCATCGCCGTGGCGCGAAAGCGTGCGCAGACCCCGCCGCAGCGCCTCATGCGGCATCCATGACGCCGGAAGCCAGCCGCAACCGGGTTTCAGCATCGTGTCCCCCGCATCGAGCGACTGGCGCGATATCCATAGCGGGTCGACCTCGCGATCCAGCCTGGGGCCGATATCGGCGAGCGACAGCGGGGCCACGGGTGCGGCGACATAGAAGCCCGAGCCCGGACGGGAGCGTATCACACCTTCGGCCGCCAGCCTTTCATAAGCCTCGACCACGGTCGATTTCGAAACACTCATGCTGGCGGCCAGCGCCCGGACGGAGGGTAGCCGCGCGCCCGGCGTCAGACTGCGCGAGGCGATGCGCTGGCGGATCGCCGCCATGACCGTGGTGATCAGCGTATCTCCTTGC
Source organism: Aquamicrobium ahrensii (assembly GCF_040545755.1). Lineage (NCBI taxonomy): Bacteria > Pseudomonadati > Pseudomonadota > Alphaproteobacteria > Hyphomicrobiales > Phyllobacteriaceae > Aquamicrobium > Aquamicrobium ahrensii. Next base: position 110,082 of record NZ_JBEPMN010000002.1, read on the forward strand.
GTGGATGCTATCAGCGCCTCGTTCATGTTCAACCGTCCTGCTCAATGGACCAATACAGTTCGATAAAATCGTACTGCACTGTATCTGGAAAATCCATGCCTGCCAGTTCGATAGAAATGGCTGGAACAACAGGTGAAAGAAAATGGACAAGACAGCGGCCGGCTGGCTGAACGGATTTCTGGGGGTTCTGATTTTTTCGGGCTCCCTGCCTGCCACGCGCGTGGCGGTGGCGGACTTCGCGCCGGTATTCCTGACTGCCTCGCGAGCCGCGATCGCCGGCGTGATTGCACTGGCGCTGCTCGCCGCGCTGGGTGAGCGGAGGCCGGGACGGGGCGATCTGATATCGCTTGGCATCGTTTCGCTTGGCGTTGTGGTCGGCTTTCCGCTGCTCACGGCCATCGCCTTGCAGCATATCACCTCCGCGCATTCCATCGTCTTCATCGGCCTGTTGCCGCTTGCCACCGCCATCTTTGGCGTAATACGCGGCGGCGAACGCCCCCGCCCGGCCTTCTGGGCGTTCTCTGTCCTTGGCAGTGCGCTGGTTGTCGGCTTTGCGGTTTCGCAGGGCATCACGGCTGCCCCGATGGGCGATCTGCTGATGGTGGCGGCGGTCATCGTCTGCGGATTGGGCTATGCCGAGGGCGCGAAGCTGTCGCGCAGACTCGGCGGGTGGCAGGTCATCTCATGGGCGCTAGTGCTGTCATTGCCGGTGATGTTGCTTATCGCATTCGTCACCAGACCCGACACGCTTGCAGGCATCGGCGGCCCGGCGTGGATAGGGTTCGCCTATGTGTCGCTGTTCTCGATGCTGATCGGCTTCGTCTTCTGGTATCGCGGCCTTGCGCAGGGCGGCATCGCCGCCGTCGGTCAGCTTCAGCTTCTCCAGCCCTTCTTCGGTCTGGCGCTCGCCGCGCTTCTGTTGCACGAGGAAGTGAATCCCGCCATGATCGGCGTCACCGTCGCCATCGTCTTCTGCGTCGCCGGCGCGAAGAAGTTCGCCAGATGAACGAAGGCCCGCCGTCTCATCCATAAGGATGGCCGTGACAAACCACGGCCTCCCAAAGAGGCAGCACGGCGTCCTGTCGGACACGTCACCCCTTCTCTTGAAGATCGGCATTGCCGCCTATTGCGGCGTCGCCACACCCTGGCGTCCGCGGTTATTGTCGGAGGCTGACGGATTTCTGTCCGTCGCTCCGGGCCGTCGGGGCGATCCTGCCCGGCTGTGCTGTCTTGGAGAGAGGGCAGGGAGGGGACTGCAGTGATCGATCGGATCCATACGGGTGCGGGGCCGGGCGCTTCCGGGGAGCCGGAGGGCGGCGCGGGCGCGGCACGCAGGGCCATGCTGACGGTCGCCATGCCGGGTGTTGTCTCGACAAGTCTGATCCGGGCCATCGAACTCGAGTTCCCATGGATCGTCGTGGAGCAGCGTTCCGATATCTCCGCCGCCTGCCAGCACTTTGACGAGCCGCTGGCGCTGATTCTGTGTGAACCGCATGGTTTGCCTGCGGTGGAGGCGGTTTCTTCTGATATTCTGCGCCTCCATCCTCTCGCGAGCGTCGCCGTGATAGAGCACGGCGACCGTGAGCCGTCATTCCGTCTGAAAGATGCGCTGCGCTCGCCGCTGGTGCGGGGCGTGTTGCCCATGAATCTGAGGCTGGACGTCTGGCTCGCGATCGTGCGGCTTCTCCTGCATGGTGGCGAATATTTCCCTGCCCGCATGTTCTTCAGTCAGATCGCCAGCGAGGCGGCGTTGATCCCCGCGTCAGGCATGGCCGGCGCATCCTTCGCCGCCGGGGAGGAAGACGAACTGGCGACGCTGACGGCACGGGAGCTGCAGATTCTCGAAATGGTCGCCCGCGGCCTCCAGAACAAGACGATTGCCGCGGAGTTTTCCCTGTCCGAACATACGGTCAAGGTTCATCTTCACAACATCATCGGCAAGCTGGGCGTTCAGAACCGTTCGGAAGCGGCGGCGCGCTTTCGCGAGGGCATCAGCGCGCGGGCGGACGGAATGTTCCGAATTCAGAAATAGGACGTCGGAGCGGAAAGCATATGCGGTTTTTCGCATTGTTCCTATGCCCGATCAAAGCGCCCTTTGTGCGTCCGACAGGACGCACTGCGCACCGGCAGGGAATTTCAGGTGGCGGGCCCCTGATCGAGATAGGCCATCTCGAAGCCCGTGACATCGGCAGCGCGCTTGATGTCCTGGAACTCGACAACGCCGTCGCGAAAGACGACGATCTTCGCCTCGCGCAATTGACGCAGCACCCGGTTGATATGGATCGCGGTCATGCCAAGCGCGTCGGCCAGAATGGATTGGGAGATCGGGCATGGATAGGTGCTGCCGTCGCCAATGCCGACCAGTTTGAGGCGTTCGCCGAGTTCAAGCAGGAAATGCGCGGTGCGCTCGAACGCGTCGCGTCTTCCGATGCTGACCAGATGCTCCACCACCATCGCCTCGTCGCGGGACGCCGCCCACATAAGTCCCACCGCAAGCCTTGGCGTTCGGCGGAACACCTCCAGCATCCGCTGCCTGTCGAGCCGCGCCACCTCGACATCGGTTATGGTGAGAAAGCTGTGGTCCGAAGCCCTGAGCAACAGGCTGCGGAGGCCGAGAAAGTCACCAGGTATCTGTATGTCGATGATCTGACGGCTGCCGTCACGCAGCCGCTTGTAGGCGCAGGCCCAGCCTTCACGCAATATATAGGCCGCGTGTGGATACTGCCCCTCATAGACGACTTCCTTGCCAGCCTCGATCAGTGAACGCGGTTTCTGCAACTCGCGCAGCATCGCCAGGTCTTCAGGGCCAAGGCCTTTGAATGCTTGCAGTTTTCGGGTGAGTGCATCGTGCGTTTCATCCATCCGACACCCCCTTCTACCTGTCGTCCTCCCCCAGTCTTACGCTGCCAGATATCGCACTTGTGGAAGCCGAAATCGGCTACCAAAGGTTGTCTCAGGTTAACTTGAATCAATAAATAAAAAAATCCCCTATTCGTTGGAGCTGAATTATATGCTGCGCCGGCATAGTTTATTTTGGTTAAACGCCAGAGACGGCATCAATAGAAACACGGTGTGAAAAACATAGATCGTATATAGATCGCATGAAGCACTCCCATTGTGTCCGCAGGGCGGCGGGCGAGGTGGAAGCGATATGGGCAAAAGTTTCGCGTAAGGACTTGATAGACTGAGCCTCAGCCTGATCCATTACGCCTTGCGCGCTATCGACGGATGATCCCCAGCCTCCATAAGGCGTACGACCCGATTTAGCTTGATTAACGCCGAGTTAATCTGGGTTAATTTTATCGTTCACGAAAAACGCTATGGTTGCAACTGGCTTCGGGGGGGAAATCCCGGCCATGACATCACAACGGCTGGTATTTAATGTCGTGAATTACCACTCAGAGCCGATGCCATAAACTCCAGTTCAAAGGGGAATAAACCTATGAGTATGGGTATCGCTTCCAATGGCGTAAAAACGTCGTTCTCCAAACCGCCGATAAATTCTCCGATTTCACACCATGACATACAGGATCCGGGCGCGGGGCCCCCCGGCGGGGCGGACGAACTGGATCAGCTCGATCGCACCCTCGTCATTATCGACAACCGTGCCCTTGAGCGCGAATGCTTCGCCCAGAGTCTGATTGCGCGCGGCGTTGGACTGGAGGTTTTGCCAGTCGGCAGGATCGAGGAGTACACGGCCAGGCGCGATCAGTTGCCGCCCGTTTGCGCAATTCTGCTCAATCTTGGCGGCAGACGTGTCGGCGATCCGCAGGTGGGTGATGAAATACGGCGTCTGTCCGCCGAGTTCGGCAAGATTCCGCTGATCCTCCTCGCCGATACCGACGAGTTGCCGCAGATCTTGCAGGCCCTGGAATATGGCGTGCGGGGCTTCATTCCGACCTCCGTTGGCATAGATGTCTGCATCGAGGCGATCGGGCTGGCCATGGCCGGCGGCGTGTTCGTGCCCGCAAGCAGCATCATGGCCATGCGCCGGCTGGTCGAATCCGACTCGGAGACGCGACCGCTTTCGGGCATGTTCACCTTGCGGCAGGCCGAGGTGGTCGAGGCGCTGCGCCGGGGCAAGGCCAACAAGATCATCGCCTATGAGCTTAATCTGCGAGAGAGCACCGTCAAGGTTCATATCCGCAACATCATGCGCAAGCTCAAGGCGACCAATCGCACCGAGGTTGCATTCAAGATTAATCACATGTTTCCCGGCTATACGCCGGTTGGTGGATCGCACGCGACGCATCCGCGCTAGCAGGACGAGCGTCCTGACAAGGGGATTTGAGGCATCGGCCGACCCCACGAGGGCCAACAATGGACGCCTCGGAATGTTCGGCCAGGATGCGGTTGCACCAGCCAGAACCGGTTTCCGCAGAATGGGCTTCTGTCAAAAGAGGAAAAAGAACCGGAATATCGTCTTCCGTCTGCACGGATGATCGATTCCGTTGTCACCTGGTGGTTCCTGAGCGCTTTCGGAACGCCGACCGCCGGACAACGTCGAGGCGCACAAGCAGACAGCGGCCCGCACGCGGGGAAGCGTGCGGGCCGTAATCGTCAGCGGTTCAGGAGCCCGCTTCGATCTCGGCGAAGATCTTCTCGGCCGTCTTCTTGGCCTTGCCAGGATATTTCAGACCCTTCACCGCTTCGAGATTCGCCGGCTGACCGACGACGATGGCGCCGATCATGCCCATGCCCAGATGCGGCGTGCACTGATACATGTAGACGCCCTCGGCATTCACGGTGACGGTGACCTGCTCGTTGGTCTTGCCCTTCCATGTCTCGGCGCCTTCGGGCAGGCCGTCCTTCATGCTGGCCGAGTTGTGGCTCTTGTCGGTCGGGATAAAGGTGATGGTGTCTCCCGGCTCAGCCTTCACGACGAGCGGCTCGAACACCATCGGCGTTCCATCCGAACCCTTGTTCAGCATCTTCACTTCATGGTCCGCGGCAAACACGGAAAATGGCATGGCCAGACCAATGGCCAGAGCGACGGCATAGAACGTCTTCAAGATAGTACCTCCAGTAAAACAAGGACATGGAGCGTGCCGGGAGTGCACTTCCGCTCGCATGGATTTCAACATTGGGTGTTTCGATCAAGCGGCGAAAAAGTCTCAGAGACCATTTGCCGCTTGATCGACAATCTCGGTGAGAAGCGTGTTGACCTCGTCGCGACCGGGTCCGGGCGGCAGTTCACGGAAGCCGATCGTCACTTCGCCGGGCTTCGCCTCCGCCTCATAGGCGAACACGACGTAGGGGCAGAAGGCGATGTTGGCGATATCGGCTTCCATGGCGTTGCGCGACACTACGGCCGAGCAGAATTGCAGGAATTCGGCGTTGCGGTAGAGCTTCCTGCCGCCGACATCGGCGGCGGTGCGCTCCAGCATGTCGCCGATATGGCCGTGATAGTCGATCACATAGCCTCTGTTGACGATGGCGTCCTCCAGATCGCCGATGACCTGTGCGAACGGCGTGGCGGATGTGACGGTGTGAACGCCATCCTGAGCTTGCGCCGGCGTCGCAGCGCCGGCGAAAATCAATCCCGATACAAGAAATGCCCCGAAAACGGGTCTCGACATGAACATACGGTCCTCCCAGGGCCCCAACCCCGAATTGCATGACGCTTAATCCGCCCGGCAAGGCTAGCTTGCAACTTCATAATATGCAAAAAATAAAATGTTTGCATAGAAGGAGAATGGCATATGCCCACCAAATCTTCCCGCGGAAGCGGCGTGGATCGCCGGACGTTCCTGGCCGGATCGGGCGCCGTGCTCGGTGGCCTCGTCGCTGCGCCTTTCACAACCGCCTTTGCGCAAACACTTTCCACGGGAAGCGCCGAGCTCACCGTTGTCAGCGACGGCATGATGACGCTGCCGCTCGGCCTCGTCTTTCCCGACGCGCCGCAGGACGAACTGGTGAAGCTTCTGGCGGAATATGGGCAGCCGACCGATGCGATGCGGCCCGACTGCAACGTCACTCTGGTGCGCACCGGCGACAGGCTGGCCATCTTCGATGTCGGCTCCGGGCCGAACTTCGTGTCGGGCACGGGCAAGCTCATGGAGTCGCTGGAGGCTGCGGGAGTGGCTCCCGGCGACGTCACCGATTTGATCATCACCCACGCCCATCCAGACCATATCTGGGGTCTGACGGACGATTTCGATGAGCTGGTGTTTGCGGATGCGGATTATCACATCGGCCAGACGGAATGGGATTTCTGGTCGTCGCCAGATGCGATGGCGCAGATGCCGGAGGATCGCCAGAGCTTCGTGGTGGGCGCGCAGAATCGTTTCGCGGCGCTTGACGGGCGTGTGAGCTTCATCGGGGGCGGCGACGAGGTGCTGCCGGGCATAGAGGTGGTGGACACGCCCGGCCACACGCCGGGGCATCTGTCCTTCATGGTGCATGGGGCGGAGCCGGTGCTGATCGTCGGTGACGCGATCACCAATGCGACGGTCGCGTTCGCGCACCCCGAATGGCCGACCGCCAGCGATCAGGATCCCGAATTGGGCGCAAGCACCCGGGCGGCGCTGCTCGACCGGCTGGCGAGCGAGCGGGCTCGCGCCATCGGGTTCCACTTTCCGCATCCGGGGGCAGGCATGGTCGAGCGGCGGGGTGGCGCTTTCGTCTATGCGCCGGCGTAAGAATCGCTGCGCCGAGCCTTATTCCGCGGGCTGCCGGTCCAGCGCGCGGAATGCGCCGAGCGCCGAGCCTTCGATCAGATAGGCAAGCCCCAGCTTCGCGCCGAGGAAGATCGAGGCCAGCACCAGTGGCGCCGATATGGCGAGCGCCGAAATGCCGGTGATTCCCTGGCCGATCGTGCAGCCCATGGCGAACACGCCGCCGATGCCCATCAAGGCGCCGCCGGCGAGGTGCCGGCCAAGCTCGCGGGCGTCGTCGCAGGCTTCCCACCGCACGTCGCGCTTCCATGCGGCGCATATGGCCGCCCCCGCAATCACCCCCAGAACCAGCCCGACGCCATAGTCGGGCACCACGCCGGTGAAGGTGATGGCTTGCAGCATCGTGTCGGCCACCGGCACGACGAACGATCCGGCTTCGATCTGAACCACCTCGAACGAATGTTCGGTCGCGTAGCTGGTCGCCCACCAGCCAAAAGTGATGATCAGCCCGATGGCGACACCGGTCAGAACGGAGCCCGCGTTCCCGCGATAGGCGCGGTCGCGGAATATCCAGACGAGGAGCCCCAGCCCGGCGACAAGCGCAACGGCGAGTGTCAGGTCGCTTCCCGCCCACCATGAGACCAGCGCGCCGATCGATTGGCCGCCCATCTCACTCAGGTCGATGGCGTGGTTGTCCGAAAGCGCAACACGCGCCTGCGCGATCAGGCCTTTCTGCGCCGACATCGCGGCGAGGCCCAGCACGATAAGCACGATCAGAGATCGCAAGCTGCCGCCGCCAAGCCGCACCAGCGCGCCGAAGCTGCAGGTTCCGACCAGAGCCATGCCAAGGCCGAAGGCGACGCCGCCGGCAATCGCGCCGATCCAGGCAAAGCTGGAATGGATGTAAAAGCTGGATGCGGTGTCGACCATGCCGAGGGCTTGCAGCGCCTGCGTAGCGATGATCGCGGTGGCGGCCGCCAGCATCCATGTGCGCACGCCGCGGCTGTCGTGTGCGTACCACATGCGCTCCAGCGCCGACATGGTGCAAAAATGATTGGCGCGCGCCACGAAGCCCAGCACGATGCCGGCTCCGAGTCCGGCGAAGGCGAGAAACCATGGATGGGTGGCGATGTTCATGCTTCCTCCCTCTGGCTGAAAGCCAAACTCGCCCCGATGGCGGTCCGGCCTCTGGCTGGTGTCTGTCCGGCCGTACCCTTCCCTTCGCGGCTGCCCGTCAGTCGCCTTTCGGGCGCCGCACCGGAGCGCAGAACAGATTGTACAGTGTTTCGATGACCGAGGAGACTTCCTTGCTGGCGATCGAATAATAGATCACCCGGCCTTCGCGACGGGTGTTGACCAGCCGGTCGAAGCGCAGGCGTGCAAGCTGCTGCGAAACCGCCGCTTGCGGCAGGCGCATGGCTTCCTCCAGCTCCGACACGGACTTTTCGCCTTCCGCCAGCAGGCACAGGATCAGAAGCCGGCCCTCATGGGCGAGAGCTTTCAGCAACTCGCTGGCCTCCCGGGCCTGCGCGAGCAGTTCGTTGAAGTCTTCCGGCGTCTGGGCGTCCTGGATTTTCGGCAAGCTCATAATGTGACTGACGATCCCGGAGTTGAAACCGGCGCGTTTTTGCGCCGCACATTTGCATATGTTGGGGGCCTGTTACTGTACCGGCGGGTCTTTCGGCAACAGGGCGAGCAGTTCACCGATACGATACCAGAAAAACTCGTCGCCCACATAGCCCCGGATACGTCCGATTTCCCTGCCGCTTTCCATAAGCACGAAAGTTGGGGTGAAACGCTCCTTCGGCACATCCCGAAGGTCGTCCGGCCATGTCTCGGTGATATCGACACGCCGGAGCGGGGCGCGTCGGCCTTCTTCGGTTTTTGGCCAGGCCGGGGCGATTTCCGCGTCGAAACGCGCGCACCAGGCGCAGCCTGGTTGCTCCAGCATCAGCAGTTCGGCCGCCGGTGCAGCCGCAACGCAGAAGAGAAAGGCGAAAGGCGCGAGTTGCAGCACCGCCCTGAAACTGGTCATCGCGTCCCTCGCACAACTTCAGCTCTTGTTTAATATAGAAATATAGCATTGTATGAATGCAATAGGCCAGACCGATGCAAGGCCGAATCCGCAATCGGGGAGGGGAAATGCTGGATGTAAGTCTGGGCGCGGCGCTGCTTGCGGGGTTGCTGTCATTCGTCTCTCCGTGTGTGCTGCCGATCGTGCCGCCTTATCTGGCATGGCTCGCCGGCGTCAGCTTCGATGAACTCAGCAGCGAAACCCCCACAGCCGAGCAGCGCAGGCGGGTGATCGTCGCGGCCATCGCCTTCGTGCTGGGCTTCGCCACAGTGTTCATCGCGCTCGGCGCCACGGCGAGCGTCATCGGCAGGACCATCGCCCAGTATTTCGACACGCTGGCGATCGTGGCGGGCATTCTGATCATCATCATGGGGCTGCATTTTCTCGGGCTCTTCCGCATCGGCATGCTTTATCGCGAGGCGCGTGTACAGGTGGATCGCAAGCCGGCGGGACCGGTTGGCGCCTATGTCATCGGGCTCGCCTTCGCCTTCGGCTGGACGCCTTGCGTCGGTCCGGTCCTGGCCGCGATCCTGTTCATCGCCGGCAGCGAGGGCACGGCCCTGCGCGGAGCCGGCCTGCTCGGCGCCTATTCGCTCGGCATCGGCATTCCGTTCCTTCTCGCCGCCGTGTTCGCCAGCCGCTTCCTTGGCTGGGCCGCACGTTTCAGGAAACACATGCGCAAGGTCGAGATGGCCATGGGCGGGCTTCTGGTGATCACCGGCATATTGTTCATCACCGGCCAGATGTCGGCGATCTCATACTGGCTTCTGGAAACCTTTCCGGCGTTCCAGACTATCGGTTAGGAGGAGAAACCATGCAAAAGCTTCTGGCGCGCGCCTTGATGTTCCTGACGGCCCTCGTTTTTTCACAGGCGCTGGCCGCTGCGGAAGTCGGCGAGGACGGTCTGCACAAGCAGGCGTGGTTCACCATCACCTTCCGCGACATTGCCGATGACATTGCGCAGGCGAAAGCCGAGGGCAAGCGGCTCGCCATCACCTTCGAGCAGCGGGGCTGCATCTACTGTGCGCAGATGCACGAGAAGATTCTCTCCGACCCGGAGGTGCGTGACTATATCGCCGAAAATTTCATGGTGGTGCAGTACAACATGTTCGGTGACGAAGAGGTCACCGATCTCGATGGCGAGACGCTGACCGAAAAGACCGCGGCGCGCAAATGGGGCTATGTGTTCACCCCCACCATCGTGTTCCTGCCGGAAGACGCGCCGGCGGATGAGTCGGGCGGCAAGACGGTGGCCGATGTGGCTGTGGCAACCATGCCGGGCGCGTTCGGCAAATGGACCTTTCTCAACATGTTCCGCTGGGTGAACGAGAAGGGATATGAGCGCGACGAGCACTTCCAGCAATATCATGCCCGCATCATCAACGAGCTGCGCGCCGAGGGCCGGCTTGGGGATGACGAATGATATATGCACAAATTCATATTTTTTGATTGATTGGCCGGTGTGGCCGGACTATCGTTGCATCCAGGAGGAGCGGTTCGCCCTTGCGGGCCGCGGGTTGGAGGAGAGAGCCGAATGAGGCGGACGCTCACCGCTATCGTTGTTGTGGCCATGTGCGCCGGCATGGCGCAGGCCGCCGAGCTTGCGCCGGACGATGTGAAGTTCGAGGATCTGGCGGTCGGCGCTTCGCTGACCGGTGCGCCGGGCAATCCGGAGGAGGGTGCGAAGGCGCTCGCCAATCGCAGTCTCGGCAATTGCCTTGCGTGTCATGTCGTATCCGCGCTTTCCGCGGAGCAGTTCCATGGCGATGTCGCGCCGCCGCTCGATGGCGTGGCCGATCGCTGGAGCGAGGAGGAGTTGCGCGCCATCGTCGTCGACGCCAAGCAGGTGTTCTCCGAAGAAACGATGATGCCGGGCTTCTACAGCCTTAACGTCGGCAAGGACGTCCGCAAGGATCTCGTCGGCAAGACGATACTGACCGCGCAGCAGGTCGAGGATGTTGTCGCCTATCTGGCGACGCTCAAGGAATGAACGAGAAGGAGAAAAGCATGGCTCTCAACAGGCGTCATGTACTCGCGCTGGCCGCAGGTGCGGCATTCGTCCCGGCGTTGCAGTTGCTGCCGGGCCGGGCGGTCGCCGCGACCGAAGAGGTCGGCAAGCTGATCGCGGACTTTGCCGGCGGCAAGGAGCCGCAGAGCGGCAAGCTCACGCTCACTGCGCCGGAGATTGCGGAAAACGGCAACACCGTGCCGATTTCGGTCGAGGTCGAAAGCGCCATGGAGGGCGACGACATGGTCGATCAGGTGCTGATTCTCGCCGACGGCAATCCGAGCGCCGATGTGGCGACCTTCGCCTTCACGGCGCTGAGCGGCAAGGCGGCCGCGACGACGCGCATGCGTCTGGCCAGAACGCAGAACGTCATCGCCGTGGCGAGAATGGCCGACGGGTCGGTCTACATGGACAAGAAGGAAGTCAAGGTCACCATCGGCGGCTGCGGCGGCTGATCGGCGTCTCCATCCGGTCCGGTTCCAGTTTGAAGGAAAAGAAATGTCTGCAGCTCCCAAGCCCCGTGTGAAGATTCCGAAGAAGGCCAAGGCCGGCGAGACCGTCGTGCTCAAGACCCTGATCAGCCACGAGATGGAATCGGGTCAACGCAAGGACAAGGATGGCAATCCCATCCCGCGCAAGATCATCAACAAGTTCACCTGCGAGTTCAACGGCCAGCCGGTGTTCTCGTGCGACATCGATCCGGCCATTTCGGCGAACCCCTATTTCGAGTTCAGCGCAAAGGTCAACGAAAGCGGGACCTTCAAGCTGACATGGGTCGACGACGACGGGTCCGTCTACACCGACGAGCAGACAATCGAAGTAGCCTGAGCCAGATGTGCGGCTGGTATGTCGCGCGCCAGCGGGGGGAGAACAAGGTGAGCAGACGTTCCATTGCGGCATTGTCCGCTCTTTGTGCAGGTGTCGCGGCTCTCATGGCCGGGGGTGCGTGGGCCGATCCGGTGGATGAGGTGCTGGAGATCGACGGCGTGGAAATGATCACGCGCGCGCCCGCGCCGGAAGGGCATCCCTTCGACGAGGTTCTGTCGGGCTGGCTGTTTCGCGAGGCGGAGACCCGGGCCACCGAAGCCGACTCCTTCGAAAATCCCGGCATGCTCTCGGTCGAGCGTGGCGCCGATGTGTGGGAGACGGTGGATGGCGCCATGGGCAAGTCCTGCGCCTCCTGCCATGACGCCGCCGCCGTATCGATGAAGGGTGTCGGCGCCCGTTATCCGAAATGGGATGCGGATTCCGGCAAGCCGGTGAATGTCGAGTTGCAGATCGACAAGTGCAGGGTCGAGAATATGGGGGCGGAAGCCTACAAGTTCGACGACCCGGACCAGGTGGCGCTCACCTCCTACATCAAGCACCAGTCGCTGGGCGTCCCGGTCCAGCTCGATCTGGAAGAAGGCGAGATGCAGAGCTGGTGGGACAAGGGCAAGCAATCCTACTACACCCGCACTGGCCAGCTCAATCTGGCGTGTTCTTCATGTCATGAAGCGTCGATGGGCAAATATATCCGTGCCGACCACCTCAGCCAGGGGCAGGCCAACGGCTTCCCCACCTACCGCTTCAACACGTCGGGCATGGTTTCGCTGCACAATCGCTTCCGCGGCTGCATTCGTGACACGCGCGCGGAAATGCCGAAGGCGTTCTCCGACGAACTGATGGCGCTGGAGGTCTATGTGACCTGGCGCGGCACGGGGCTTTCGGTAGAAACCCCGGCTGTCAGACAGTAGCGAAATCGTCAGCAACAATATGAGCGCCGGCCGGAACTTCCGGCCGGTGAGAAAGCATTCCGGGCGCAGCGCCCCGAAGAGGCAAGCATGACCTATACCCGTCGGGATTTCTTCCAGTTCGCGGCCAATGCCGGCATGGCGCTGGGCGCGGCCGGCTATCTGTCGAACCCCGTGCGCGCGATGGCGCAGCAGAAGCTGACGCAGGACGATCTGCTGAGTTTTGACGCCAGGGGGCAGGTGACGCTTCTGCATTTCACCGACGTGCACGCCCAGCTCATGCCGATCTATTTCCGCCCGCCTGACACCAATATCGGCGTCGGCGATTATGCCGGCATCCCTCCGCATCTGGTCGGTGAGGCCTTCCTGAAGGAGTTCGGCATCGAGGCCGGCAGTCCGCTCGCCTATGCCCACACCTTTCTCGATTATGTCGATCTCGCCCGCGCCTACGGCCGTCTGGGCGGGCTCGATCGCACGGCCACGCTGGTCAAGGCGATCCGCGCTGAACGCGGCGAGGACAAGGTGCTGTTTCTTGATGGCGGCGACACCTGGCAGGGTTCCTACACGTCGCTCAAGACCAACGGCCAGGATATGGTCGAGTGCATGAAGCTCCTGAAGCCCGACGCCATGACCGGCCATTGGGAGTTCACCTTCGGCGAGGAACGCTTCCTCGAAATCATCGAAAGCATGGGTTATCCGTTCCTGGCCTCCAACATCTTCGACGCGGAGTGGGACGAGCCGGCTTTCGACAACACGGCCATGTTCGAGCGGGGCGGCGTGCAGGTCGCGGTGATTGGACAGGCCATGCCCTATACGCCGATCGCCAATCCGCGCTGGATGTTCCCCAAATGGTCGTTCGGCATTCGCCCCGACGTGCTGCAGGCCAATGTCGACGCCGCCCGCGAGGCGGGCGCGGAGATCGTGGTGCTGATCTCGCACAACGGCTTCGACGTCGATCGCAAGCTGTGCAGCGTGGTCAAGGGCATCGACGTGATCCTCACCGGCCACACCCACGACGCGGTGCCGGTCGCCTTGCAGGTGGAGGACACGCTCGTGATGTCGTCGGGCTCGCATGGCAAATATCTCGGCCGCATCGACCTGGAAGTGTCCGACGGCAAGGTCACGGGATACAGCTCGAAGCTGATCCCTGTCTTCTCCGACGTGATTGCGCCCGACGCCGAGATGGCGGCGAAGATCGGGGAAATGCGTGCACCCTACAAGGACGAGCTCGGGCGCGTCATCGGCAAGACCGATTCGCTGCTCTACCGGCGCGGCAATTTCAACGGAACCTGGGACGACCTCATCTGCCGCGGCATCATGGAGGAGCGCGACACGCAGATTGCGCTCTCGCCGGGTTTCCGCTGGGGCACGACGCTGCTGCCGGGGCAGGACATCACCATCGACGACCTCTACACCGAAACCTCGATGAGCTATCCGGCCGTCTACCGCAACGAGATGACCGGCGCACAGCTCAAGGAGGTGCTGGAGGATGTCTGCGACAATCTCTTCAATCCCGACCCCTTCCTGCAGCAGGGGGGCGATATGGTGCGGGTCGGCGGTATGACCTATACCTGCACCGTCAACGCGAAGATCGGCAACCGTATTTCCGACATGACGCTGGCCGCCACCGGCGAGCCGGTCGATCCGGACCGGAGCTATGTCGTCGGCGGCTGGGCCTCCGTCAACGAGGGCACGGAAGGCCCCGCCATCTACGACCTGATGGAAAGCTACATCTCGGGCAAGGGCACGGTTTCCGTGCCGGATGAGCGGACCGTAAAGGTCATCGCCTGAGCCCAGCCTCGCAAGGAGCCGGCTTTACGCCGGCTTTCTTGTCGCTCTATACATAGAAAAATTCATATGTTAGAATTGATGAAAGATTTCTCTGGAGGATATCATGGCTGAGCGGCGGCAATCGCTGTCTCCCTCACGGCGCGGCTTCCTGACTGGCGGACTGATGGGCGCAGCCGCCCTTGCCGGTTCTGGTCTGGCCAGCGCCGGCAAGGCGCGGGCGGGCGAGGGCGAGGAGGTCATCACCGAAATTCAGGACTGGAACCGCTATCCGGGCGATGGCGTCGATGCGCGTCCCTATGGCCAGCCCTCGCAGTTCGAGGCCCATGTGGTTCGCAAGAACGTCCCCTGGCTGACCTCCGATTCCATTTCCTCGGTGAACTTCACGCCGCTGCATGAACTTGATGGCATCATCACGCCGAACGGTCTGTGCTTCGAGCGTCATCACGGCGGCATCGCCGAGATCGAACCGGGCGCACACCGGCTGATGATCAACGGTCTGGTGGAGCGCCCGCTGGTCTTCACCATGGCCGACCTCAGGCGTTTCCCGCGCGAGAACCGCATCTACTTCCTTGAATGCGCGGCCAATTCCGGCATGGAATGGCGCGGCGCCCAGCTCAATGGCTGCCAGTTCACCCACGGCATGGTCCATTGCGTGGTCTATACCGGCGTGCGCCTCAGGCATCTGCTTGAAGAGGCCGGCGTGAAGACGGAAGGCAAGTGGCTGCTGGCCGAGGGCGCCGACGCTTCCGCCATGACCCGCTCGATCCCGTTGGAGAAGGCGCTGGACGACTGCATGGTCGCCTTCGCCATGAACGGCGAGGCGCTGCGCCCGGAACAGGGCTACCCGATCCGCCTTGTCGTGCCCGGCTGGGAAGGCAACATGTGGATCAAGTGGCTGCGCCGCCTCGAAGTCGGCGACCAGCCGTGGCACCAGCGCGAGGAAACCTCGAAGTACACGGACCTGCTCGCCAACGGCAAGGCCCGCCGTCACACCTGGGTGATGGATGTGAAGTCGGTGATCACCAATCCCAGTCCGCAGGCACCAATCACTCATGGCAAGGGGCCGATGGTGTTGTCGGGACTGGCGTGGTCCGGCAATGGAGCGATCAGCCGGGTCGACGTATCCATCGACGGAGGCCGCAACTGGAAGACAGCGCGCATCGACGGGCCGAGCCTGCCCATGGCGCTGCATCGCTTCTACTATGAATTCGACTGGGATGGCTCGGAACTGTTCCTGCAGTCGCGCGCCATCGACGACAAGGGCTTTATCCAGCCGACCAAGGAGCAGCTGCGCGCGGTGCGCGGCCCCAACTCCATCTATCACAACAATGGCATCCAGACCTGGCATGTCGACGGCGAGGGAGTGGTCGAAAATGTCGAGATTTCCTGAGCTCGTCCTTGCCGCCGCGTTGCTCGCGGCATCCGCTTCCGCTGCGCCTGCCGCGCAGGACGCCCCGACCGGCGGCAATCTCGGCATCGGTCGCGTGGCCACCCCGGAGGAGGTCGCGGCCTGGGATATCGATGTGCGTCCCGACGGGCTGGGCCTGCCCGAAGGGCGCGGCACTGCGGCCGAAGGCATGGCCGTATACGACGAGAGCTGCGCTTCCTGCCATGGCGATTTCGGCGAGGCCATCGACCGCTGGCCGGTGCTGGCTGGCGGGCGGGGCACGCTGGAGGACGAGCGCCCTGAAAAGACCATAGGCTCTTACTGGCCCTATCTGTCGACCGTTTACGATTATGTGCGCCGGGCCATGCCTTTCGGCAATGCGCGCTCCCTGTCAGACGACGACGTTTATGCGCTGACGGCCTATCTGCTTTACCTCAACGACATTGTCGATGATGAGGATTTCGAACTGTCGAAGGAAAACTTCACCTCGATCAAACTGCCCAACGAGGACAACTTCATCGATGATGACCGGCTTGAGGAGCCGCACTACGCCGACAGGTCCGAACCGTGCATGAGCGACTGCAAGCCGGGCAAGGCGGAAATCACCATGCATGCGGCGGTTCTGGACGTCACGCCCGAGAACGCAGATGACAACGCTCCGCAAGGAGGCATCGACTGACCGTCTTCCGGTCGGGTTTTGGGAGGAGCCCGGGTGGTTTTTTGCAATATTGGACGCGCTCTGGCCGCATCGTTCACTGCCATGCTTGTGTTTACGGTGGCGTCACCGGCGCGCGCCGGTGACGCCACCGCCGCCTCGCAGGTCGAGGAGGCGGTGGTCCGCACCCTGTTGCTCGACGCCGATCCCGCCTATGGCGAATATCTGGGCGGCGAATGCGTCACCTGCCATCGGACGTCCGGGGCGTCCGGCGGCGTTCCCCCGATCGCCGGGTTGCCAGCCGGCTATACGGTGCGCGCGCTTTCGGAATACAAATTCGGTCTTCGCGACAACAATGTGATGAAGCTGATGGCGACGCGGCTGGCCGATGATGAGGTCGCCGCGCTGGCGGCCTATTTTGCGCAGATAAGGAAGGACTAGCCTATAGCCGGTCCTTATGGTTTTGGGCTCGGAGAGGGAGGTGGCCATGAGCACGATGACCAGAAGGCGTTTCGGACTGCTGACAGGAACGGGCGCGGCGATGCTTGCCATGCCCACCGTTCTGCGGGCGCAGGAAAGGCCGCGCGTCGTGGTGGTGGGCGGCGGCGCGGGCGGCGCGACAGCGGCGAAATACATCGCCCGCGACTCCAGGGGAGCCATCGAGGTCACGCTGATCGACGCGGGCGAGCGCTTCACCACATGCTTCTTTTCCAATCTCTATCTCGGCGGCTACCGCGACCTGAATTCCATCACCCATTCCTATGACGATCTGGTCGCGAAATACGGGATCACCAAGGTGACGGGCATGGCGACGGCGGTCGATCGCACGGCAAAGACCGTGACCATGGCGGATGGGGCAACCATTCCCTACGATCGGCTGGTGCTCTCACCCGGCATCGAGCTGATCTGGGACTCGGTTCCGGGATATTCGCAGGAAGCAGCGGAAATCGCTCCCCATGCGTGGAAGGCGGGCCCACAGACAGAACTGTTGAAGAAGAAGCTCGACGCGCTGTCCGATGGCGAGAACATCGTCATGGTGGCTCCGCCAAACCCCTATCGCTGTCCGCCCGGTCCCTACGAACGGGTGTCGATGATGGCGCATGTGCTGAAGGCCAGGGGCGACAAAGGGTCGAAAATCTTCGTCATCGATCCCAAGGAGCAATTTTCCAAGCAGGCCCTGTTTCAGGAAGGCTGGGACCGGCACTATCCCGGAATGGTGGAATGGTATGGGCCCGACGTGCATGGCGGCATCAAAATGGTGGATGCGGCCGCCGGCACGGTGGAAACCGATCTCGATACGTTCGAGGGCGCGTTGCTCAACATCATCCCAGCACAGCGTGCCGGCGCTATCGCGCAGGCGGCGGGCGTTGCCGATGAAAAGGGCTTTTGCCCCATCGATCCGGCCTCGATGCGCTCGGCCATGGATGAGGCCGTGTTCGTCATCGGCGACGCCTGCGTAGGTGGCGACATGCCGAAATCCGCCTTCTCCGCCAACAGCCAGGCCAAGGTGGCGGCCATGAATGCGCGCGCCGATCTGACCGATGCGAAGGCGTTCCCGGCCAGATACTCCAATACCTGCTGGTCGCTGATCGAGACTGACGATGGCGTGAAGGTTGGCGCGCAATACGCGCCGCAGGACGGCAAGATCGCTTCGGTGGAAGGTTTCGTTTCCCAGCTTGGTGAGAATGCGGATCTGCGCAAGGCGACCTATGAGGAGTCTGTCGGCTGGTATGACGGGATCATCGCCGACATGTTCGGCTGACGCAGCCGGCCGGAACGGCTGAGCGGAGTTTTTCGCGCCGCCGTTCCATGCCGGACTTTCGGCCTCCACCTTGAGGATGATAGCGCCGGGACCGGTGATCGGTTAGGGCAATGGGATAGCGGCGAGCGCCGCGCCCCATTCACCGCAGTTCGAGGCCAGCCATGACCCTGCATACCTTGCCAGTTTTCCCGATCGAAGCGGTGCGCAGCCGCTTTCCGGCGCTGTCGAAACCGGAGAATCCACCGGTTTATCTGGACAATCCGGCCGGCACGCTGGTTCCGCAGCAGGTTATCGATGCGGTCGCGGAAGCCATGGCCACCGCCAGCCACAATCTCGGCGGCTATTTCGAGGGCTCAAAACGCGCGGGAGCGCTGTGGCTCAGCGCCCATCAGGCGATGGCCGACATGCTGGGAGCCGCCTCCTGGCGTGAGATCGTCATCGCCCAGAGCATGACGACGCTCACGCTGCATCTGTCCCGCTCCATCGGGCGGCTGTTCAGGCCCGGCGACGAGATCATCGTCACCCGGATGGATCATGAAGGCAACGTCTCGCCATGGCTGCTGCTGGCGCGCGACCTCGGCCTGACGGTGAAGTGGCTGCCCTTCAATCGCGAGAGCTGGCGCATCGAGCCGGCCGATCTGGAGCCGCTTCTGAGCGAGCGCACAAAGCTTCTTGCGCTCAATTTCTCCAGCAACATGACCGGCTCGGTCAATGACGTGGCGGCGCTTGCGGCGCTGGCGAAGAAGGCGGGCGCGCTGGTCTATGTCGACGCCGTGCAGCTCGTACCGCATCGCCTGCCCGACGTGCGCTCGCTGGGGTGCGATTTCCTCGCCTGCTCGTCCTACAAGTTCTTCGGTCCGCATCTCGGCGTGCTGTGGGGCAGGGAGGAACTGCTTGCCGGACTGGAAGCCTACAAGGTGCGCTGTGCGACGGAG
The DNA here is from genome assembly GCF_040545755.1 of Aquamicrobium ahrensii. Lineage (NCBI taxonomy): Bacteria > Pseudomonadati > Pseudomonadota > Alphaproteobacteria > Hyphomicrobiales > Phyllobacteriaceae > Aquamicrobium > Aquamicrobium ahrensii. The sequence goes on from NZ_JBEPMN010000002.1 coordinate 129,044, forward strand.
GAACTGCCGGGCCGCTTCGAGGCCGGCACGCCGCAAACGGAGCTGCTTGCCGGTCTTGCCGCGACGGTCGATTATATCGAATGGCTGGGCGAGGCGACCGGACATTCGGGCTCGCGCCGCGAAAAGCTGCTTGGCGCTTATCGCAGCTTCGCCGCCTATGAGGATGCGCTCACCCGCCGCCTGATCGAAGGACTGCTTGCCTTGCCGGGCGTCACCGTTCAGGGCCTCACCGATCCGGTGACCCTCAAGCATCGTGTGCCGACTGTTTCCTTCACCCATGCCACTGTCTCCACCCATGTCATCGCCGAAGGTCTCGCCGCCCGCGACATCTGGGCCTGGTCGGGGCACAATTATGCGCTGGAACCGTCCCGTCTGCTCGACCTCGACGAGAATGAGGGCGTGGTGCGGCTGGGCATCGCCCACTACAACACCATGGCCGAGGTCGAGCGCACGCTTGGCGCGATCGCTGAACTTGTCGGTCGGCAGGTGGCTGCATCTGCCTGAGGCATCGGAGACGCCTGCGAAATCTGTCTCTACAGGCGGTGCGTCCCCGCTCGAATCGTTCGCCCGCAATCCGGGTATTTCCAGCACCACGGCGAAGACGCGCCGGCAGAACCTCTGCGCCAGGCTTGGCCTCGCCACGCGGCGTTGCAGACAAAAGACGCGCTTGCGTCGTGGTGGTTCCGCGACAAGCGCTGGCCTGTGACTTTCCTTCTTCAGGCGGGTTACAGGCATGCCGTATGAACGCTAGGACTAGCTGGTAAATTCGGGAGAATGCTTATGGACGGTCAGGGCGCGGGTCAGGATTGGCTGCTCGGGGTGCTGGAGCAGTTCGGAGTGAGCGGGCCGCTTGGCCGGCTGGGCGGCGAGCACGATCTGAATTTTCGGGCTCCGGCGGCCGATGGCGACGTCATCGTCAAGGCGATGCGGCCGGGGAGCGATGCAGCATTTGTCGAGCGTCAGTGCAAGGCGATCGCCTTCGCCCATGCCGCCGATCCCGATCTGCCGTTGCCTCAGGTGCTGGCCCTTTCCGATGGCCGCCTGTGGCTGGAGGCAATTGATGAGAATGGGCAATCCCGGATCGTTTGGGTGCAGAAGGCGCTGGAAGGCGTCGCCATGGGCGAACTGGGGCCGCAGCCGGCTGCCGTCCTGACCGAACTCGGGGGCCTCGCGGCGCGCCTCGACAGCGCCATGGCGGGTCTTGAGCTGGAGCCTGTGGCGGAGGCAGCCAAATGGGATCTGTTGAAGGCTGGCTGGATCGGAAGTCGCCTCGATGTGCTTGAGGGCCAGCGCCGCCAACTGGTCGCAGAGATTGTGGCCGGGTATGAAAGGGCGCTGCCGCGCCTGTCGGCCCTGCCGGTTCAGGCGATCCACAACGATCTCAACGATTACAACATTCTCGTCAGGCCGGCTTTAACGACGTCGGCGAGGATCACCGGCATCATCGATTTCGGCGATATGACCACGGGGCCACGTGTGTGCAGCCTCGCCATTGCCGGCGCTTACGCGATCCTCGATCATGAAAGACCGGAACAGGCGCTATCGGCGCTCGTCGCCGGCTATCATGCCGTTTCGCCTCTGACCGCCGGGGAGATCGACCTGATCTGGCCGCTTCTTCGCATGCGGCTGGCGGTAAGCGTGGTCAATTCGACCATAGAAGCGAGCGGCCGTCCCGACGATCCCTACGTGGTCATTTCACAGGCCCCTGCCTGGCGTCTTCTGGAAAACGACGCTGTCGACGGCGCGCTGATGAGCGCGCGGTTGCGCACGGCCTGCGGTCTGCCGGCGACGGACAGTTCGACGCGGATATGTGATTGGCTCGATCGAAATCGCGGCGGTTTCGCGCCCGTAATGGGCGTCAGCCTGGCAAAGGCCGAAGCGGTGAGCCTTGCCGTCGAGGATAGCATCCTGCCGGAAAATCCGTTCGCGCTGCGCCCGGAGGAAGCACGCCGCCTCACTGGTTCTTGCGACGACGCCATTCGCCTTGGCCGCTATGGCGAACCACGGCTGATCTACACCGATCATGCGTTTCGCAAGGGGCCGTGGAAAGGGTCGAACCGGCGCACGATCCATATGGCGGTCGATATTTTCGCACCCGCCGGGCAGAAGGTGCATGCGCCGCTGGCCGGCAAGGTGGCGATGGTGGAATACCGCGCCAGTCCGCTGGATTATGGCGGTGTCGTCATTCTGGAGCATCGCACCGGCGAAGAGGATGTTTTCTATGCGCTTTACGGCCATCTCGACCCGATCGTATGCGAGCGCCTGAAGGTCGGGGACGAGATCGCGGCGGGGGCGGCCTTCGCCAGCTTCGGCGGGCCGGAAGGCAATGGTGGCTGGGAGCCGCATCTGCACTTCCAGCTTGCCCTGACGCTCGACGGCATGGGCCACGACTGGCCGGGCGTCGCCGATCCGGACGACTGGACGCTATGGCGGGCGCTATGCCCCAATCCGGCCGCGCTGCTCAATCTGCCCGATGATCGCGTGGCGTGCAAAACGCTCGACACCCAGGCGCTACTTGAAGAACGCAAGGCCAGTTTCGGCGCCAACCTCAGGCTCAGCTACCGTCGCCCCGTCACCCTTCTGCGCGGCTGGCGACATCATCTCTTCGACGAGAGGGGCAGGCCTTATCTCGACGCCTACAACAACGTGCCGCATGTGGGGCACGCGCATCCGCGCATTCGCGCGGTGGCCTGCGACCAGCTCGCACGCATGAACTCCAACACGCGCTACCTGCATCCCGCCCAGATGGGGCTGGCGGAACGCCTGACTGCGCGGCTGCCTCAGGAACTGGAAATCTGCTTCTTCGTCAATTCAGGTTCGGAGGCCAACGAACTGGCGCTGCGGCTGGCGCGCGCCGCCAGCGGCGGCTACGACATCGTGACGCCCGATCACGGCTATCACGGCAACACCACCGGCGCGATCGACATCTCGGCCTACAAATTCAACAAGCCGGGCATGCACGGACGCCGCCCATGGGTGCATCTGATAGATGTGGCCGACGACTATCGCGGACGTTTTCGCCGCGACGATCCCGACCGGGCAAAGCGCTATGCCGGACAGGTGGAGGCGGCGTTGGCGGAAGTCGAGAGGCGCGGGGGCAAGCTGGCCGGCTTCATCGCCGAGACGTTCCCCAGCGTCGGCGGCCAGATCATCCCGCCGGAGGGCTATCTCGCCGAGGTCTACCGGCGCATCCGCGCCGCAGGCGGCGTCTGCATCGCCGATGAGGTGCAGACCGGGCTGGGTCGGCTGGGCGATTTCTACTTCGGCTTCGAGCAGCAGAAGGTGCGGCCCGACATCGTGGTCCTGGGCAAGCCGCTGGGCAATGGCCACCCGGTCGGGGCGGTTATCACCACGCGCGAGATCTCCGGGCGGTTTGCCGAAGGGCCGGAATATTTCTCCACCTTCGGAGGCTCCAACCTGTCGTGTCGGATCGCTTCGGAAGTGCTCGACATCGTCGATGACGAAGGCTTGCAGGATAACGCGGCCGCGATGGGCGAGCGTCTGCTGCGCGGCATGCGCGAGCTTGGCCAGCGCCACGAAGTGGTGGGCGATGTGCGCGGCATGGGCCTTTTCACGGGTCTCGACCTTGTGACGGACCGTGAAAGTCGGGCGCCGGCGACCGGGCTTGCGGACTATGTGATGAACCGGCTGCGCGATTTGCGTATTCTCGTAGGACGCGAAGGGCCGGCGGACAATATTCTGAAGATCAGGCCGCCGCTCACCATAGAAACCGGCGACATAGACATGCTTCTCGACCGGCTGGATCTGTGCCTAAAGGAGGCCGGCTCCATACTGAAGGTCAGCGGTTCCTGAGAAATAACGCAACGACATGCGACGAAAGTCGCATGTCGTTGCGCGCTTTTCCCCGATGCAGGGAGAAAGCTTGCGACCGGACTGTTGACCGGTACCATCGTGCAAGCCATAGGTTTTTCCCTCAGGCGGCGTCTGGATTCGGGGGATGGCGTGCGCCCGCATCAGGGAGGACTTGCATGGAAGGGCTTCTCGCTCTGTCCCGAGCCATCGATCGTTTCAACGAATTCATCGGCAAGACGGTATCCTGGCTGATTCTGGCGTCCATCCTGGTCAGCTCGATCAACGCTGTGGTGCGCAAGACATTCAACGTCTCGTCGAATGCATGGCTGGAATTGCAATGGTATCTGTTCGGCGCGGCCTTCCTGCTGGCCGCCGCCTATACGCTCAAGCAGAACGAGCATATCCGCATCGATATCGTCTATGGCGTATGGTCGCGTCGCGTGCAGCACTGGATCGACCTCATCGGCCATATCTTCTTCCTGATGCCGTTTACCCTGCTGATGGTCTACTATCTCGTTCCCTACGCGCTGCGCTCCTTCCGCAGCGGCGAGATGTCGACCAACGCCGGCGGCCTGATCATATGGCCGGCCAAGGCCTTGCTTCTTGCGGGGTTCGTCCTGCTCGCGCTGCAAGGCGTTTCCGAGATCATCAAGAAGATCGCGATCATGCGGGGCCGCATGGATGATCCCCACCCGTTCGTCTCGGCTCATGAACAAGCCGAAATCGACGCCAGGAATCTGGCCGACGAGGTTCGTTCATGATCGAATTCATCGCGCAGAACATGGCGCCGATCATGTTCGTCTCGCTGATCTTCTTCCTGCTGTTCGGCTATCCCGTCGCTTTCGCGTTGGCCGCCAACGGCCTGTTGTTCTTCTTCATCGGGGTGGAGCTCGCGCCGTTTTCCGGCGGATCGATCAATCTGGCGTGGCCGCTGCTCTATGCGCTGCCCGAACGTTTCTACGGCGGCGTTCTTGCGAACGAAACCCTGCTCGCCGTCCCCTTCTTCACGTTCATGGGCATCGTGCTGGAACGCTCCGGCATGGCCGAAGACCTGCTCGATACGATCGGCCAGCTTTTCGGCCCTGTTCGGGGCGGTTTGGCCTATGCGGTCATTCTGGTCGGTGCGCTGCTTGCGGCCACGACAGGCGTGGTGGCGGCCTCCGTCATCGCCATGGGCCTGATCTCGTTGCCGATCATGCTGCGCTATGGTTATGACCGCCGGCTTTCCTCGGGCGTGATCGCGGCTTCGGGCACGCTGGCGCAGATCATCCCGCCATCGCTGGTGCTGATCGTGCTGGCCGACCAGCTCGGCCGCTCCGTCGGCGATATGTACAAGGGCGCGCTGATCCCCGGCCTGGTGCTGACAGGCTTCTACATGCTCTATGTGCTGGTGATGTCGATCATCCGGCCGAACTCGATGCCGGCGCTTCCACTGGAGGCGCGCACGCTTGGGCATGGCGTCACATCGCTGTTCTTCGCGCTGGCGATCGCCGGCGGCATCGGCTGGGCCGCTTACAGCTATCTGGAGCCCACCCATGGCGCCAATGCCGACATATGGGGCGGGGCGGTTGGCGTCGTCGCCATCTATCTCGCCGCAATCGTCGACAAGCGCTTCAACCTCAACCTGATGTCCAGGCTGGCGCAGCAGGTGGTGATCGTGTTGATCCCGCCGCTCGCCCTCATCTTCCTGGTGCTCGGCACCATCTTCCTCGGCATCGCGACGCCGACCGAGGGCGGAGCCATGGGGGCGGTGGGCGCGCTGGTGATGGCCGCCGTCAAGGGCCGCCTGTCGCTCGATCTGGTGAAGCAGGCGCTGGCGTCGACGACGCGGCTGTCGTCATTCGTGCTGTTCATCCTGATCGGCGCGCGCGTCTTCTCGCTCACCTTCTATGGCGTCAACGGCCATCTGTGGGTGGAGCATCTGCTGACCTCGCTGCCCGGCGGCGAACTGGGCTTCCTCATCGTGGTCAGCTTGCTGGTGTTCTTCCTGGCCTTCTTCCTCGACTTCTTCGAGCTTGCCTTCATCATCGTGCCGCTGTTGGCCCCGGCGGCCGAGAAGCTGGGCATCGATCTGATCTGGTTCGGCGTGATCCTGGGCGTCAACATGCAGACCAGCTTCATGCATCCACCGTTCGGCTTCGCGCTGTTCTTCCTGCGCTCGGTGGCGCCACGTTCGTCCTATATCGACAAGATCACGCGCCAGAAGATCGCTCCCGTCACCAGCGGCCAGATCTACTGGGGTGCGGTCCCGTTCGTCGGCATTCAGATCTTCATGGTCGGTCTGACCATCGCGGTTCCGGCCATGGTCATGCACTACAAGGGCAAGGTGGTCGATCCGGGCACGATCGAGATCAGGATGCCGGACCTGCCGGGGCTGGGCGACGGCGGACTTGGCTTGCCGCCGCTGGGCGCTCCGGCTCCCTCCGGAGCCCCTGTGCCCCCCGATCTTTCGCAGCCGCCCAGCTTCAACTGAGGAAGCGCTTGCCGGAAAAAGCAAAAACCCCGGGGCCAGAGCTCCGGGGTTTCCCATAACAGGCCGAAAACGGCTTACAGCTTGTTGGCGCGCTGCTGGAGCATCATGAACGTGTCGAAATTGTACTCGGCCACCTGCGCCCACAGATAATGGTCCTTGCGGAAGGCTGTTATCGAGTCCCAGATCTTCTTGAAGTCCTCGTTCGATGCAGTCATCTCCGAATAGATATCGTTGGCCGCGTCGAAGCAGGCCGACAGGATTTCCTGGCTGAACGGACGCAGTTGTGCGCCATTGGCGACCAGCGACCGCAACGCCTTCGGGTTCAGGTAGTCGTATCTCTGGAGCATGTCGGCGTCGGCGGCGCGGCAGGCCGTGTGCAGCATCGCCTTGTAGGCTGCCGGAAGCTCTTCATACTTCTCCTTGTTGAACATGAAATGGACAGTCGGACCGCCTTCCCACCACCCGGCATAATAGTAGTAGGGCGCGACTTTCTGGAAGCCCAGCTTCTCGTCATCGAAGGGGCCGACCCATTCGGCGGCGTCGATGGTGCCTTTCTCCAGAGAGGGGTAGACGTCGCCGCCGGCGAGTTGCTGCGGCACTACACCCAGCTTCTCCACTACCGCACCTGCAAAGCCCGCAATACGCATCTTGAGGCCCCTGAGGTCGTCGAGCGTATTGATCTCCTTGCGGAACCAGCCGCCCATCTGGGTGCCGGTGTTGCCGCCAGGCAGGCCGAACAGGTTCTGCTTGGCCAGAAATTCATTATACAGCTCGATGCCGCCGCCATGGTAATGCCAGGCGTTGCGGCCGCGCGCGTTGAGCGAAAAGGGAACGTCGGAACCCAGCGCCCATGCCGGATTCTTGCCCCAATAGTAATAGCCGACAGTGTGAGCGACCTCGACGGTGCCGGCGCTGGCCGCGTCGGCAGCCTGCAGGCCGGGCACCAGCTCGCCGGCGGCGAAGACCTGGATCTGGAAATTGCCGTCGGTCGCCTCCGACAGCATCTTCGCCATCACCTCGCCGCCGCCGTAGACGGTTTCGAGGGACTTGGGAAACGAGGACGCCATACGCCAGGTGATTTTCGGATTGCTTTGCGCAATGGCCGGGGTGGCAAGCGCCGCGCCGGCGGCGACTGCGCCCACGCCGGTCGTGCCGGCCTTTCTGATGAATGAACGACGATCCATATATGTCCTCCCTTTCCTGAAGCTGGGGCCGCCCGTCGTCAGGAGCATTCCGCCGGAAGTCCTTGATTTCCAAAGCCAGCCGTTGCGCAGACAATACACGCCAGCCTTTGCGTGTCCAGCGTAACCGCCCGCATCGGCGATGGGCGGAAGGCGCTCTGCGACTATAGTCTAATGCGCGCGAACGGCGCCTCCATCGGGGCCGCTGCGACCTTACCGCACATTTCCAGACCGAAATATTTCCATACAAAGAAGTATTGAATATACTTGTTTAAAGCAGGTGGCGGTCAGGCGGGCCAATCAGCCAGGAAAGTCGGATGTCTTTCGACCGTTATCCCAAAAGCCGCTTTCCGGAAAGGACGACGCCATGCGTTTGACGCTGCACACCGATTATGCGCTGCGCATGCTGATCTACGCCGCCATGCGGCCGGATCGGTCCTGCACGGTCAACGACGTGGCCGAAGCCTACGAGCTGTCGCGCAACCACCTGCTCAAGGTGGCTCAGACGTTGCGCGAGCATGGCTTCATCGAGACGGTTCGGGGCCGTTCCGGCGGCATAAGGCTGGAGCGTGAGCCCGAAACCATCTGCGTCGGCGCGCTGGTGCGGCTGATCGAGGAGGACTTCTCGCTGGTCGAATGCATGCAGGCGCGCGGCGGCCAGTGCGTCATCTCGCCCTGCTGCGAACTGAAGAACATGCTTTCGGAAGCGCTCGCCGCCTGGCTGGCGGTTCTGGACAAATACACCCTCGCCGACATCGTGCGCAACAAGAGCCATCTCAGCTTCCTGTTGGGCATCGAAACAATGGCGGCATAGACCGGCCGGCAGAACGGCCAAGGAGAAAGCCGATGAAGGGACGCCCCGCACCGCAACGCACCATCGTGGTGGATGGCAAGCCGTTGCCGGAGGCGCTGGACGAGGCGATGATCGCCGCCGTGGTCCATGGCTTCTATGACGAGATTCGCAAGGACGATCTGCTGGGGCCGATCTTCAACGGCGCCATCGCCCCGCAGGACTGGCCGCACCACCTGGGCAAGATGTGCGCCTTCTGGTCGGCGACGCTGCTGCGCACCGGCCGCTACGAGGGACGCCCGCTGCCTCCGCATCTGGCGCTGCCGGGGCTTGGCGAGGAGCATTTCCGGCGCTGGCTCACCCTGTTCAGGGCCACCGTGCATGCGCTCTGCCCGCCCGAGGTGGCCGCGTTGTTCATGGACCGCGCCATGCGCGTCGCCCATTCCTTCAGGCTGGCCATCGCCTTCAATCGCGGCGAGGATACCGTGCAGGTCACGCCGATCCTTCAGGAAACCTTGTGATGACCGCCGATGCGAGACGTTTATCGCTTGCAGCACAGCGCAGGCGCAGCGCGGAAGGCCCCGCCGTGCTCTCCTACGGGTTCAGGCCGTTCTTCCTGCTGGGCGCGCTCTGCGCCGGCCTGACCGTGCTGGCCTGGTTGCCGATCCTCAGCGGCTCGATAGAAACGTCGAGCGCATTCACGCCCGTCGACTGGCATGTGCATGAGACGATGTTCGGCTATCTGGCCGCAATCGTCACCGGGTTCCTGCTCACCGCCATCCCGAACTGGACGGGACGTCTGCCGGTGCAGGGCGCGCCGCTGCTGGCGCTCGTCCTGTTGTGGGCTGCCGGGCGCTTCGCCGTCTTTTTCTCCGCCGAGATCGGCTGGGTGGCTGCGGCGATCATCGATTGCGCCTTCCTCGTCGCCGTCGCCGCCGCGGCCGCCAAGGAGATCGTCGCCGGCCGCAACTGGCGCAACCTCATGGTTCTCGTTCCCGTCACCGTGTTCGTGCTCGCCAACGTGCTGTTCCACATCGAGGCCGGCCTCGCCGGTTCCAGCGATTACGCCCGCCGGCTGGCGATCGCGGCGGCGATCGTGCTGATCGTCATCATCGGCGGGCGTATCATCCCGAGTTTCACCCGCAACTGGATGGTGCGGGAAAATCCGGGCCGCTTGCCCGTGCCTTTCAACGCTTTCGACAAGGTGACGATTCTGGTGTCGGCGGCGGCCCTGCTTGTCTGGGTCGCCGCCGCCGAGGGACCGGCAGCCGGTGCGCTGCTCAGCGCGGCGGCGTTGCTCAACTTCGTCCGGCTGGCGCGTTGGGCCGGTGATCGGGCCGTCCGCGACCCGCTCGTGCTGATCCTCCATGTCGCCTATCTGTTCGTGCCGGCCGGATTGCTGCTGGCCGCTCTCGCGGCGTTCGATGCGGCCCGCTTTCCACCCGTTGCGGCGCTGCACGCCTTCGGCGTCGGGGCCATCGGCGCCATGACGCTGGCGGTGATGACCCGCGCCACGCTTGGCCATACCGGGCGCGCCCTTCGGGCGGATGGGCCGACCCGGTTGATCTATGCGGCGATCGTACTTGCCGCGCTGATCCGCATCGTCGCGGGCTTCATGCCGGAACAGACCGGCCTGCTGCATCTTTCGGCTGGCCTCTGGTGTCTTGCGTTCTTCGGTTTTTGCCTGCGCTATGGCGGCATGCTGACAAGGCCGAAGCTGAAACCGAAGTCGCCTTCGCAACCGCCGGGGAGGCCGGCATGACGGCTTTCGTCGGGCGGCCGGTGGTGGCGCGGGATACAGCGGGCGCTTTCACGCTCGACGCCGACATGCTGGCGGGGCACTTCGGCTGGCCGCCCGAAACGCTGCGCGACTTCATGCGCCGCGGCATGGTGGCAAGCACCGTGGAGCGCGGGGAAGGCGAGGACCAGGGCAAGTGGCGGCTTACCGTGCGTTGCGGCAACCGCCGCTGGCAGGCCATCGTGGAACCGGACGGCGCGGTCGTTTCCGAGCATGTCGAATTCGTGCCGTTGCGAACAGGGAAAACGGCCAGCCTCTGAGGAGCGGGGGAACCGGTGATGGACACAGGCAGCATCATTGCAACCGAAGCCGACATCGAAGAAATCGCCCGGGAAGGCTACGACCGTTGCCATCCGGAGGACAGTTTCGCCGACCTCGTTCACCGCTCCGCCTTCTCCAAGGAAGACCGCTATCTGCTGCGTCAATGGCTTAGCTATGCGAGGGCGGAAGCGCAGCGGCGGGCGGCTGCAAGGTCCCAGGATTCGCATCGGTAATTTTCGGCGGGAACCGCAGATTTTTATGCCGTTCATAACTGCGCCGGCGCGCGTCGCCGCCGCGGGGGCGCAAGCGCGTGTCGCGCATGAACCATCATCGCAGGAATCGCCCGCATCTTCCCTAGGCGATTGTTTCCGAAGCATAATTACGATAGAAATTTTCTATCAAGCCATTATATCAGGCTACTTGACCCGATCTGGCGATGCGCGATCTATGGCGCATGGCTACGACATTCATCGGCAGGAAATCGGCCGCCGCCGGCGGCTGGGGCGCGCTCAAGAGCTGCGGCAGGAAGCTTCTGGAAAGCGGCTCGCCGCTCGCCGGCGCACGCGCCATGCTCAAGGCGAACCAGCCGGATGGCTTCGACTGTCCGGGCTGCGCCTGGGGCGACCCCGAGCATGGCTCATCCTTCGAGTTCTGCGAGAACGGCGTCAAGGCGGTCGCCTGGGAAGCGACTGAAAAACGCGCGACGCCGGAGTTCTTCGCCGCCCATACGGTGACGGAACTGCGCGGACTGAGCGATTACGAGCTGGAGCTGAACGGCCGCCTCACCCACCCCATGCGCTACGACGCGGCGAGTGACCGCTACCTGCCCATCGACTGGGAGCAGGCCTTCGCCGAGATCGGCACGATCCTGCGCGGGTTTGACAGTCCCGACCGCGCCGAGTTCTACACCTCGGGCCGGGCGAGCAACGAGGCGGCGTACCTTTACCAGCTTTTCGTGCGCATGTATGGCACGAACAATTTCCCCGACTGCTCCAACATGTGCCATGAGGCGAGCGGTGTCGGCCTGAAGCAGGCCATAGGCGTCGGCAAGGGCACGGTGCTGCTGGAGGATTTCGAGGAGGCCGACGCTGTTTTCGTCATCGGCCAGAATCCCGGCACCAATCATCCGCGCATGCTGGGCGACCTGCGCCGGGCGGCCATGCGGGGCGCGCGCATCGTCGTCTTCAACCCGATCCGCGAGCGCGGGCTGGAGCGATTTTCCGATCCGCAGGACAAGATCGAGATGATCCGGGGCGGCTCGACCGACATCGCCAGCCACTATTTCCAGCCGGCGCTCGGCGGCGACATGGCCGCCGTGCGCGGCATGGCCAAGGTGGTTCTGGCGGCGGAAGACGCGGCAGTGGCGGCGGGACGCCCCTCTGTGCTCGACCATGCATTCCTTGCCGAACATTGCACCGGATTCGAGGACTATCGCCTTGCGGTGGAGGCCACCGGCTGGGATGAGATCGAGGATCAGTCAGGCCTGACCAGGAGCCAGATCGAGCAGGCGGCGGAGGTCTATATGAAGGCCGACCGCGTCATCTGCACCTGGGCCATGGGTGTCACGCAGCATCTACATTCGGTCGCCACCATCCGCGAGATCGCCAGCTTCATGTTCCTGCGCGGCAATATCGGCCGGCCGGGAGCGGGCCTGTGTCCGGTGCGCGGCCATTCCAACGTGCAGGGCGACCGCACCGTCGGCATCAACGAGAAGCCGGCGTCCGCTTTCCTCGACGCGCTGGAGAAGGAGTTCGGCTTCACCGCGCCGCGCAAGGACGGGCATAACGTGCTGGCGGCGATCGGCGCCATGCTGACTGGCGGCGCGCAGGCTTTCATCGGGCTCGGCGGCAATTTCGCCCGCGCCACGCCAGACAGCGCGCTGGTTTCGAAGGCGCTCGCCCGGCAGAAGCTGACGGTCCACATCGCCACCAAGCCCAATCACTCCCACCTCATGCCGGGCGAGGTGAGCTTCATCCTTCCCTGCCTGGGCCGCACCGAGATGGACCTGAATTCGCAGGGGCAGTCCCAACTCGTCAGCGTCGAGGATTCCATGAGCATGGTGCACGGCTCGGGCGGCATCAACCGGCCTGCATCGCGCCATCTGCGCTCGGAGGTGGCGATCATCGCCGGCATAGCCGCCGCCACGGTCGGGTCCGACAAGGTGGACTGGATGGAGCTGGCCGAGGATTATGACCGCATCCGCGACCATATCGAGGCGACCATTCCGGGCTTCGAGGACTACAACAAGCGCCTGCGCAAGCCACGCGGTTTCCATCTGCGCAACGCTGCCGCGCACCGTGAATGGGACACGCAAGCCGGCAAGGCCACCTTCTTCACCGGGCCGTTGCCGGAAGAGACCGTGCATCAGCGCGCGCGGCGTGAAAACAACCGCTTCGCCTTGCAGACATTCCGTTCGCACGATCAGTACAACACCACGGTCTATGGCCTCGACGACCGCTATCGCGGGGTCTATGGCGAGCGGCAGGTGATCTTCATCAACCCGCAGGACCTGCGCGAACTGGACGCCGAAGCCGGCGACCGCATCGATGTGGTCGGCGTCCACGACGACGGAATCGAACGCGTGGCGCAGAATTTCCGTTTCGTGCCCTATGATATCCCGCGCGGCAGCATCGCCGGCTATTATCCGGAACTGAACGTTCTGGTGCCGCTGGGCAGCGCGGGCGAGGAAAGCGATACGCCGACCTCGAAATCTGTGATGGTGACATTCCGCCAGCGCGAGGCGGCGTGACGCGCGCGGAGCCGGATGCCGGGGCCTTCGTCGCCATAGCCGAAGGGCTGGCCCGTCTGGACCAGCGGCTGAGCATTCTCCAGGCCGGATTTCTGGCCGCCGCACATCTCGGCATCGCCCATGACAGCCGCAGCTTTTCGCGGCTGCTCGGGATCGAGCATGCGCTGGTGCTGCGTGAAATTACCGCGCTTTCCGAGGCTGGAGACCTGCTTGAGGTCACCCGGCGCAATGCGCGCACGATGCGTAGTTTCTTTGCGCCGGGCGCGGCGGGCGAGCGCCTGCTTGCCGCTGTCGCGAAGGATTGCAAGCACGTCCACAGCGTCGCCCGGCGATCTTGCGAAGATGCATAGGCGTTATGTCGCGGGAGACGAGTGCCGCGCCCGTCAGCGGTGAAGTCCGATGCAGCGCGGCCGCTGCGCCAGCTTCTTTTTCAGGCCGCATTTGTGCAACGTCAGACGTTCCGTCTGACTGCAAAATCCTCTAACGCAGCACCGTGCGCAGTTCCGACTGGAGCCCGCGCAGCGCCTGAAGATAGAGCGGCACCAGTCCCTCCACGGCGACCTGCGTTGCCGGCACGCCGACATTGACGGCCGCGACCACTGTCCCGCGCGCGCTGAAAAGCGGTACAGCTATGGAACGCAGGCCAAGCTCCACCTCCTGATCGATTAGCGCATAGCCCTGATTTTTCACCCGGCTCAATTCGGCCAATATCGCGTCGGGATCGGTCAGCGTATGCGGGGTGCGCGCCGCCAGCGGCGCGGCAACCAGAATCGCACGGGCGTCATCCTCGGGCAAGGCGGCCAGCAACGCCCGCCCCATCGAGGTGCAATAGGCCGGCAGGCGTGAGCCCGGCATGAGCGCGATCGACATCACCTTTTTTTGCGCCGCGCGGGCCACATAGACGATGTCGTCCCCGTCGAGGATCGACACCGACGAGCTCTCGCCGATTTTCTCCGACAGCGCATCGAGCAGCGGCTGCACCAGTTGCGGCAGCGGCATGGTGGCGAGACAGGCGGTGCCAAGCCGCAGAACGCGCGGCGTCAGCGTGAAGAATTTGCCGTCATAATCGGCGTAGCCCAGATGAGCCAGTGTCAGCAGGCAGCGCCGCGCGGTCGCCCGGTCGAGCCCGGAGGCCGCCGACACTTGCGAGATCGACTGCCGCGGCCGCTCGGCGGTGAAGGTTTCGATCGCCGCCAACCCCTTGGCCATTCCGCCCATGATGTCGCGCTCCAGAATGGTCATGCCGCGCCTTTCAATTTGTGCGATAGATCAACAAATGAATCATATCGCACAAATACCATTGCCGGAAGAGGCTGACCCTGCCTAGTTTGCCGGCCAGGATCGGGCCGTCTCTTGCCCGTCCGGAAAGGATTCTGAATGGACAAGACAGTCGCCGGCCTTAGCGAAGCGGTCGCCGGCATCGAGGATGGCATGGCCGTGATGATCGGCGGATTTGGCGGCGCGGGAGTTCCCATCGAGCTGATCCACGCCCTCATCGACCGGCATCGCGCGACCGGCAGCCCGAGGAACCTGACGGTGATCAACAACAATGCCGGCAATGGCCGCATCGGCATCGCCGCCATGATCGACGAGGGAATGGTGGCGAAAATGGTGTGCTCGTTCCCGCGCTCGTCCGATCCGCGCGCCTTCACCGAAAAATATCTGGCCGGCGAGATCGAGCTGGAGCTGGTGCCGCAGGGCACGCTGGCCGAACGCATCCGAGCCGGAGGGGCGGGCATTCCGGCCTTCTATACGCCCACGGCCTATGGAACCGACCTCGCCGTAGGCAAGCCCGTCGAAGCGTTCGAGGGCCGCAACTATGTGCAGGAACGCTGGCTGAAGGCCGATGTGGCCCTGATCAAGGCCGAGCTTGCCGATCCGCACGGCAACCTCACCTATCGCAAGGCCGCGCGCAATTTCTCGCCGCTGATGGCGATGGCGGCGCGCGCCACGGTCGTGCAGGTCACGAAGATCGTGGCGGCTGGCGACATCGACCCCGAGCAGGTTGTGACGCCCGGAATTTTCGTCGCCCGTGTCGTTGAGGTGGAGAACGCCGCCCAGGAAGAAGCGCTGATTCGCGCGGGAGTGGAATACGCATGACAGCCAAGCTCACAAACGCCCAGATCGCCTGGCGCGCGGCGCAGGACATCGAGGACGGCGCTTACGTCAATCTCGGCATCGGCTTTCCCGAAATGGTCGCCAGATTCCAGCCGCCGGGGCGGCAGGCGATCTTCCACACCGAGAACGGGATGCTGAATTTCGGCAAGGCCCCGCCGGAAGGGGAGGAAGACTGGGACCTGATCAATGCCGGCAAGAAGGCGGTGACGCTCAATCCCGGCGCGTCCTTCTTCGATCACGCCGACAGCTTCGCAATGGTGCGCGGCGGGCATCTCGATGTCGCGATCCTCGGCGCTTATGAGGTGGCCGAGACCGGTGACCTCGCCAACTGGAGCACTGGTCCCAAGGGGGTTCCGGCAGTGGGCGGGGCCATGGACCTTGTGCACGGAGCAAAGCGCGTCGCCGTCATCACCGATCATGTGACTCGGGATGGCCGTCCGAAGCTGGTCAGGGCGTGCAGCCTGCCGCTTACCGGCGTCGGCTGCGTGACGCGGGTCTACACCAGTCTCGCCGTCATCGACATCGCCGCATCGGGCTTCGTCCTGCGCGAGAAGCTGGCGGCCATCAGCCTTGATGAATTGCAGGGGCTCACCGGAGCCGCACTGGTCGTCGAGGGCGCTATTTCCGACCTTACCGTTCCGGAGCTCTGACATGCCTGAAGCCTTTATCTGCGACTATATCCGCACGCCCATCGGCCGTTTCGGCGGATCGTTGTCTTCAGTGCGCGCCGACGACCTTGGTGCGGCGCCGCTGAAGGCGCTGATGGAGCGCAATGCCAATGTCGACTGGGAAGCGGTCGACGACGTGCTCTTTGGCTGCGCCAATCAGGCCGGCGAGGACAACCGCAACGTCGCCCGCATGGCGGCGCTGCTGGCCGGATTGCCGCAGGCCGTGCCGGGCGCGACCATCAATCGGCTGTGCGGATCGGGCATGGATGCGGTGATGAGCGCCGCCCGCGCCATCAAGGCGGGCGAGGCCGAACTGATGATCGCCGGCGGCGTCGAATCGATGAGCCGCGCGCCCTTCGTCATGCCCAAGGCCGAGGCGGCGTTTTCGCGCGCTGCGGAAATCCATGACACCACCATCGGCTGGCGCTTCGTCAATCCGCTGATGAAGAAGCAGTACGGTGTCGATTCCATGCCGGAGACGGCCGAGAACGTGGCCGCCGATTTTTCCGTCAGCCGCGCCGATCAGGACGCCTTCGCCGTGCGCAGCCAGGAAAAGGCCGTTGCCGCGCAGGCAAACGGCAGGCTGGCTGAGGAAATCGTGCCGGTGAGCATCCCGCAGCGCAAGGGCGATCCGGTAGTCGTCTCGAAGGACGAGCATCCGCGCGCCGGCACCACGGTGGAGACGCTGGCGAAGCTGGCGACGCCGTTCAGGAAGGAAGGCGGCTCGGTCACCGCCGGCAATGCGTCGGGCGTCAATGACGGCGCGGCTGCGCTCATCGTCGCTTCGGAAGCGGCGGTGAAGAAATACGGCCTCACCCCCATCGCTCGCGTGCTCGGCGGCGCGACCGCGGGCGTCGCCCCGCGCATCATGGGCATCGGCCCCGCGCCGGCCACGCAAAAGCTGTGCGCGCGGCTTGGGCTCACGCCTTCGGCCTTCGACGTCATTGAACTCAACGAGGCGTTCGCGTCGCAGGGCATTGCGGTGCTGCGCCAACTTGGGCTGGCCGAGGACGCGGCGCACGTAAATCCGAATGGCGGAGCGATCGCGCTCGGCCATCCGCTCGGCATGTCGGGCGCACGCCTCACCGGCACGGCGGCGCTTGAGCTGAAGCTGCGCGGCGGAAAGCTGGCGCTGGCCACCATGTGCATCGGCGTCGGCCAGGGCATCGCCATCGCGCTTGAGGCGGTGTGACCTCCGTTACGGTGCGAGAAGAAGAAAACGGCGGGATGTTCCCCGCCGTTTTTTGCTATTTAAGGCTCAGGCCGCGTTCGATCAGCCGGGCCAGACGCTGCGAGAACGCTTTTGCATCGACCGGGCGGTCGCCGTCCAGCACGCGCGCCTCGTCATAGAGCATGTGGGCGACGTCGCTGCGGAACTCCGGTTCGCCTTCGCCAAGCTTCGCCAGCGCGGCGATGCGCGGGTGGCGCGGGTTGACTTCAAGGATCGGCTTCGACGCTGTATCCAGCCGGCCGGCGGCGCTGAGCAGCCGTTCGAACTGGCGGTCGAGCGCGTCTTCCGGCGCGACGAGGCAGACGGCGCTTTCGGTGAGGCGATCCGAGGCGCGCACATCCGATACGTCGTCGCCAAGCGTTTCCTTGACGAAGGCGAGGAAACCCTCGACTTCGGCCGGGGCTTGCGGCGTGTCCTTAGCTTCCGCATCGGTCAGCGGAATGTCGGCAAGCTCCGCGCCGCCCTGCGTCACCGACTTGAACGGCTTGCCCTCAAACTCCGGCGCATTGGCCGTCCAGAACGCGTCGATCGGATCGGTCAGCAGCAGCACCTCGACGCCGCGCGCCTTGAAGCCTTCGAGCTGCGGCGAGCTTTCCAGCCGGGCGCGGTCGTCGCCAGTCATGAAGTAGATGGCCTTTTGGCCCTCCTTCATCGAATTCACGTAATCGGCGAGGCTGCGCGGCTTGTCACCGGGCGTTGTCGAGCTGAACCGCACCAGCTTGAGCAACTGCTCGCGGCGCTCGAAATCCTCATAGAGGCCTTCCTTGATGACCGCGCCGAAATTCTCCCAGATCCTGCCATAGGCCTCCGCATCGCTGTCGGCCAGTTTCGCAAGGTCGTTCAGCACGCGGCTGGTGACGCCCTTGCGGATGGCGGCCAGAAGCGGGTTCTGCTGGATCATCTCGCGCGAAATGTTCAGCGGCAGGTCGGCGGAATCGACGATGCCGCGCACGAAGCGCAGATAGCGCGGCGTCAGTTCCGCATCGTCGGTGATGAAGACGCGCCGCACATAAAGCTTCATGTGGCCGCTGCGGTCCGGGTCGAACAGGTCGAAGGGACGCGAGCCCGGAATGAAGGCCAGAACAGTGTATTCCTGACGCCCCTCGGCGCGGAAATGGATGGTTGTGGCGGGCTCGTCATATTGGCCGGCGACGCTGCGATAGAAGTCGGTGTACTCTTCCGGCTTGATCTCGCTCTTCGGCTTGACCCAGAGGGCAGTGCCGTCGGCGATCTCGCGCGGCTCCGCGCCGGGCTTTTCCACCAGCGTGACTGGCACCGGCACATGGCCCGAATGCGATTTGACCAGCCGTTCGAGCCGGTGGGGCTCGGTGCAGGAGGCGGCGTCCTCCATGAGATGCAGCACCACGCGCGTGCCGCGCGGCGGCGCATCCCCGATTGCTGCCGGGCCTACCGAATAGGAGCCCTTGCCGTCGGAAGACCAGCGCCATGCTTCATCCGAGCCGGCCGGGCGCGAGATCACCTCGACCTTTTCGGCCACCATGAAAGCTGAATAGAAGCCGACGCCGAACTGACCGACCAGTTCCGCATTTTCGCCGCCCTTGGCCGCTTCCAGCCGTTCCATGAAGGCGCGGGTGCCGGAACGGGCGATGGTGCCCAGCGCCTCGGTCATCTCCTCGCCGTCCATGCCGATGCCGTTGTCCTCGATGCTGAGCAGCCTGTTTTCGGCATCGGCGAAGAGGGCGATGCGCGGCTTCGGATCGTCGCCCAGCAGTTCGGGCCGCGCGATCGCCTCGTAGCGCAGCTTCTCGCAGGCGTCTGCGGCGTTAGAGATCAGCTCGCGCAGGAACACGTCCCGGTCGGAATAGACCGAATGCACCATCATGTGCAGAAGACGGGCGACGTCGGCCTCGAAGCTTCTGGTTTCCATCTCTGTTGTCGTCATTTCGGATTGCCCCTGAATTATCCGGCTCCCAGATGGCGGTATGGACGCAGATTTTCAAGACTTGAAAGCGGCTGTCCGCGTTCCATGCAAAAGGGCGGGCGAAGTGATTTCGCCCGCCCTTTGTCATCTGTCGAGCCGCTTTTTTACAGCGCGCGGTCGTCGTCGCCTTCGCGCACGCGGGTCGGCAGGCCGATCCTGCCGAGCAGATCGAGGAACGGGCGCGGCGGCAGCTCTTCCACATTGGCCATCTTCTTCACGTCCCATTCGCCGGTCGCGACCAGCAGGGCGGCGGCCACCGCCGGCACGCCGGCCGTGTAGGAAATGCCCTGCGAGCCCACCTCGTTATAGGCTTCCTTATGATCGGCCACGTTATAGATGAAGACCTCGCGCTCCTTGCCGTCCTTCACGCCCTTGACCAGATCGCCGATGCAGGTCTTGCCGGTGTAGCCGGGGGCCAGCGAGCCCGGATCGGGCAGCACCGCCTTGACCACCTTGAGCGGCACGACTTCCAGCCCTTCCGCTGTTTTCACCGGCTTCTCGGACAGGAGGCCCAGATTGTTCAGAACGGTGAAGACGTTGATGTAGTGGTCGCCGAAACCCATCCAGAAGCGGACATTGGGAACCTTCAGGATCTGCGAGATCGAATGCACCTCGTCATGGCCGGTCATATAGGCCTTCTGCTTGCCGACGACGGGCAGGTCCCACTCCTTGCCGATCTCGAACATCTTGTTCTCGGTCCACTTGTTGTCCTGCCAGGACCACACGCGGCCGGTGAACTCGCGGAAGTTGATCTCGGGGTCGAAATTGGTCGCGAACCAGCGGCCATGGCTGCCGGCGTTGATGTCGATGATGTCGATCGAATCGATGCGATCGAAATAGTCGTCATAGGCAAGCTTCGCATAGGCGTTGACGACGCCCGGATCGAAGCCCGCGCCGAGAATGACGGTGACGCCGGCCTTCTCGGCTTCCTCGCGCCGCTTCCACTCGTAATTGGCGTACCATGGCGGCGCCTCGCACACCTTGGCCGGGTCTTCGTGGATCGCGGTGTCGATATAGGCCGCGCCCGTCTCGATACAGGCCGACATGACCGACATGTTGAGGAAGGCGGAGCCGACATTGATGACGATCTTCGCGTCGGTGCTGGTGATGAGCGCCCTGATCGCCTCGACATCCATGGCGTCGAGCTGGTGCGCCTCGATCACGCCCTCTGTCTTGAGGGCTTTCTTTTCCCGGACGGAGTCCACGATGGACTGGCACTTCGCAAGGGTGCGAGAGGCGATATGGATATCGCCGAACACATCGTTGTTCTGCGCGCACTTATGCGCCACGACCTGCGCCACGCCGCCGGCGCCGATGATGAGCACGTTCTTCTTCATTCCGGGGGATATTTCCTTATGGCTGGAGTTGAAAGGCCCTGTTTCTACGACAGGCTTTGCTCGTAATCCGCGAAGCCGAATTCGCGGACCACCCTGACCGATCCGTCCAGTTCGCGGATCGCGATTGCCGGCATGTTGACGCCGTTGAACCAGTTCTTCTTGACCATGGTGTAGCCGGCCGCATCCTGAATGGAGATGCGGTCGCCGGTCTTCAGTTCGGCCGGGAAGTCGAACTCGCCGAAAATGTCGCCGGCGAGGCATGACTTGCCGCACACCATGTAGCGGTGCGGACCTTCGTTCGGCTTCACCCTGGCGCTTTCGCGATAGATCAGCAGGTCCAGCATATGCGCTTCGATGGAGGAATCCACGATGGCGAGTTGCTTGCCGTTGAACAGCGTGTCCAGAACGGAGACTTCAAGCGTGGTGCTTCGGGTGATCGCGGCCTCGCCGGGCTCGAGATAGACCTGCACGCCGAAGCGGTCGGCGAACGCGCCGAGGCGTTCGCAGAAGGCGTCGAGCGGATAGTCCTCGCCGGTGAAGTGGATGCCGCCGCCGAGGCTGACCCACTCCGCTTGGCTGAGCAGCGACCCGAACTTCTCCTCGATCTGGGACAGCATGCGGTCGAACAGCGAAAAATCCGCGTTCTCGCAATTGTTGTGGATCATGAAGCCGCTGATGCGATCCATGACCTTTTCCACCTCCCCCGCATCCCATTCGCCCAGCCGGCTGTAGGGGCGGGCGGGATCGGCGAGGTCGAAGGACGAAGACGAGACGCCCGGATTGAGGCGCAGGCCGCGCGCGATGTCGCCGGCGCGGTCGCCGAAATGTTGAAGCTGGCCGATGGTGTTGAAGATGATCTTGTTGGCGTGGGAGACGACCTCGTCGATCTCATAGTCGGCATAGGCCACCGAATAGGCGTGGGTCTCGCCGCCGAATTTCTCGCGGCCGAGCCGGACCTCGTAGAGCGAGGAAGAGGTGGTGCCGTCCATGTACTGGCGCATGAAGTCGAACACCGACCATGTGGCGAAGCATTTCAGCGCCAAAAGCGCCTTTGCCCCCGACTTCTCACGGACATAGGCGATCTTCTCCATGTTGCGGAGAAGGCTTGCCTTGTCGATCAGATAGTACGGGGTCTGGATGGTCATTCGGCCTGCTCGCGGAAGTCCGCCCTGAAGGGGGCTTCAAATCGGGATTTCGGGGAAACGCTGTTTGGAACCTTCTCCGCCGCTCCAAGCGGATTGTTCCAGATTCGTTTGAATGGAAAATGACGACCCGGCGACGCGCGATTTCCGGCGTCCGGGCAACACGCCCGCTTACCTCGCGGGCTCCTGTCTGGGTCTAAGGGTCGTCTTCATGCGCGAAAGTTAATGGACCCCCCCCTGAAGTTCAAGTGACATCTTCACGACACGGCCCTGCTTGACAAACGGCCAATATGATCCAAGCTATTGAGCATGAGTACATCGTGGGCCCATATCATGCTTCGGAGTCATCCCTTGATGGGATGCTGACCCGGCTCGGGCCGTTCCCCCGAGACCGGGGGAGTTCCATCTTGAAATTTCACGGTGCAGGACGGCACCAACACCTTCAACCGGAAGGCCCTTAGGCGGAAACCTTCGGGCTCAACATACCGCCCTTGCGGGCGGCAGAGCGAAGACAGAAAACGCCATGCGCAAACCGAGCATCATCATCAGCAAGGCCGATCATGAGCGGCTGACCACACTGGCCAACGGCCTTCTGGAAAAGAAACCGGAAATGGCCGACGCGCTGCTTAACGAGCTCGAGCGCGCCAAGGTGGCGGCTTCCGGCAACGCGCTGAACGGCACGGCGCAGATGGGCGCGACCGTCGACTACGAATCCGACGACGGCAACAAGCGCCGCGTCACGCTGGTCTACCCGGCCGACGCCGACATTGCGCAGGGCAAGATCTCGATCCTGACCCCCATCGGAACGGCGTTGCTCGGCCTCAAGGTCGGCCAGTCCATCGACTGGACCGCCAATGACGGGCGCACGCATCGTCTCACCATCACCTCGGTGGAAGACGTCGTCGAAGCTTCCTGAGGCAGGCCATGCGGCTCGGCTCTGCATGGTTTGAACCGAAAGCGATGAAGGTGCGCGCGCACCTCGTTTGCGGTGCGCCGCACAGGTTCCTCCATCATGCGGGCTGCCTGATCGCAGGCTCCTGACCCCTGGTGCGGCCGGCTCGCATCAGGGGAATGATCCAGAAAGCCATAACGGACTGGCGTCGGAACGGCTCATCCCGTTCCCGCGGGAGATTTGCCATGGTGACGGAGCCTCATTTCCAATTGACGACCAGGGATCATGCGATCCTCCAGGCCATGCTGGAACGGCACGGCGGGCCTCATGACGCCTTTGTGTCGCTCCTCGAACGCAAGGTGCGCGAAAGCACCCTCTATTTCCGCGACGACATCCCCCCGAATGTGGTGACGCTC
Organism: Aquamicrobium ahrensii; assembly: GCF_040545755.1. NCBI lineage: Bacteria > Pseudomonadati > Pseudomonadota > Alphaproteobacteria > Hyphomicrobiales > Phyllobacteriaceae > Aquamicrobium > Aquamicrobium ahrensii. Next base: position 151,855 of record NZ_JBEPMN010000002.1, read on the forward strand.
AACACGCGGCTGGTCTATCTGCTTGACCGTACCCAATGCGGACCGCAGATGATCGTGCAGGAATTGGCGGCCGAAAAGCCCGGAATGCTGTCGCTGCGCACCGTGCGCGGCCTGGCTCTTCTCGGGCTGGCGGAAGGTGCTGTTTTCAGGGTCGAAACCGGAGAGGGGAGCGCTGAACTCCTTCAGGTGCATGAGATCCTGTCCCAGCCCGAAGCGCAGGCGCGCGCCGCCGCCCGGCGAGAGCACAACGTGGTGAGCTTCCGGCCGCGCCGGGCGACGCCGGTTGCGGGCCCCGGCCCCGGTGTCGACTTCGACCCCGACGACGATCCCGGCCCCAGCGCCGCCTGATCGTTCCCGTCGCGATCAGGCGCGGCAGGCGGTGGCGGCCACGGCCTCGATCCGTTCCATGCCGCCGACCTGGCCGGCAAAGCTTTCCCACACTTTGCGCGCCGGTCCCTCCCATGCCGTGCGTTCCGCGACTTCGTGGAATGTCGCGCCGTTTTCCCGGGCGATTTTCATCGAGGTTTTTTCGTCCACCGCCATCAGCGCGTTGAAGTGGCGCGCGCCTTCGATGGCCGCTTTTTGCAGGACGGAGCGTGCTTCCTCGTCCAGCCCGGCCCAGAAACGGCCCGAGAAGACGACTGCGCCGGCGGCGTGGATATGGCCGGTGAGCGTCGTCTGCGGCGCCACTTCGTAAAGCCGGAAACCCGCATAGGCGGATATGGTCAGGTCCATGGTGTCGACATGGCCGGTGGAGAGGGCGTTATAGGTCTCGGTGATCGGCAGCGCGATGGGATGCGCGCCAAAACTTTCCCACAGTTGCGCATGCAAGGGGCTCTGGATGACGCGGATGCGCTTTCCCTTCACGTCATCCGGCGCAAGCAACGGCTCGCGTGACAAAAGATGGCGTGCGCCGTAGTTGACGAAGACGGGGGCGACGATGCCTTCCAGGGCGAGCTTTTCGCTGAGGTCGCCGCCGCAGGTTCCTTCCAGCGCGGCTTCAAGGTGAGCGGCGTCGCGGAACAGGAACGGCAGATCGAAAAGCTGCGTCTGCGGCGCCCATGCGGAAAGGTTGGAGAGCGTCGAAAGGCTGGCCTGGATGGAGCCCAGCCTGACGCCTTCCATCACCTCTTTCTCGCCGCCCAGGGCTGCGTTCGGCACGATGTTGAAGGCGAAGCGTCCGGGCAGTTCGCGCTCCACCTGGTCGCGTATGTGCATCCACACCAGCGTTTCGGGCTTGTCGTCGCCTAGCAGCGAGGCGGCGACGACAGGCGTGGCCGCCTGCGCCCGTTTCAGGGCGGGCATGGCGAGCGGCATGGCGGCGAACCCGGCGAGGAAAGTGCGGCGGTTGATTCGCATGGTGCTGGTCCTTTCAGGAGCGGAGAAGGGCGGCGTGGGCGGCGATGCCCATGCTGATGCACAGGAGCGCCAGAAGAAGCGCGGCGAGATAGGGTTGGGTGGCGGCGAACAGCCGCGTGGCCGGCACGCCGCTGGCGGCGCTGGTGACCTGCACGAGAATGCCGACCGGAGGCGTCAGCCCGCCGATCATCAGGTTGACGACCACCACCACGCCGAATGCGACCGGATCGATGCCGGCGGCGGCGGCGAGCGGCAGCAGGATCGGCGAGAACAACAGGATCGCCGCGCCGATGTCGAGCACGAGACCGACGCCAAGCAGGATGAGATTTGCGGCGAGCATGACCATGAACGGGTTCTCGCCGAGCGACAGTGCAAGGCGGGTCGCCCATGTTCCGACGCCATCTATGGCCAGCAGGAATGCGAGAGGCGTGGCGGCTCCGATCAGCATGGTGATGGCGGCGGTCTCGACGCCGGCCTGTCGCAGCGCGGGGAAGATGCCGGCACGGCCGCCACGGCCCCAAAGCGCCAGCAGGAAGGTGTAGGCGGCGGCGAGTGCGGCCGCTTCGGTGGGGCTGACGACACCAAGGCGGATGCCGGCCACCACGATCAGCCCGAGCCCGAAGACGGGCGCGGCGCGCAGCGCCAACCGCCAGCGCGAGACGCCCGTTTCGGCTGCGGTCTGGCCTTCCATGCCCGCCTTGCAATGGATGGCGATGGCAAGGGCCGCCGCGAGCGCAAGGCCGGCGAACAGCCCGCCCGTCAGCAGAGGCCCCACCGGCAGGTTGGTGGCGGCGGCGAGGATGAAAAAGGCGATGGATGGCGGGATGATGTTGTCGAGAACCGCGGTGGAGGCGATGACGCCTGCGGCCCGCTCCGGCGTGTAGCCCGCCCCCGTCAGCGGCTTCATGAAGGTTTTGGAGCTGAACGCCGCATTGGCGATGGATGAGCCCGACACGCCGGAAAACAGCACGCTGGTCAAAAGCACCGTCTGCCCAAGTCCGGCGCGACGCTTGCCGACCATGGCGGCCGCGAAACGCACCAGATCGCCGGCGGCGCCTGAAATGCTCAGCAAGCCGCCAGCCAGCAGGAAGAAGGGAATGGCGAGCAGAAGATAGCGGCCGACGCCGCCGAGCAGCGAAAGCGCAAGCGCGGATTCCACCAGCGGGCTGCCGAAAGCAAGCGCGATATAAGCTGCAAGCACGAAGGCATGGACGAGCGGTGCGCCGACGACGATGCCGACGCCGATCACGATGAGGGCGGCGAGGCTGGATGGCAGGGTCGCCACCGACAGCCCGGCGAAGACAGTGGCGAGCGTTGCGAACGCAAGCGCCAGGCCCCCCATTAGCAATCTGGTGCGGCCTTCGGCGAAAAGAACCAGAATCCGCATTGCAAACCCGGCAGCACCCGCTGCTGCGAGTGCGGTGGGCCGCAGCCATTCGCCGAGGCCGAGCAGGGCGGAATGTCCACCCACCTCAAGCGCGGCCTTTGCGCCGGCGATAGCCAGCACTGCGCAAGCGGCAAGCGTGAAGGCTTCCGCCGCCGTCTCGCGCAGGGCGGTCCAGGGGCTTTTACGTGTGCGCGGGAAAAGCTCAATCCGCATTGCCAGCGCGCCATGGGCGACCATCGGGAAGCCCAGGCAGACGAGGAGCAGAAGCAGCCACACCATGGCCTCCTCGATGCCGAGGAAACCGCCGCCCAACAGATAGCGTTGCAGGGTGGTCGCCGTCACCGCCGCCAGCATCAGGCCGAGCACGACCCCGCAGGCGTGCCCAAGCGCGCGTTGCAAAAAAGCCGCCCAATGCCCGGCGCGTTTCATCCTAGCGCCACCAGCCATGGAAGTGATGAACCGGACCGCTGCCCTTGCCGATGGCGAGCGCGGCCGCGGCCTGCAATGCTCTATGCAGATACTCCCTGGCTTGCGCCACGGCTTCGGCAAGCGGCAAGCCGCGCGCCAGACCGGCCGTTATGGCCGCCGACAAGGTGCAGCCGGTGCCATGCGTGTTCGGCGTGTCGATGCGAGGACGCGACAGCCGCACCAGCGAATTTCCGTCGAGCAGGAGATCGGTGCTTTCCGGTCCCGTGCCGTGCCCGCCCTTGATCAACACAGCATCCGTGCCGGTGCGCAGAAGGATTTCGGCCTGCGCGATCATCTGCGTCTCGTCCTCGGCCAGTGGCATGCCGCTCAGCAAAGCGGCCTCGGGCAGGTTCGGCGTGATGATGACCGCTTGCGGCAGCAGCTTGGTGCGCAGCGCGTCGATGGCGTCGGGCTGCAACAGGCGGTCGCCCGAGGTGGCGATCATCACCGGATCGATCACCGGCCGCACATGATAGCGGCGCAGGCCATCGGCGATTGCCGTAATGGTGTCGATGCGCGAGACCATGCCGATCTTGGCCGCGCCGATCTCCATGTCGTCGTAGAGCGCGTCGATCTGGGCCGCGATCATGCCGGGGCTGATGTCCTCGACGCCGCGCACGCCTTGCGTGTTCTGGGCGGTGATGGCGGTGATGACGCTGGTTCCGAACACGCCGAGCGCCGAGAAGGTTTTCAGGTCGGCCTGTATGCCGGCCCCGCCGCCGCTGTCGGAGCCGGCTATGGTGAGCGCGATGGCCGTCATGGCCGGCCTCCCGCATCGTCCACCGCCGCGCGCAATTCGCGGGTGGCGGCGGCGATGTCATCGGCGCGGAAGATGGCGGAGATCACCGCGACGCCCGATGCGCCAGCCCGCACGGCTTCGCCCGCGCGCACCGTGTCGATGCCGGCGATGGCCCCGACCGGCAGGCCGGGTTTCGCCGCGCGCATGCGTGCGCGCAGGGTGCGGAAGCCGTCGAGCCCGACCGGCGCATCCGGGTTCTTCTTGGAAAGCGTTTCGAACACGCCGCCGATGCAGGCGTAGTCGATGGGCGCGGCGATGGCCGCGTCGGCGTCCGCCTCGTTCTTCACCGTCAGGCCGATGATAGCGTCGGGTCCGAGCAGGCGGCGCGCGGTTTCGGCGGACATGTCGTCGCGGCCGAGATGCACGCCGTCCGCGCCCCCCGCCAGCGCCACGTCCACGCGGTCGTTGACCAGCAGGGGCACGCCGACGCCGGCGAGGGCGGCGCGGATTGCTTCGGCCTCGGCGATCATCTGCCGCGTCGACGCGTCCTTGTCGCGATACTGGATGATGGTCGCGCCGTTGCGGGCGGCGATGCCGGCCAGAGCGGCCAGTTTTCCCACCGGGCGCAGGCTGCCGTCGATGATGGCGTTGAGCCGGTAATCAACCTTGTTCATGAGCTATCCTTGCATGCTGAAGAATGTGATCGCCGGAGAGGGCGGCCAGAGCGTCGAGCAGGGCAGGCTCGAAGCTGCCCGGACCGGATGCCGTCTTGCCGGCCATTTCGCACGCGACGCCGAAGATGAGCATGGCGGCGCTTGCGGCCATGAACGCATCGGTTTCGATGGCCAGGAAGGCGGCGATGAGGGCCCCCGACAGGCATCCGGTTCCCGTCACCATCGCAGCCAGCGGATGGCCGTTGGCTACCGAGAACGTCGCGCCGTTTTGCGCGATGCGGTCCTGCTTGCCGGTCCTGACCGCTACGACTCCAGCCGGTACGGAAAGCAGGTCGTATTCGGCTGCATTGGCGCGCAGTACCGCGGGGCCGCGCGTCAGCAATTGCTGCGCGAAGGCGGCGCGCGGCGGAGAGTAGTCGCAATGGGCGGGGTCCAGCGCCCATGGCCGCCCCCGTTCGGCCGCAACGCTCACCGCGATGCCGATAGCCTCGCGGCGCTGCGCATCCAGCGTGCCCAGATTGACCAGCAGCGCGTCGGCCCTGGCGACGAAATGCCCGACCTCCTCCGGCGAGGAAGTCATGGAAGGGATCGCGTCCAGCGCTGAAAGCCCATCGGCCACCAGCTTGGGAACCACGCCATTCATCAGGCAATGGACGCGGGGGCGTCGCCGACGCATCCCGTCCAGCAGATCAGACGCCCGCTCGGGAAGGGCCGCGCTCATTGCAGTTCCACCGCGATTTCCTCGACCGCAGGGGCTTTCCTGATCAGCCCGCTTTCCTCAAGGAATGCGCCGAAGCGGGCGTAGCGCGTCTGGTCGAGCGCGGAAGGCCGCTTGGCGAAGCGGGGCAGCGTGTCGATCCAGGCCTGCCGGTTCAGTTCGTCATCGAGGTCCGGATGCGCCTTCACGAACAGATTCCAACCCTCTTCGGGATGGTTGGTGAGGTGGATCGCGCCTTTTTCCACGGCGGCGAGGAAGCGCTTGAGGCGATCGTCCTTGACCAGTTCCGGCCTCGTGATGAAGATCAGTTCGTCATAGACCGGAATGCCGTGCTCCTCGGGGAAGAAGGCGCGACCTTCATGGCCTTCGAGCTTCATCTGGGTCAGCTCGAAATTGCGGTATCCGCCGATGGTGGCGTCCACCTGTCCGCTGATCAGCGACGGCGACAGCGCGAAATTGACATTGACCAGCTCGATCGTGTCCTTGTCCACTCCGGCATTGTCCAGCATGCGGCCGATGATGGCGTCCTCGAAGCCGGAGACGGAGAAGCCGATCTTCTTGCCTTCAAGGTCCTTCAACTCCCTGATCGGGCCATCGGCCAGAACGGTGAGCGTGTTGAGCGGGGTCTCGACCAGCGTGCCGAAACGCACCAGCGAAACGCCGGCGTCATGGTCGAGATAGAGGTTTGGCTGATAGTGGACGCCGATCTCGACCTTGCCGGAGGCGACGGCGCGCGGCACGATCGAAGGGTCGGCCGGCGGCACGAGCTCCACCTCCAGCCCGGCTTCATCGAACAGGCCGAGCTCTTTCGCCACCACCAGCGGCGCGTGGTCGGGATTGACGAACCATTCCAGCATCACGGTGAGCTTGTCGGCGGCGTGGGCTGCGCCTGCCGCGGCGGTGGAGAGCAGGAGCGCGAGCGCGCAGGTGCGGATCATTGCGGTTTCCTTTGTCGGATTGTGGAGGAGAAGTCGTCTTCCCGCGCCCATGGCGTGAGAAGCGGAGCGAGTGCGTCGACGAGCCGGCGCAACGCCAGAGCAAGAATGGCGATGATGCTCATGGCCGCGAACATCGTGTCGGTCTGCATGCGGGCGTTGGCCTGGACCATGACGAACCCGAGCCCGGCCGATGCGCCGACCCACTCGCCGATCACCGCTCCCAGCGGAGCAAGCGGCGCTGCAACCCTGAGGCCGGAAACCAGCGCTGGAAGCGCGAGCGGCATGCGCAGCAGGAACAGCGTCCGGCGGTGGGTGGCCGGGGTGAGCGCGGCGGCGTCGACGATCTCCGGCGGCGTGCGCCGCAGGCCGTCGGCGAAGGCGGAGGCGACGGGGAAGAAGATGATAAGCGCCGTCATCACCACTTTCGAGGCCATGCCGAAGCCGAACCACAGAACCAGCAAGGGCGCGATGACGAAGACCGGAAAGGCCTGCAGCACCAGCACCACCGGCCAGATTGCCCGCCCGAGGCGCGGAAACAGAGCCACGGCAAGCGCGGTGGCGATGCCGGCGAGCGCGCCCGCCACGAAGCCGGCGGCGATCTCGGCCAGCGTCACGAGCGTGTTGTCGAGAAGATAGAGCGGCTGCCGACGAAAAGCGGCCGCCACGTCGAGCGGCGCCGGCAATATGTAGCGTGGCGGGGCGAAGGCGACGACGATCACCTGCCATGAGGCCAGCAGCACAAGAGCGGTGCGCAACGCTGCCGGGACAGCCGACATGGCTCCGCCCTCCTAGAAGGAGCGTGGCGTCGGCGGGCGGACTTTGGATTTGAACGTCATGGCGATCTCCCGACTTGTCATCATGGAGATCCAGGTGTGCGAAGAATTGGCAGGATTGCCCGAAGGCCCTTGTTCCGTTCCTACGCCGGCATAACCCGGATCAGGTTCAAGGGTCTGGCTCATCGCCATCTCAGCGCCGTACAGCGCTCCCCTCGGAATGAAGCCATCTATGTTGCAGGTCGCCGGTGCTGTCAAGCACGCCGGGCAGCTTTGTCATCAACCTGTCCGGGACCTGTCATCGCGTTGTAATGTGCCGGGCCTAGCTAGCGGGCTCTTTCGACGCTTACGGAGAACCCGACATGCGAAGCCTGCTCGCCATCCTGACCGCAACCACCATACTGGTCCCGGCCGTCGCCGGCGCCGCCACGGTCTACCCGCTTGACCGCGCTACGATCCTCACCGCTTCGCCCTTCGACGTTAAGGTGGAGTTCGACGGCGTCGTCGCCGGCTCCGACGTCAGCGTCACCATCAATGGCAAGCCGGCCGCTGAAGTGCTCGGCAAGGAAGCCACCTTCATCGAGAAGGAAGACGGCGTTGAGGCTTCCGCCGTGCGTCTTGAAGGCGTCACGATCACGGAACCCGGCGTCTACACCGTCATCGCCAGGGCCGGCGATGAGGAAAAGACCGTGATGTGGGAAGTTTACGGCACCGCTGACGAGCCCAGAGCCAAGAACGTGATCTTCCTGATCGCCGACGGTCTTTCGGTCGCGCACCGCACCGCCGCCCGCATCATGTCCAAGGGCATGACCGAGGGCAAGGCCAATGGCCGCCTCAACATGGACGAACTGGACCGCATGGCCTTCATCGGCACCTCGTCCACCGAAGCCGTCGCCACCGACAGCGCCAACACCATGTCGGCCTATATGACCGGCCACAAGAGCGCGGTGAACGCGATCGGCGTCTATGCCGACCGCACCGAAGATCCGTTCGACGATCCGAAGGTCGAGACGCTGGTCGAGGCGCTCCGCCGCCAGACCTCGAAGTCGGTCGGCATCGTCACCACTTCCGAACTTCAGGATGCGACGCCTGCCGCGCTCTTCGCCCACACCCGCCGCCGCGCCGAGAAGGCCGCCATCAACAACCAGATCTTCGACCTGAAGCCCGATGTGATCTTCGGCGGCGGATCGGCCTATTTCCTGCCGCAGTCGGTTGCCGGCTCCAAGCGCAAGGACGACACCGACCATATCGAGGGCTTCAGGGAAGCAGGCTATACGCTGGCCACCACCAAGGGTGAGCTGGAGGCGGCAGCCGGCTCCAACACCGGCAAGGTGCTCGGCCTGTTCCATACCGGCAACATGGACACCACGCTCGACCGCGAGTTCCTGAAGAAGGGCACCGTGGAGAAGTTCCCCGAGCAGCCCGGTCTGGTCGACATGACGAAAGCCGCTCTCGGCCAGCTTTCGAAGAACGCGGAAGGCTTCGTGCTGGTTGTCGAGGCCGCCAATGTCGACAAGATGTCCCATCCGCTCGACTGGGATCGCGCCGTGGTCGACACCATCGAGTTCGACAAGGCCATCGGCGTCGCCCGCGAGTTTGCCGAGCAGAACCCCGATACGCTGATCGTCGTCACCGGCGACCACACCCATGGCGTCTCGATCATCGGTACGGTCGATGACGAGAAGCCGGGCGACGATATGCGCGAGAAGGTCGGCACCTATGCCGATGCCGGCTTCCCGAACTATGTCGACTCGGATGGCGACGGCTATCCCGACAGCGTCGATGTCTCGCGCCGCCTGTTCCTGGCGGCCAACAACGGCCCCGACCACTACGAGACCTTCCGTCCGAAACTCGACGGCCCGTTCGTTCCGGCCATTCAGGATGAGAACAAGAAATACATCGCCAACGAGGCCTACAAGGACGTTCCCGGCGCTGTTCTGGTGCAGGGCAACATCCCGCGCGACGGCGACACCGGCGTCCATGCCGTGGACGACGTGGTGCTTCAGGCTACCGGCCCCGGCTCGGAGAACTTCAAGGGCTATATGGAGCAGAGCGACGTCTACCGTGTGCTGGCCGACGCTCTGGCGCTGGGCGCAAAGCAGACGCAGTAAGCGCCTCGCCATCGGGAAACAGGCCCGGAGAAGCTCCGGGCCTGCATCCGTTTCCGTTCCGCGCAGGCTTTGCAAAGGAGGCTGCAATGAATTCCCGCAAGATCCGACGCCGGCAGATGCTGGGTATGGTGGGCGGCGCGGTGCTTTCGCTCGCCGCTTCGCGCCCCGCCCATGCGGCCGCCGACATGATTTCTTTCGACGAGTTGTATGGCAAGGTCAGCGTTCTCGGCCTCACCTTCTCCGACAAGGTGAAGGCGCTGGAAGGCAGGTCCGTGGTCATGCGCGGCTTCATGGCCCCGCCGCTCAAGGCCGAAGCCGATTTCTTCGTGCTCACCGAAATTCCCTTGGCGCTCTGTCCCTTCTGTTCCTCGGATGCGGATTGGCCGGACGACATCATCGTGGTCTATCTCGACCGGGCGCAGACCTTCGAGCAGGCCAACGGCATCATCGAGGTTTCGGGCAAGCTCGAGGTCGGCTCCTGGACCGACCCCGAGACCGGTTTCGTCAGCCTGCTGCGCATCGTCGGCGCTGATTTCCGGAGGGTCTGAACGTGCTGGCGCTTTCCGTCGACGGCCTGCAGGTGCGCTATCCGGGATTGCCGGTTCCGGCGCTCGATCTGCCTTCGCTCAGCCTCGCTGCGGGCGAAACGGCGGCGCTTGTCGGCCCCTCGGGTTCTGGCAAGACGACCTTCATCAACATCGTCACCGGCATGGAGCGGGCCGGCTCGGGGCGCGTTGCATGGAATGACGAAAACATTGCCGGATTGCCGGAAGGCGGGCGCGACCGCTGGCGTGCCCGCAATGTGGGTCTCGTCATGCAGGACTTTCATCTCTTTCCCGGTCTGTCCGCCGAGGCGAATGTGCTGCTGCCCCAGCGCCTGTCGCACCTGCGCCTGCCGGCGGGGATGCAGCCGCGGGCCCGGGAATTGCTCGCAAGGGTGGGGATCGAGCGTCCGGAGCAGCTTGTCGGCACCATGTCGCGCGGTCAGATGCAGCGCGTGGCGGTTGCCCGCTCGCTGGTCGGCAGGCCCGGCCTGATCGTGGCCGACGAGCCGACCGCCAGCCTCGATGCCGAATCCGGCGCTGCCGTCGCCAACCTGCTGGTCGAACTGGCACAGGAGGCCGGCTCGACGCTGATCGTTGCCAGCCATGACGGCAGGCTTATCGAACGCATGGGCCGCACCTTGCGGCTGGAGAACGGCCGCCTGGCGGCCTGAGCGGAGAAAGAAGTGTTCCATTTCATTCTTGCCGACCTTCGCCGCAACTGGATCGGCGCGCTGATCCTCGCCCTGCTGATCGCGCTGGCGACGGCGCTCGGCGTATCCGTCACGCTGCAGGAGCGCGCATTGCGGCTGGGCAGCGCGCGTGCCGCGGCCGCCTTCGATCTGGTCGTCGGCGCTGCGGGTTCGGAAACGCAGCTCATCCTGTCGTCGATCTTTCTGCAACCCGCACCGCTGCCGCTGCTGCCGCCTGAAACGCTGGCTGCGCTTCGGGCCGATCCGCGCGTGGAAAATGCCGTTCCCGTCGGCTTCGGCGATTTCGTGGCCGGTTATCCGATCGTGGGCACGACCTCCGACGCGGTTGAGATGCTTGGCGGGCTGGGCGAGGGCGAAGGGTTCAGCCACATGGGCGACGCCATCGTCGGCGCGCAGGTCAGCCGCGCCATCGGCGACAGCTTCCATCCCTTCCACGGGGCGGTCGGCGAAGCCGGCGAGGTGCACTCGCATGTGGAGTACCGGGTGGTCGGCCGCATGGCGCCTACGGGAACGCCGTGGGACCGGGCCATCCTCGTGCCGATCCAGTCGGTGTGGGCCACCCACGCCAATCACGATCACGATCATGGTCATGAGCCGGAGCAGACGGCAGGGCTGGCCGCTGTGGCCAGCGTTCCCCACGATCATGGCCATGACCACGGCCCGGGCTTCGCCGGCGAAGCGGTCGATGAATCCGAATTGCTGCACACTGACAATCCCGGGGTGCCTGCGATTCTCGTGAAGCCGAAGAGCATTGCCGACGCCTACAATCTGCGCCAGCAGTACCGCACGGAAACCACACTGGCCGTCTTTCCCGGTGAAGTGCTGACAAGGCTTTACGGCACCCTGGGCGACGCCCGCCGTATCCTCGGCTTCGTGGCGATGGGCGCGCAGGCGCTGGTCGGGGCGGCGATCCTTATGGTGGTGGCCGTTCACGTGCTCCAGCGCCGCCGCCAGATCGGCGCGCTGAGGGCCTTCGGCGCACCGCGCCCGGTGGTGATGGGCATGGTCTGGACGGAGGTCTTCATCCTTGTCGCGGCCGGTGTGATCTGCGGGTTCGCCATCGGCTATGCGATCGTGCGGGCCATATCCGGCTATCTGGCCAGAAACAGCGGCGTGGCCATGCCGGTGGAGTTCCAGGCGGCGGACCTGTGGACGCTGCTCTTCCTGCTCGTTGCCTGCGCGGCAGCGACCCTGCTTCCCGCGCTCATCGCTTATCGCCAGACCCCGGCGCAGGCGTTGCGATCCTGATAGGAAAAATCCGAAAAGATCAGATCACGATATAAACATTTCTTTATGTGATATTGACAGCGGTGACTGAAACCACGACACTGCGCCTCGTCGTGGTTCTTCGGGGTATTTTACGCCCTGAAGCTAAGAGGGAAGCCGGTGCCTTTGAAAGGAAAGCCGGCGCTGCCCCCGCAACTGTAGGCGGAGAGCCTGCGTCCATCCATGTCACTGGGGTGAAAGCCCCGGGAAGACGGGCGCAGGCGATGACCCGTGAGCCAGGAGACCTGCCATGACAGAAAACGTCCACGGGCGGGGTGTCCCGATGGCCGCGGTGCGTCTGCTTTCCCGGCGGGCGACGACGGCTGTTCTGGTCACCACGCTCCAACCATCGGGGTTATGGAATGGCTATCTCGACAGTTCCCGTCGCAACGCTTGGCGTGCCGCGTATCGGCCGCCGTCGCGAACTCAAGTTCGCTCTCGAAAACTACTGGGCTGGCAAGGATACCGCCGAATCGCTGCTTGAAACGGCAAAGCGCCTGCGCGCCGAAAACTGGCGCCAGCAACGCGACAAGGGGGTGACGCGCATCCCCTCGAACGATTTCTCGCTCTACGACCATGTGCTCGACACGGCCGTCATGATCGGGGCGATCCCTCAGCGCTACGGCTGGACGGGCGGCGAGGTGCCGCTCGACACCTATTTCGCCATGGCGCGGGGCAGCCAGGGCGATGCGGGTTGCGGCCATCCGGGCCATGTCCACAGCACCTCTGCGCTGGAAATGACCAAGTGGTTCGACACCAACTATCACTACATGGTGCCGGAACTTGCGCCCGAACAGCAGTTCGTGCTTGCCACCGCCAAGCCTGTCGACCATTTCCTTGAAGCGAAGGAACTGGGCATCCACACCCGCCCGGTCATCCTCGGGCCTGTCACGTTCCTCCGGCTCGCCAAATCGCGCGGCGAGGAGTTCGACCTGTTGTCGCTGCTGCCCAAGCTGCTGCCGGTCTATTCGGAACTGCTCGGCCGTCTGTACAAGGCCGGCGCCGACTGGGTGCAGATCGACGAGCCGTGCCTTGTCCTCGATCTCGATGACGGTGAGCGTGCCGCGCTGGAAACGGCTTATCGCCATTTCTCCGAGGAGGTGCCAGCGCTCGGCATCATGCTCGCCACCTATTTCGGCGCGCTCGGTGACAATCTGGACCTCGCCCTGTCGCTGCCGGTCTCGGGCCTGCATATCGATCTGGTGCGCGCGCCGGAGCAGCTTGAGCAGGTGGCACGGCTGGCGCCGAAGAATCTGGTGCTGTCGCTCGGGCTGATCGATGGTCGTAACGTCTGGCGTGCCGACCTCACCGCCGCACTCGATTACCTGAAGCCGCTGGTCTGCGGCTGGCCGCTCGACCGCATCGAGATCGCCCCGTCCTGCTCGCTTCTGCATGTGCCGGTCGATCTGGAGCTGGAGACCGCGCTCGATGCGGAACTGAAGTCGTGGCTCGCCTTCGCCACGCAAAAGCTCGATGAGCTCGTGCTTCTGGGTCGGGCATTGTCCGGGGGGCGCGGCGAGGTTGCCGAAGCGCTTCAGGCCAGCGCCGATGCCATCGCCTCGCGCCGCAAATCGCTCCGCGTCCACGATCCGCTGGTCGAGGGCAGGCTGGCCGCTGTGGATGACGCCATGGCACGCCGCAAGAGCGCCTTTGCCGAACGACGCCGCAAGCAGGGCGAGAAGCTGAACCTGCCGAGCTTCCCCACCACCACCATCGGTTCCTTCCCCCAGACGGCCGAGGTGCGCAAGGCCCGCTCCGCCCATGCGAAGGGCGAACTCAGCTTTGCCGATTACGAAGCCTTCCTGCGCAAGCAGACCGAGGCCGCCATTCGCTGGCAGGAGGAAATCGGGCTCGACGTGCTGGTTCACGGCGAGTTCGAGCGCAACGACATGGTGCAGTATTTCGGCGAGCACCTTTCGGGCTTCGCCTTCACGCAGGCCGGCTGGGTGCAGAGCTACGGCTCGCGCTACGTGCGCCCTCCGATCATCTTCGGTGATGTCTCGCGGCCCAACCCGATGACCGTGCGCTGGTGGCAATATGCGCAGTCGCTGACCGACAGGCCGGTCAAGGGCATGCTCACCGGTCCGGTGACGATCCTCAACTGGTCCTTCGTGCGCAACGACATCCCGCGTTCGGAAACCTGCCGCCAGATCGCGCTCGCCATTCGCGACGAGGTGGTCGATCTGGAAAAGGCGGGCGCGGTCATGATCCAGATCGATGAGGCGGCCCTGCGCGAAGGCTTGCCGCTGCGCAAGGCGGACTGGAAGGCCTATCTCGACTGGGCGGTCGGCGGCTTCCGGCTGGCGTCTTCGGGCGTGGGGGATTCGACCCAGATACACACCCATATGTGCTATTCGGAGTTCAACGACATCATCGACGCCATCGCCGCGATGGATGCCGACGTCATCTCCATCGAGACCTCGCGCTCGCGCATGGAACTGCTCGATGCGTTCAGCAACTACAAATATCCGAACGAGATCGGGCCGGGCGTCTACGACATCCATTCGCCGCGCGTGCCGCATACCGGCGAGATGACCGACCTCATCAAGCTGGCCCGCAAGCGGCTGGCCGACAGCCAGATCTGGATCAATCCCGATTGCGGCCTCAAGACCCGCAAATGGGAAGAGGTCAGGCCGGCTCTGGTCAACATGGTGGCGGCCGCCCGCGAATTGCGGGCGCTGGCCGGTTGATCGCCTTGCCTGTCGCCGATTTGCGGCGGCAGGCAACCTGTGGGTCAAAGGCTGGCGGAAGGCTTCGGCCAGTTTCCCTTGCCGGCTACGGCGACCAGCAGCGCGCGCAGGCAGCGCACGTCCGGATGCAGCGTCGGGCGGCTGTCGATCAGTTCGATCTGGCGGCGCGCCTCGTCTTCGAGGCAGGCATGCGGCGGCACCGACATCAGCCAGTCGACGAACACTTCTTCGGGCGGCGGCAGCGGCGAGATTTTCGCCGCCGTTTGCCGGTCGAGTGGTTGTGGGAGGGCGACGGCCGCCTCGTCTTTTTCCATGGTCAGGCTTCGATCTCGAGGTCGCAGAGGGGTTTGGAGCAGCAGGCGAGGATGAAGCCGTCGGCGATCTCGTCGTCGAGTATGCCGCCATTGTGGTTCATCTCGACCTCGCCGGACAGTTTCTTCACCTTGCAGGTGCCGCACAGACCGAACTCGCAGGCCGCCGAAATCCGCACGCCGCTGGCGCGCGCCGCCTGAAGAACGGTCTGGCCGGGAAGGCATTCGCCCTCCACATCGGAAAGGCTGAAGCGCACCGGCACGGTTGCGGCGGGCGCCGTGCCCGCGTCCGCATTGGCGGGCAGTTCGGGGAAGGCGGCGGGCGCGGGCTCGACCGGCGGCGCGCCGAAGCTTTCCTGATGGTAGAACGCCATATCGAAGCCGGCGGCCTGCAACATCTCGCGCACCGCCCGCATGAACGGTTCGGGGCCGCAGCAAAACACTTCGCGCTCGCGGAAGTCGGGCGACAGAAGCGGCAGGCGCACGGCGTCGATGCGGCCCATATGGCCGAACCAGCTTTCGCGCGACGAGCGTTCCTCGATCAGGAACGACAGCGAAAGGCCGGGCATGCGCGAGCCCAGCAACTCAAGCTCCTTGCGGAAGATGATTTCTTCCGGCCGCCTCGCGCAGTTGACGAAGGACACGTCCGTGCCCGGCGCGCAGTCGTTCAGCCAGCGCAGCATCGACATCACCGGCGTGATGCCGGAGCCGGCCGAGATGAACAGATATTTGGCGGCCGGATGGTTGTGGTGGGTGAATTCGCCGCCCGGCCCGAACGCTTTCAGCCGCGCGCCGACACCCAGATTGTCGAACATCCAGCGGGCGCCCACGCTGCCCGGCTGCGCCTTCACCGTCACCGCGATGGAGAAGGGGCGCGATGGCGACGACGACAGCGTGTAGGTGCGCATGAGCGGCCCGTCGTCCACGGGCAATTCGAGCGTTATGAACTGGCCCGGCTTGTAGCGGAACCATGTCTGCGCATCGGACCGGAAGGTGAAGGTCTTCACCTCCGGCGTCTCGTCCGCGATGCCGATCACCTCCAGAACCTGAAGGCGATCGTTCCACGGGGCCATCTCGTCCAGATGGCGGTAGAGCCCGGGATCGGTCATGGCGTTCATCGGCTTCTCCTCAGGCGACGTTCTTCAGCCTGGGCTTTTCACCCTCGCAAAGCCGTGGCTCCATGAAGTGCGCATACCATTCCACGAACTGGATCACGCCCCCTTCATGCAGTTCCGAATAGGGGCCGGGCTCATAGGCCGGCGAGCGGATGCCGAAGGCGTTCTCCTCCACAATGCGGCGGTCCTGATCATTGGTCTCCGTCCACACATGGATGAGTTCCTCCAGATCGTAGTCGACGCCTTCGACCGCATCCTTGTGGACCAGCCATTTGGTGGTGACGGCGGTCTCTTCAGGGCCAAGCGGGATGACGCGGAAGGTCACGGCATGGTCGATCAGCACATGGTTCCATGTGGCGGGGTAGTGATAGAGCATCAGCGTGCCGATACGATCGGCGCTGACCTGATCGGAAAGATTGCGCTTCACCGAGGGCTTGCCGGTCATGGTGTAGCTCACCGCGTCGCGCAGCAGCGGCGCGCGGGTGGCGCGGAACTGTCCGGCCTCGTCGATGCGGAAGCGCGCTGGCAGGCCCGCCGCCTCGCATTTTTCCCAGTGCTCCACCATCTCCGGATCGCTCTCGGCACCATTGACGCCGGTGACGCTGGGCGCTTCCGGGAAGGTCTTGCACAGTTCCGGATGGTTGCCCGCGCAGTGGTAGCATTCGCGGTTGTTCTCCCACACCAGCTTCCAGTTGGCCTTCTCGACGATGGTCGATTCATAGGCGATCTTCGCCTCGGAAAGCTTGTGCGGTGCGAAATAGGGCTCCATCAGCATGCGGAACGGCTCGAAATCGGCCGGCTCGTCCGCAAGGCAGATGAAAATGTAGCCAGCGACGCTCTCGCAGGCGATGGGCTTGAGCGAATGGGCGGACGGGTCGAAATCCTCGGCCATCTGGCGGGCGAAGAGCAGCCTGCCGTCGAGGTCGTAGGTCCACTGGTGATAGGGGCAGACCAGCCGCGCAGAGGTGCCTTTCGGCGTCGTGCATACGCGGCTTCCGCGGTGGCGGCAGGAATTGTGGAAGGCTCTGATCCTGCCTTCGCGGTCGCGCACGATCACGATCGGGTAGGAGCCGACCTGCACGGTGAAGAAGCTTCCCGGCTTCGCCACCTCGCAATCATGGCCGATGAAGAGCCAGTCCCGATACCAGATCAGCTCCATGTCGAGCCTGAAGAAATCGGGATCGGTGTAGAAGGGCTGCTCCAGCGACCAGCCGTGCCTGCGGGCGCGGATCAGCGTGAGCATTTCGTTACGGGCGTCCATGTCCTGTCCTCGCTAAAGGACTGAACTTGGTGGTGATTTGGGGAAGGAACGGCAACCGCCGACGCCGGCGGCCGGGTCGTACGCCATTCGCTCCTTGACCGCCCACCGCGATCAGTCGAGACCAACGTGCTCAAGGCTGGTTTCCGGGCTCCGGAGCGTCCCGTAAAGGACCGCCTCGACACCTTCCCGGGGGCATCTCCCCAGTGGTTCACCGTCGAGGTTTGCGCTCCGCCACCGTTGCGGGGGCAGCGCCGGACTTCCTCTTGCGAGGGCGCCGGCTTCCCAATTCTCCCTTCCGCACGAGGCGGTCGGGCACCTTAAGCATATTGATGTGAACACCATTCGCGGTGGCGAGGAGCATGAGAAAGCGACATCGCCCCGGCGCAAAGACGACAGGCGATGCCGTGACGCGTGAACCTGCCGTCCCACGGCGATCCAGGTCAGTCCCAGGCCAGCGCGCCGCCGTTCTGGTACTCGATGACGCGGGTCTCGAAGAAGTTCTTTTCCTTCTTCAGATCCATGGTTTCGCTCATCCATGGGAACGGGTTTTCGGTCTCGGCGAAGACCGGCGCGAGGCCGAGCTGGGCGCAGCGGCGGTTGGCGATGAAGTGCATGTATTGCTCGCACAGCGCCGCGTTGAGGCCGAGGAATCCACGCGGCATCGTATCGCGGCCATAGGCGGCTTCCAGTTCGGCTGCGTCGAGGATCATGCCGCGCACCTCGTCCTGGAACGCCTTGGTCCACAGGTGCGGGTTTTCCAGCTTGATCTGGTTGATGACGTCGACGCCGAAATTCAGGTGAATCGATTCGTCGCGCAGGATGTACTGGTACTGTTCGGCGATGCCGACCATCTTGTTGCGGCGGCCGAGCGACAGGATCTGCGCGAAGCCGGTGTAGAACCACATGCCCTCGAAGATGACGTAGAAGGCGACAAGGTCGCGCAGGAAGGATTGATCGGCATCCGGCGTGCCGGTCTTGAAGTCGGGATTGTCGAGGTTCTGCGTGTGCTTCAGCGCCCATTCGGCTTTGTCGGTGATCGACGGCACCTCGCGGTACATGTTGAACAGCTCGCCTTCATCGAGGGCGAGGCTTTCCACGATGTACTGGAAAGTGTGGGTATGGATCGCCTCCTCGAAAGCCTGACGCAGCAGATATTGCCGGCATTCGGGATTGGTCAGATGGCGGTAGATGGCGAGCACGATATTGTTCGCCACCAGCGATTCGGAAGCCGCGAAGAAACCGAGATTGCGCTTGAGCATGCGCCGCTCGTCTTCCGTCAGCCCATCCTTCGACTTCCACAGCGCGATGTCGGCCTGCATCGACACCTCGGTCGGCATCCAGTGATTGTTGCAGCCGGAGAGGTACTTTTCCCATGCCCAGCGATACTTCAGCGGCAAGAGCTGGTTCACGTCGGCACGGGCGTTGATCATGCGCTTTTCATCGACGGTCACGCGCGCGGCGCCCCGCTCGATTTCGCCAAGGCCGGTGGCGTCGCCGGCAGGCGCATCCTTGCCCGGAAGCGGGATTGAAGGGTTGTTTTTGGGTTCGGACCAGTCGAGCATCTCATTCTCCGGTTAGGCTTGGCGCACCCATCCCTGACGCTTCAGGCATCGGCCGGAGGCCGGTCGGGATCGCATGAATGGTGATGGCGCAGGATGGGGCGATGTCTCCCCATCCCGGCCTGTCAGCTTTGCCCTCCCCGGCGGGGAGGGCGGGTGCCTGCTTACTGGCAGGCTTCGCAGTCGGGGTCGTCGATGGCGCAGGCCTTGCCCCATGCCGCACTTGGGTCGACCATGATCGGCGTGGCAGCTTCCGCTGCCGACACGCTTGCCGGCGAAACGGCGTTGAGCTTGCCGTCGGTGCCCTTGAGCGTCGACTTCTCGACATGGGTGGCCGAGCGCGAGCGCAGGTAATAGGTCGTCTTCAGGCCCTTGCGCCATGCAAGCCGGTAAAGCTCGTCCAGCTTCTTGCCGCTCGGATTGGCGATGTAGAGGTTGAGCGACTGCGCCTGATCGATCCATTTCTGGCGGCGCGAGGCGGCGTCGATCAGCCAGGAGGAGTCGATTTCGAAGGCGGTGGCGTAGAGGGCCTTGAGATCGTCCGGGATGCGGTCGATCTGGCCGACGGAGCCGTCGAAATACTTCATGTCCGAAACCATCACCTCGTCCCACAGCCCGCGGGCTTTCAGGTCATGGACGAGCGCGGCGTTCACCACGGTGAAGTCGCCCGACATGTTCGATTTGACGAACAGGTTCTGATAGGCCGGCTCGATCGACTGCGCCACGCCGCAGATGTTGGAGATGGTCGCCGTCGGCGCGATCGCCATGGTGTTGGAATTGCGCATGCCGGTGGTCTTCACCCGCTTGCGCAGGCTGTCCCAGTCGAGCGTGAAGCCCTGGTCCATTTCAACGCCCGCGCGCGCCTCCTCCAGCAGGCGGATGGAATCGAGCGGCAAAATGCCCTTCGACCACAGCGAACCCTCGAAGCTCGGATAGCGGCCGCGCTCGGCGGCGAGTTCCACCGACGCTGAAATGGCGTGATAGCTGATCGCCTCCATCGAACGATCGGCGAACTCGATAGCCGCCTCGGAGGCATAAGGGATGCGCAGCGCCTGCAGCGCGTCCTGGAAGCCCATCAGGCCGAGGCCGACCGGGCGGTGGCGCAGGTTCGAGGCGCGCGCTTCGGGGATTGTGTAGAAGTTGATGTCGATGACGTTGTCGAGCATGCGCATCGCCGTGGCGACTGTTTGCGCCAGACGGTCGAGGTCGAGACCCTTTTGCGCCACGTGGTTGGCGAGGTTGACGGAGCCGAGATTGCACACGGCCACCTCGTCCTTCGATGTGTTGAGGGTGATTTCCGTACACAGGTTCGACGAATGCACCACGCCGACATGGCCTTGCGGCGAGCGGATGTTGCAGGGGTCCTTGAAGGTGATCCACGGATGCCCGGTCTCGAACAGCATGGTCAGCATCTTGCGCCACAGGTCGAGCGCCCGCACCTTGCGATACACCCTGACGCCGCCGGCCGCCGCCTTTTCCTCATAAGCTTCGTAGGCCTTGCGGAAGGCTGCGCCGTAAAGGTCGTGCAGGTCGACCACCTCGTCGGGCGAGAACAGCGTCCATTCGCCGTCGGCGGCGACGCGCTCCATGAAAAGGTCCGGCACCCAGTTGGCGGTGTTCATGTCGTGCGTGCGGCGGCGGTCGTCGCCGGTATTCTTGCGCAGATCGAGGAATTCCTCGATGTCGACGTGCCATGTTTCCAGATAGGCGCAGACCGCGCCCTTGCGCTTACCGCCCTGATTGACGGCGATGGCCGTATCGTTGGCCACCTTGAGGAAAGGCACGACGCCCTGGCTCTCGCCATTGGTGCCCTTGATGTGGGCGCCGAGGCCGCGCACCGGCGTCCAGTCGTTGCCGAGGCCGCCGGAATATTTGGCGAGCAGCGCGTTGTCCCGGACACCCTTGAAGATGGCTTCGAGATCGTCGCCGATGGTGGTGAGGAAGCAGGACGAGAGCTGTGGCCGCAGCGTGCCGGAATTGAACAGGGTCGGCGTCGAGCACATGAAGTCGAAGGACGACAACAGATTGTAGAACTCGATGGCGCGCGCCTCGCGGTCGATCTCGCGTATGGCGAGCCCCATGGCGACGCGCATGAAGAAGGCCTGCGGCAGCTCAAAGCGCTTGCCTTTGGTGTGCAGGAAATAGCGATCGTAGAGGGTTTGCAGGCCGAGATACTGGAAATTCAGGTCGCGCTCCGGTTTGAGCGCCGCGCCGATGCGCTTCAGGTCGTAGCGGCCGAGTTCGGGGTCGATCAGCTCGGCCTCGATGCCGGTCCTGATGAATTCGGGGAAATAGGTGGCGTAGCGCCCGGCCATGTCGGCCTGCGTGGCCTGCTCGGAGCGGCCGGTCACGAAGCTCAGCGCCTCGTGGCGCAGCCGGTCGAGCAGCAGGCGGGCGGAAACGAAGCTGTAATTCGGTTCGGTCTCGACCAGCGTGCGCGAGGCGAGGATCGGCGCCAGCGACAGTTCGTCCTCGGTGATGCCGTCATAGAGGTTGCGCAGCGCTTCGGTCAGGATCGTCTGCGGCGACACCGCCTCCAGTCCCTCGCAGGCTTCCTCGACGATGCGGCGGAAGCGGTCTTCGTCCAGCGCCGCCTTTTCGCCATTGGCGAGGGTGACGTGGAGCGAAGGCGCCGCCGTCTCGATTGTGGACGCCCTGGCGGCCGCCCGCTCGCGGGTGCGCTCCTCGCGATAAAGCACATAGGCGCGGGCGACCTTGTGGTGCTCCGAACGCATCAGCGCCAGCTCGACCTGATCCTGCACGTCCTCGATGTGGAAGGTGCGCCCCTCGCCAACGCGGCGCATGAGGTTAGACACGACCTGTTCCGTCAGATCCTTGACCACGTCATGCACGCGGCGCGAGCCGGCCGCCACCGAACCCTCCACGGCCAGAAACGCCTTGGTCAGCGCAACGGTGATCTTGGTCGGATCGAAGGGCGTGACCGATCCGTTGCGGCGGATGATGCGGTAGCCCGGCTCGGTCGGGGTGCGGACTTCGGTGTCGATGGATGGTGGAACCGCATCGGTCCCGTTTGTCTGGAGTGCAGTGGTCGCCGGCATCTTGTCCCCGTGGCGCTGTGGACGGGGACGTTGAAGGCGACGCATGCCGGAAAGCGCGGTTCAGGCCGCGCGGGCAGGCGCACCTCCGGGACACCCCGCCCGAGTTTCGTGCATCGTCAGGGCAGGTCTCCTGGCTCACGGATCATCGTCGCCGTCGGGCCTTCCCGGCGCTTCTGGCGCCAGTGACACGAAAGAGACAGCGACTCACCGTTTACAGTTGCGGGGGCAGCGCCGGAATTCCCCGGAAGGGCACCGGCTTCCCTCTTAGCCTTGCCGAACCATAAGGATTCAGAAAGGAACCATGGCAACTACATTTAGTATCAGGGTGCTTTTTTCTGTCAACAGCTAGCGTGGAAATTATAATGGCAGGGTGATTTTATCCACGCTATCCAAAGGCTGCCTGTGCATGAATGTTGGCGCGGGAATGATCGAGCGGCTTCGGTCGCCTCAGCCATGCTGAAGCATTTTGGCGCCGGGCGGAACACCCGGCGCAAGATAGACACAGGGAGTGCGGGCGGCGGCCGTTGCGCCGACGCGCGGGATCAGACCGCTTCCAGATAGGTCTCGAACTCGAAATTATTGACTCGCAGCGCAAAGGTTTCGAGTTCCTGCCTTTTGCACGCGACCAGCCAGCCTCGCAACGCGTCGGGGAATATCTCGGCGACGAGGTTGCCGCTTTCGAAACTGGCGATGGCCGAGGCCCAGTCAGGCGGCAACTTGGGCAGGTTGCGTTCATAAACGTCTGTCGTCGCCGGCTCGCCGGGATTCAGCTTCTTTTCGATGCCGATAAGCGCTGCCCCGAGAATCGCGGCCAGCACAAGATATGGATTGGCGTCGGCCCCGGCGACGCGATGTTCGATGCGGCGCGCCGAGGAAGGGCCGCCCGGAATGCGGATAGCCACCATGCGGTTTTCGTAGCCCCAGGCCACTGCGGTCGGCGCATGGGAATTCGGACGCAGGCGGCGGTACGAGTTGAAATGGGGCGCGAACACCAGCGTGCTCTCCGCCATCGCGGCGAGCAATCCGCCCACTGCATGCCGTAAAGTGTCGGAGCCTCGCACGGTCCCGTCGTCGAAGACGTTGGCGCCGTCCTTGTCCTGGAGACTGAAATGGACATGCAGCCCGCTGCCCGAACGTTTTCCATAGGGCTTCGCCATGAAGGAAGCGATGAAACCGTGCTGGCGGGCGATGCCCTTCACCGTGCGCTTGAACAGGATGGCGTCGTCCGCGGCGCGCAGCGCGTCATCGACATGGTTGAGGTTGATCTCGAACTGGCCGACGCCGTTTTCCGCGATCGCCGAATCGACCGGAATGTCCTGCGCCCGGCAGGCTTCATAGACATCGTGCATGAAACCTTCGAAATCGTCGATCTCGTCGATGGAAAGGGCGGCGTCGGAATCGAGCCGACGGCCGGTGACCGGCGAGACCGGTCCGCGCGGCCGCGCCGGCTTCGGATCGACCAGATAGAATTCCAGTTCGGTGGCGACCACCGGCGTGAGGTTTAGCGCCTTGTAGCGGTCGAGGATGCGGGCCAGCACCTGGCGCGGATCGCCAAGGAAAGGCGCGCCGCTTTCGTCGGACAGCCAGAGGGGAACGAGGGCGGTGGGGTGCGCGGTCCATTCCATCGGCAGGATGCCGCGCCCGGTCCAGTGGCAGATGCCGTCGGCGTCGCCGGTCGAGAACACCAGCTTGTTGCCGACGATGTCTTCGCCCCATATGTCGACACCGCATACCGAATAGGGCATGCGCAGCTTGCCTTGCAGGGCCTTGACCGCCTGATCGACGGGAATGCGCTTGCCCCGCATGATGCCATTCAGGTCGCAGACCGCGGCCCTCAGGCTCTGGATGTCGGGCCGGCCATTCAGCCAGTCCAGAACCTCCCTGATCGCTTCACTCAATTGATGCCTCCGGGTTGGTCGAACATAGGGGTGAGGACGCGGAAGGCTCGCAAGGAACCGCACGCGCGCAGGCCGCGCAAAGGCGCGGCAGGATTCACAATGTCAGGGGAGAAAAAGGGACGACGCCGCCTGTGCGCGCCGTATCGGGTCAGCGGTCGCCCGGACCGGAATGTCCTGTTCCCGGGAATTTTGAAACTTGCCCCCGTTGAAGCCGGCGAGAGGCTTCCCGAGAGCAAGCAAAAAAGTGCGTTCCCCCCAGCGCCATCCCCGCGGTTCGCATGGAGCGAACCATCTTGGCGTTGACAATATCCGGCGGATATCGACTTGCCAAGCCGGTTGGCGGGGTCAGCTCTTCTTGCGGGCCCGGTTCGCGAAAGGATTATCCGAGGTGCGCAATGCGACCCGGATCGGCACGCCGGGCATGTCGAAGGCCTCGCGCATATTGTTGACCAGATAGCGCACATAGGATTGCGGCATGGCGTCCGGCCGTGAGCAGGAAACGACGAAGCCGGGCGGGCGCGTCTTGGCCTGCGTCACATATTTGATCTTCAGCCGGCGGCCGGCGACGGCGGGCGGCGGATGATGGGCGAGGATGCCTTCCAGCCAGCGGTTCAGCCTGCCCGTGGAAACGCGGCTGTTCCACACCTTGTGGGTGCGCACCACCGCATCCATCAGCTTGTCGAGGCCACGCCCGGTCTCGGCGGAGACGGGCACCGCCTGAATGCCGCGCACCTGCGGCAGCAACCGTTCGGTCTTCTCCCGCAGTTCGGCCAGCGCCTGCTGCGGATTGTCGATCAGGTCCCACTTGTTGAAGGCGATGACCGGCGCGCGACCCTCGCGGACGATGAGGTCGGCGATCTGCAGGTCCTGCTTCTCGAAGGGGATGGTGGCGTCGAGCACGATGATGACGATCTCGGCAAAACGGATGGCGCGCAAGCCATCGGCCACCGAAAGCTTTTCCAGCTTCTCCTGGACCTTGGATTTGCGCCGCATGCCGGCGGTGTCGAACAGTTTCATCTGGCGACCGCGCCAGTCCCAGTCGACGGAAATCGAATCGCGGGTGATGCCGGCTTCCGGCCCGGTCAGCAGCCGTTCCTCGCCGATCAGCGCGTTGATGAGCGTGGACTTGCCGGCATTGGGACGCCCGACCACGGCGATGCGCAGCGGTTTGGTTTCGTCATAGGCGGGCGCTTCGGCTTCCGGGTCGGAAATGTCCTCGCCGATCAGCACTTCGCTGGCCGCCAGCGTCTCGTCGTCTTCGTCTTCAGCGCCGAGCACACGCTCCTCGCCCAGCGCCTCGACCACCGCGTCGCGCAGGTCCGGCATGCCGATGCCGTGCTCCGCCGAAACCGGCACCGGCTCGCCCAGACCCAGTTCCCACGCCTCCAGCAAGCCGCCCTGAGCGCCGCGCGCTTCCGACTTGTTGGCGACAAGAACGACAGGCTTGCCGGAGCGGCGCACGATGTCGGCGAAGGTGCGGTCGTCGGGCATCAGCCCGGCCTTGGCGTCCACCACGAAGAAAATGACGTCGGCCTCGTCGATGGCGATCTCCGTCTGCGCGCGCATGCGTCCCGGCAAGCTGGCGGCGGGCGCGTCCTCGAAACCGGCGGTGTCGATCACCTCGAAAGCGAGGTCATAGAGCTTCGCGGCGTGGACGCGGCGGTCACGCGTTACGCCGGGCGTATCGTCGACCAGCGCCAGTTTGCGCCCCACCAGCCGGTTGAAAAGCGTGGATTTGCCGACGTTAGGCCGGCCTATGATGGCGGCTTTGAAGCTCATGCGTCACGACGCGCCGCCCGAACCGCGGATCAGTTCGGACATGAGAGTGGCGCGCTGGCGAATGTTCTGCGGGGATTGCTGATCTTCCACGATCTGGTCGAACAGCTTCAGCGCGTCGGCGCCATTGCCTTCCTTCCAGGCGGCGAGCCCAAGCGCTTCGCGGGCGGAATGACGCAGCGCGCTGCCATCCACGGCCAGCGCCTCGACGCGGGCGGATACGTCGGCATAGGAGCCGCTGTCGACCAGAAGCAGCGCGGCGCGCAGCTTCGCCATGTCGCGCAGGCCCTGCGGAATGGCGTTGTCGGCGGCGACGGCGTCGAGTTCGGTCACCGCGGCGGCCACATCGCCGCTGTCGGCCTTGAAGGTCGCGGCGCGCAGGCGCGCCAGAACCGGATAGGCGCCGTAGCCGTCCTTCTGGAGAGCGGCGAGCGCCGCCAGCGCTTCCTCCTGCTTGCCTTCATTGGCGAGGGTGAGCGCCTGCGAGAAAGCGTCGCCGGAGCGGTTGGCGCGGCTTTCATCCCAATGGCGATAGCCGACAAAGGCGGCTGTCGCCAGGACGACGAGGACGGCGACGGCGATTATCAGCGGGCCGAAGCGGTTCCATATCGCCTTGGCCTGCTCTTTGCGCAGTTCTTCGTTTACTTCGCGGATAAAACTGTCGTCGGCCATTCACTCAACCGTTTCTGTGCCGCCATGGCGGTTCGTTCGCCTGCGTTTTAGCTGAAATTCGCCGGCATGGAAGGGGCGCAGCCGAAATTCACCATGGCTGCGTCGCCTTGCCATGGAGCATGGCGAGGCGATCTGTCGTGAAACATGCTCACACCTGTTCCTCCACGCCCCCTGCCTCGATGTATTCCTGATCGAGCTTCGGCAGTTCGTCGCCCGACAGAGTGGCTTCAAAAGCATGCAGTCGCTTGTAGACCGACAGCAGTTCCACGATGGTCGACCACGAGTTGACCAGAAACTGGAAGGAACTGGTCACTTGCGAGAATGCGTAGCTGATCTGGTTCATCAGGCCGAGCGTCAGCCTTTGTGCTGCGATCGACGGCACCATGACCAGCAGTGCGAACATGTTGTTGGCCTGCAGATAGGTATAGCGCACGACGTTGAAATAGACATAGTGAAAATAGAGCCTGAAATAGTTCCGGCGCACATTGTCGAACAGTTCGCTCAGCGTTGCGGGCTGGGCGCGGTCGGCATGGTCCTCGCCATAGACAAGTTCCTTGCGGTAGGCGGCCTCGACGCGCTGGTTGCGGAACTGGAGGCCCGGAAGCCTGATGCCGGCCACCGCCAGCGCCACGGTTCCGAAAAGCGACCAGCCGATTGCCGCCAGAAGCAATGGCTGCGCGACCTCGCCGATGATGGGCAGGGCGCTGATGTGCTGCGAGAGATTGATCAGCACGGGCGTGAAGGCGATCAGCGTCATGATCGAATCGACGAAGGCCACGCCGAGGTTCTCCATGATCTGGCTGAAGCGCATCGTGTCTTCCTGCACACGCTGCGATGCGCCTTCTATGTGACGCAGCTTCTCCCAGTGGCCGACATAGTAGTCATTCATGGCGGTTCGCCAGCGGAATATCCAGTGGCTGACGAAGAAGGCGTTCAGCACCGCCACGTTCATGCCCACGAGAGCCAGCCCCGCGAAGCTGCCGATCTCGCGGTAAAGCTGTTCCGGCGTGGCGGTCTCGCTCTTGGAAAGCACTGCCTGAATGAGATCGTAGAAGGGACCATACCAGGCATTGACCGCGACCGAGACCTGAACCTGGAAATAGACCACGAACAGGATGAGGGCGGAGCCCAGGATCGACCAGCGCAGCCAGGGATTGGGCGAATACCAGCGCCAGAAGCCATAGAAAAGCAGAACGCCGATGAGAAAATAAATATAGAACCACACAAAGGGCGGCGACCAGAATATCGATACGCCGATGAGCGGCGGCGCATCCGGCGCGGCCGGCTGCAGCCCGATCAGGGCTCCGAGTTGCGCTCCGCCGAGAAACCAGCCCGCTACAAGCACGGCGCTCCACAGCACCACCGAAATGAAGAACAGCTTCGGCTTGGGAAAGAAGGATACGAACAAGGGCGGTTCCTGACTGACGCGAAACGGCGCTATGGCCGGTTGGCGGCCATAAGGTCACATTTCATCTTGTGCGAGCAAGATCAAAATCATGGCGTTTTTGGCGCAGCCCACCAGGCAGTCGCGGCCGCCAGCACCAGCACGCCGGCGGCCAGCAGCGAAGCGGAGACGTAATTGCCCGACCCTTCCACGAGGACGCCGGCGACCAGAGGCCCGACAATCTGACCCACGCCGAATGATGCGGTCATGATGGCGAAGACGCGCCGTGTGGCCAGCGGCGCAAGCTGCCGGGCCGCCTGTATGCCGAGGGCGGTCTGGACCATGAAGGTGGCGCCGAGCAGTATGCCGCCGATGATCGGACCCGCACGCCCGGAAATCATGACGCTTGCGGCAACCCCGACAGCTTCGACAAGGCAGGACAGTGCATAGGCGGCATAGATGCTGCTGCGGTCGGCAAGTTTCTGCCACAGGAACAGGGATGGCACGGCGGCCACGCCCGTCCCCAGCCACACCAGCGCCTCGAACACCCGCGTCTCGCCGTTCTGACGCACGATGGCGACCAGGAAGGTGGCGGTTATCACATAGCCGAAGCCGAACAGGCCATAAGAGAAGATGATCTTCCAGAGCGCCGGATCGCGCGGCAGGCGCGGCTCCCGGCCCGAGTTGGCGCCGTTGACCGGTCCTTCATTGGCGAGAAGCGCGACGAGGCCCAGCCCCGCGAGGGAAAGGGCTCCCGACCAGTACCAGCCGGCAGTCCAGTCGGCATGCCTGCTCGCAAGACCCATCATCAGCAGGGACGAAACGGCGATGCCAAGGCCGGTGCCGCCGAAATGCAAAGCCTGCAACTCGTTGCGGCGGCCGGTCGCAAGATGGCTGAAGACGATGCTGGTCATGAACACCATTGTCATGGCGCTGGCCGCGCCCGCAAGGAAGCGGATGACGAGAAAGGGAAGGAGCCCCGAGAAAAGCCCCATCGCCGCCGCAAGTGCGGAACTGGCGGCAAGGCTGGCCAGCGCAACCTGCCGCTCGCGCCCGTGCGCCCAGCCGCCGGCTCCCATCAGCGCGCCGACAAGGTAGCCGAGATAATTGGCCGAGGCGATCAGACCCGCATCCGAAGCGGAAAGGCCCAGCCCTTCCATCATGCCGGGCAGAATCGGTGTGTAGACGAAACGGCCGATGCCCATGGCGACGGCGAGAGCGATCATGCCCGCAAAGGCAAAGCGTAGGGGAACGAAATTCGCAGGCGAAATGGAAGGCGTATTCATGCGCGCACAATATGTATGCGCGCCGCCGATACAATCCGGCTTTCGTTGGGCCAGAAGAGAAGGGGCGACGCATAAGGCTGGAAAGCGCTGCGCTACGGGTCTATCTAGAAGCTTTGGCACATTTATCCCCAGGGTTTTCCGGAAATGACAGCACACGCCCCTTCGATTTCACCCGCCGGCGATTTTTCCAGCGTCATCGATCCGGTGAGGCTCGACAGGCTGGCGGAGGTGGCGATCAAGGTCGGTCTCCAGCTTCACCCCGGCCAGGATCTGGTGCTGACCTCCTCCATCGCCGCTCTGCCGCTGACGCGCAGGATCGTGGAGCAGGCCTACAAGGCCGGCGCCGGTCTGGTGACGCCGATCTTTTCCGATGACGAGATCACGCTCGCCCGTTTCCGCTACGGTTCGGACGCCAGCTTCGACCGGGCGGCAGGCTGGATGCATGAGGGAATGGCCAGGGCCTATTCGCAGAACGCGGCGCGCCTCGCCGTGCGCGGCGACAATCCGTCCCTGCTGTCGGGGCAGGATCCGGCAAAGGTGGCTCGCGCCAACAAGGCCAATTCCACGGCCTACCAGCCGGCTCTGGAGAAGATCACCGGATTCGACATCAACTGGACCATTCTCGCTTATCCGGAGGTGGAATGGGCGCGTCAGGTGTTCCCGGGCGAAACCGACGAGGTGGCTGTCAGGAAGCTTGCCGACGCTATTTTCGCGGCCAGCCGCGTCGACAATGACGATCCGGTCGAGGCCTGGCGCCAGCACAATGCGGCGTTGGCGAGGCGTACCGAATGGCTGAACGGCCATCGTTTCCATTCGCTGCATTTCAGGGGCCCCGGCACCGATCTCAAACTCGGTCTGGCCGAGGGGCACGAATGGATGGGCGGCGCTTCCACCGCGAAGAACGGCGTCACCTGCAATCCGAATATCCCGACGGAGGAAGTGTTCACCACGCCGCACGCGCTGCGCGTTTCCGGTCATGTCTCCTCGACCAAGCCGCTGTCTTATCAGGGCACGTTGATCGACGAGATTTCGGTGCGCTTCGAAGAAGGTCGCATTGTGGAGGCCACGGCCTCCAGGGGCGCGGATGTGCTGGGCAAGGTGCTCGACACGGACGAAGGGGCGCGCCGGTTGGGCGAGGTCGCGCTGGTGCCGCATTCCTCCCCCATCTCGAAGAGCGGCATTCTCTTTTACAATACGCTGTTCGACGAGAACGCCTCGTGCCATATCGCGCTCGGCCAATGCTACTCGAAATGCTTCGTCGGTGGCGACAAGCTGACGCCCGGGGAAATCGCGGCGCGCGGCGGCAACAAGAGCCTCATTCATATCGACTGGATGATCGGCTCCGACAAGGTCGATATCGATGGCGTCCGCGAGGACGGCGGCGTTGTGCCGGTGATGCGCGCCGGCGAGTGGGCCTGACCGTGTCTGCGCTGGCCGTCAAGCGCATCTACGAGCCCGCCAGCGACGGCGATGGACAGCGCGTGCTGGTCGACCGGCTGTGGCCGCGCGGTGTGAAGAAAGAGGATGCGCGCCTCGACCTGTGGCTGAAGGACATCGCCCCCAGTGACGATCTGCGTCACTGGTTCGGCCATGATCCCGAGCGCTGGACTGAATTTCAGAAGCGGTACCGGACCGAACTGGAAGGCAAGGGGGACGCCCTTGCCGAACTGCGCGCTCTCCTGGCCAAAGGCAAGGTTACGCTTCTGTTCGCCGCCCATGACGAGGAGCACAACAACGCCGTGGCGCTGGCGGCCTATATTGAAAAGTCGTGACGGGGCCGCTACGCGCCCCTGTTACGCCGCCACCTCCTTCTCGTAGATATCCGGCTTGAAGCCGACCAGCACTGCGCCGCCCCTGTCCAGCACCGGGCGCTTGATCATGGTGGGGTGGGCGAGCAGCAAGACTTTCGCCTTTTCCTCATCGATGTCCCGCTTGTCGGCGTCGCTGAGGCCGCGAAAGGTGGCGCTTGCCTTGTTGAGCAGCACCTGCCAGCCCACCTTGGCGATCCACCCCTCAAGCGTCGCCTCATCCAGCCCGTCGGCCCTGTAGTCATGAAAGATATAAGGAATGTCCCGGCCTTCCAGCCAGGTCCGCGCCTTCCTGATCGTGTCGCAATTGGGAATGCCGTACATGGTGATCGTCAATGGACTATCCTTTCCGCGTAAAAACCGGTCCGGACTGAAGCCGATTCTCTCCCTCTTGTCAGGCCGGGAAGGCGGCATGAAATGTGCGCCCGTTAACCGCGCATCAAGGTTAATGCATCATTTTCGTCTCCAGTGGGTTTCGTAGCGTTCTGGAGAGTTTTCGTGCATCGACGTGTGTTGACGCGGCCGCTGGCCGCCGCCGGTGGCAGGCAGCGTTCTTTCCTTGCGCCGCTGGTCCTCGGGCTTGGCGTATGGGTCGGCTCTCCGACCGTCACAGCTTTTCAGGATATGACCAGCCTCGTTTCGGGGCTCGACGCCAATGCGCGATGGAACGCCTATATCGAAAAATCCGTCGTCGGCTCCACACAGGCCGCCGAAATGCCGTTTCAGGCCTCGACCGCTTCGGCTGCCTCCGCCGCGTCGTTGTCCGGTTCGGGCGTCGCGCTGCCGGGGGTGGGCAAGGTGGCTTTCCGCTCCAAGAACGGCATTATCGACGAAGCGCCGGATGAGGACCGCGTCGTGCGCCAGGGCAAGAGCGGCCGCCTGGTCAAGATCGCGCCCGTTACCCCGCCGAAGAATTTCACCGCCGGTTCGATTTTCCAGCGCACATCGTCGCTGCTGCGGCCCGCCCTCGACGGCGGCATGAAAATGGCCTTCGCCAAGCCGGAGATAAAAGGCAAGGAAGTGCAGATCGCATCCGCCTTCCACCTGCGCGAGGAGCCGAAGCCGGCCAAGGGCGTTTCCAGCATGCTGGCCAGCCTCGTCAACAATGACAAGCCTGATATTCTGGCCACCGCCTATGCGCCGGCCGAAGTCGACTATGCGAAATCCTCGCCGTTCAAGGCGCTGTTGAAGGAAGAGCAGCCCGGCGGTGGTCGTTTTATTCCGCCGGTGAGCAAGGGCGACCATGCCTGGATGCGCAATCCGCTGCCGGCCTCCGTATTTTCCAAAGGCGAGCAGAAGTGTCTCGCCAACGCCATCTATTTCGAGGCGCGCAGCGAATCCCTGCGCGGCCAGGCCGCCGTCGCACAGGTCGTTTTGAATCGTGTCCGCAATCCGGCCTATCCGGCGTCGATCTGCGGCGTGGTCTATCAGAACGACAACTGGTTGAACCGCTGCCAGTTCTCCTTCGCCTGCGACGGCCGCAAGAACCGCGTGACGGAGCCGCGCCATTACAAGGTCGCGGAGGAGATGGCCCTGGCGGTGACGGCCGGCAAGATCTTCCTTCCCGAGGTCGGCTCGGCGACCCATTACTACGCCAGCTATGTCAATCCGGGCTGGGCGCGCAGCATGAAGAAGATGACCAAGATCGGCCTGCACATCTTCTATCGCACCTATGGCGGCGGCTGGAGCTGAGACATGTCCTGCGATCCGGTGCGGAGCCGCGATGGGCGCGAGATTCTGCCTCCCGTTCCAGCGCCCGTTGCCGGGCACTATGTCGCACTTCGATAACTCATTGATTTTAAAAGCCGAATACTTTGCTTTTGAAAACCTCTGCGTGGCTTGACGGGCGGAAGGGCTGTAACTATGTTGCGCGCCAACTGGATGCAGACCGACGGCGGACTTGACGTTGGGCACGGAGGTTACGATGGCCGGCGAGAATGGGCCAGACGAAACCGGAGAGACCGGCCCCCGGAATGACCGCAAAGGCGACATCCGCGACGACGAACTTGAGCGCCGTCGGCGTGAGCTTGGGGCATCTCTGGCAACACGGCATCCGAAGGCGTTTGAGGGGGAAGACAACGCGCAAGCGGGCGGTTCGACTGGTTACGGCCAGGCGTTCAAGCTGTCCAGCGAGTTCATCGCCGGAGTGGTGGTGGGCATCGGGATTGGCTGGATGGTGGACCGCGTCGCGGGAACCTCTCCCTGGGGGCTCATAGTCTTCCTGCTTGTCGGTTTCGCGGCTGGTGTGCTCAACGTTCTGCGCTCCGCGGGCTTGATGGCCGGGTTTGGGCAAGGTAAGCCCTCAGCCGGCTCGAAGGATGAGTAGGCGCCTCTGGCGCGAAGGCAATTAAGGTAAGGCCGCAAGCGGCCGTATGAGGACTGAACGTGGCAGCTGCTGACAAGGTCGACCCGATCCACCAGTTCCATATCAACAAGATCGTTCCGATCGAGGTCGGGGGCTACGATCTTTCCTTCACCAATTCCTCGCTGTTCATGATCATGACGGTGGTCGTGGCCTCGGCGTTCCTCTATCTCGCCACTTCGGGCCGCCATCTGGTGCCGACGCGCTGGCAGTCGTCCGCCGAGCTGACCTATGAGTTCATCGCCAACATGCTGAAGGATTCGGCCGGCAGCCAGGGCATGCGCTTCTTCCCGTTCGTGTTCTCGCTGTTCATGTTCGTGCTGGTCGCGAATCTGCTCGGCCTGTTCCCCTATTTCTTCACCGTCACCAGCCATATCATCGTCACCTTCGCTCTGTCGGTGTTGGTTATCGGCGTGGTGCTGGTCTATGGCCTCGCCAAGCACGGCCTCGGCTTCTTCAAGCTGTTCGCGCCGAGCGGCGTGCCCGCCCTTCTGATTCCTCTGGTTGCGATGATCGAGGTCGTCTCCTTCCTTTCGCGCCCTGTCAGCCTCTCCGTGCGTCTTTTCGCCAACATGCTGGCCGGTCACATCACGTTGAAGGTGTTCGCCGGCTTCATCGTGTCGCTGAGCGCGCTGGGCGGGGTGGGTATTGCCGGTGCGATCCTTCCGCTGATCATGACGGTCGCGATCACCGGCCTCGAAGTGCTGGTCGCCTGCCTTCAGGCCTATGTGTTCGCCATCCTGACCTGCATGTATCTCAACGACGCCCTGCATCCGGGGCACTGACGAAATCGCTCGCAGACGGTCTGCGTCGACGAAACCTGAAAAGCCATTCCACAAGGAGTTGAAGAAATGGAAGCTGAAGCAGCAAAGTACATCGGCGCCGGTATCGCCTGCCTGGGCATGGGCGGCGCGGCCATCGGCCTCGGCAACATCTTCTCGAGCTATCTGGGCGGCGCGCTGCGCAACCCGTCCGCCGCTGACGGCCAGTTCGGCCGCCTGGTGTTCGGCTTCGCCGTGACGGAAGCTCTGGGCATCTTCTCGCTGCTCATCGCCCTGCTGGCGCTGTTCGGCTGATTTGCCTTTGACTGGGGCCGCGCCGCAGATCGGCCGGCCCGAATGACAGGGACGAAAGATGTTCGTGACACCAGCCTACGGGCAAGAAACCGCGCCTGCGGATCAGGGCGCGACCGAGACGAATGTCATCATCGGAACGGAAGTTCCGCATGAGGCCGTCGAGGAAGGTCTGTTTCCGCCCTTCAATCCCGAGAGCTTCGCTTCTCAGCTTGTCTGGCTGGCCATCACCTTCGGTCTTTTCTACCTGTTCCTGAAGCGGGTTGCGATGCCGCGACTGGCCGGCATCGTAGAGACGCGCAGCAACAGGATTGCCGGCGATCTCGATCAGGCCGCGAAGATGAAGGAAGAGGCGGACGCCGCAGTGGCCGCCTATGAGCAGGAACTGGCGCAGGCCCGCGCCGGTGCCATGGCCATCGGCCAGCAAGCCCGCGATGCAGCGGAAGCCGAGGTCGACGCCGCCCGCAAGAAGGTCGAGGCTGAACTCGACAGCAAGCTGGCCGAATCCGAAGCGCACATCGCTTCGATCAAGTCCAGCGCTATGAAGGATGTCGGCGCGATTGCCGAATCCACGGCCTCCGCCATCATCGAGCAGCTCGTCGGCAAGGCCGACAAGGCTGGTGTGGCTTCCGCCGTCAAATCCGTCGCCGGTTGAGGGCAAGGGACATGGACGCAACATCTCTCGCCACAGTCTGGGCAACCATCGCGCTGGTGATCTTCATCGCGCTGTGCATTTACCTCAAGGTTCCGGGTATGGTTTCCAAGGCGCTCGACCAGCGCGCCGAGCGTATCCGCAACGAGCTTGAGGAAGCCAAGCGTCTGCGCGAGGAAGCGCAGGTCCTGCTGGCCGAATACCAGAAGAAGCGCAAGGAAGCCGAGCAGGAGGCCGCCGAGATCGTCGAGATCGCAAAGCGCGAAGCCGCCGCTCTGGCCGACGACGCAAAGCGCAAGACCGAGGACTATGTGACGCGCCGTACCGCCATGGCCGAGCAGAAGATCGCCCAGGCCGAGCGCGACGCCGTCAGCGAGGTTCGTGCCCGCGCCGTCGATCTGGCTGTCGAGGCCGCCCGCAAGGTTCTGGGCGACAAGACCGACAGCAAGGCCGATGCCGACCTGTTCAAAAAGTCGGTCGCGGAAGTCAAGGCTCGCCTCAACTGAGCGGAAATCGTCTTCGAAATCCGAGAGGCCGCCGGGGAAACCTGGCGGCTTTTTTCGTTGATGTAGCTACGGATACTCTCTGAAGTATCGGAGCATTCCGATAGAAATGCGAAGCGGTTTTGCGCCCGTGAATGCGAGTAAAGCGCATCGCGATCTTCCAGGTTCGCTCCTTACGCTTTAAGTTTTTCCCATGTCGTTGCCCCGAAACCGGTTCCCCACTTTCAGGCGACATGCGGCTAAAGCAATGAGATAGAGCAGTTCTGCCGATTCGATGAAAACCAGAACCGCTCCAGGTCGTGGATCGTCCCTGGCGGCGATCGGCAGGGCGGATCGGACCTATGCTTCGCTGTCGGCCATACGGAACGGAGCGAAGGAAATGCGGTGCAGTCTCTGCACCGGCCCGTGGGCGACGATGGCTGTGCGGTGGCGCACGGTGGCGTAGCCCATATGGACCTCGAAACCATAGTGCACATGACGCCGGCCGCAATCCATCATCATGCGATCGCGCATGACCTTGGCGACGATCGAGGCGGCGGCGATGGATTGCGAACGCTGATCGCCCTTGACCAGCGCCCGGCCGAGGCAGGGCAGGTCAGGCGGCACGTCGCGGCCGTCGGCCAGCGCGAGCTTCGGCCGAACCGAGAGACCGCAAATGGAACGACGCATCGCTTCAAGGCTCGCCTTGCGGATGTCGCTGGAATCGATGCTTTCCGCGCATAGTGAGGAAACGGCGACCGCTCTGGCCGTATGCAGAATTGTTTCGAACACAGCCGCGCGCTGCGCGTGATTCAGGCGCTTGGAATCGTCGAGACCATCCGGAATATTGTCGGGATCGAGCACCACCGCCGCCGCGACCACGGGTCCCGCCAGCGGGCCGCGTCCCGCTTCATCCAGTCCCGCAACAGGCCACAAGCCATCGGCTCTTGCCGCTGTCTCGAATGAGAAATCGGGGCGTTGGACAACTTCAAAGAGAAGAGGAGAATCGGGGCGCGTGCGAACCATGATGCGGCGAAGTTCGCATTGGCCCCGATTCTCCGCAAGTCCCTTCCGGCCGCCGGGGCGCGTCGGGAAGGGAAGCCGGCGGCGAGGGGAGCGCCGGGGCGGCTGATGACGAACCGGGACGGCAGTTCGTCAGAACGGAACGCAGGAACGCATACGCATTTGCCGTTTTTCCCGCGTGGCGCGCGGGCGGCGGCACAAATCATTTTCCGAAGCTCCGCTTCCTCGGGCTGGTTCTCATGCAGAGAGGCAAGCGGCGGGTTCCGGCATCACAGCAGCATCAATTGTTCGCTTTGCTTGCCTGCGACGAACTGGTCGGTTCGCAGGGTCATGCGCTGGGTGTTGAGGCCAAGCTTCTTCGCCGCGATCTCGAAGCGCCGGCCGATCTGCCAGGCATAGGGGCCGGCGCCCTTCATGCGCTTGCCCCACTCCGAATCATAATCCTTGCCGTCGCGCATGGAGCGGATCAGAGACATGACATGCCGGTAACGGTCCGGATAATGACGCAACAGCCAGTCCTTGAAGATGGGCGCGACCTCCAGCGGCAGACGCAGCACCACATAGCCGGCTTCACGCGCACCCGCGGCGCGGGCGGAATCGAGGATACGCTCGATCTCCTGATCGTTGAGGCCGGGGATGATCGGCGCCACCATCACCGAAGCGGGGATGCCGGCTTCCGAAAGCTGCTTTATCGTCTCCAGTCGCTTCGTCGGCGTCGCCGCCCGCGGCTCCATGGTGCGGGCGAGCTTGCGGTCGAGCGTTGTGACCGACAGCGCCACCTTGGCAAGTCCCCGCTCGGCCATCCGCGCCAGAATGTCGATGTCGCGCGTCACCAGCGCCGACTTGGTGACGATGCCGACAGGATGGCCGCGCGCTTCCAGCACCTCCAGTATCTCGCGCATGATGCGATATTGCTTTTCGACCGGCTGATAGGGGTCGGTATTGGTGCCGATGGCGATGGTGCGCGGCGTATAGCCTTGCTTCGAAAGCTCCTTGTCGAGCAGGCGCGCGGCGTCTGGCTTGGCGAACAGCTTCGCCTCGAAATCGAGCCCCGGCGATAGGCCCATGAAGGCATGGGTCGGACGGGCGAAGCAGTAGACGCAGCCATGTTCGCACCCCCGGTAAGGGTTGATCGAGCGGTCGAAGGAAATATCGGGCGAGGTGTTGCGGGTGATGATGGTGCGGGGGCGCTCCACCTGAACTTCCGTCTTGAACGGCGGCAGTTCCTCAAGACTTTCCCAGCCGTCATCGAAGACATGGCGGCTCACCGGTTCGTAACGACCGGAAGGGTTGATGCCGGCGGCGCGACCGCGGATGCGGTCGGCTGGTGCGCGCAGCCCGCTCTGTTCGATCATCGCATTGGCCATTTCGGCCCGTCCTGTTCCGAAGGCTGCAACGTCGGCCTGTACGATCTGTTCCATTCTGGCCTTCTCCCACGGTGCTGGCCGGGACTGTCGAATCGCTATCGCCATGAAATTATTCCTATCTCAAAATGAGAACAAATCAAGAACTTTATGTAATTCGAAGCGGGGGGAAGGTCGGCTGCAACTGGCGTGTGGCCTTCCTTTGGGTTATCAGGCGTTTATGCTCAGCGTCATCATCGAGGCCGGAAACGACGAGGAGGGCCTTGCCCGCACGCTGGCCTCGCTCGTGTCGGGCGCGGTCGAGGGGCTGGTCCGGAATGTGGTCGTCCGTGACAGCGGCTTCGCGGGCGGGATGAAGACAGTCGCCGATCATGCCGGTTGCGTGTGGGTCGTCGGCGGCATCGGCGAAGCGGTGCAGGCGGCGAAAGGAGATTGGGTGCTGCTGCTCGAACCCGGAGCGCGTCTGCTCGACGGGTGGACGGAGGCGGTCGCCGTTCATATCGGCCGCTCTGCAATGGCGGCGCGGTTTTCGAGGGACCGTTCGGAACGGACGCCATTCCTGGCGCGGATATTTCGCAAACCCGGCCCGTTGGCGCAGGGCCTGCTTTTATCGCGCCGGCAGGCGCTGACCCTGTCAAGGCATGCGCACGACGCCCCGGCGATAGGGCGCGGGCAGGCCCTGAAGACGCTGCCGGCGGTCATCCTTCCGGCGCCTTCTCATGACGCACCGGGTCGGCTGGCCTCACCCTAAGACTGGCTGGCGCCTTGAGCCTTGCGCCCTTCCCCGACTACAAAGGGCGCTACAGCCTGACGGAACGGCGAAGACAGGAGATGAACATGCTGCGCAAGACGGATTTCTTCATCGACGGCAAGTGGGTCGCACCGACCGAACCCAGAGAGCTTGAGGTTATCAATCCGGCGGACGAGCAGGCTTTCGCAGTCATATCGCTGGGCTCGGCGGCCGATGTCGACAAGGCCGTTGCGGCTGCACGGCGCGCCTTCGAAAGCTGGAGCATGACCAGCCGCGAGGAGCGTATCGCCGCGCTGGATAGGCTGGCCGCCGTTTACGAGGCCCGCATTCAGGACATGGCCAAGGCCATCTCGGACGAGATGGGCGCGCCGATCAGGCTTGCGCTCAATGCGCAGGCCGCAAGTGGCGCTGGCCATATCCGGGCGTTCATCGAGACCTTGCGCGGCTACCGGTTCGAGGAACCCCTTGATGAGCGCAACTCGCAGGAACGGATCGTGCATGAGCCGATCGGCGTGTGCGGCCTGATCACACCGTGGAACTGGCCCATGAACCAGGTGACGCTTAAGGTGGTGCCGGCTATCGCCGCCGGCTGCACGGTGGTGCTCAAGCCTTCGGAGATCGCGCCGATCTCTTCCATCGTCTTTGCCGAGATGATGGAGGAGGCGGGTTTCCCGGCCGGAGTGTTCAACATGGTCAATGGCGACGGGCCGACCGTGGGCGAGGCGATGTCGCGCCATCCCGACATCGACATGATGTCCTTCACCGGATCCACTCGCGCAGGCATCGCAGTCGCTTCGGCATCGGCCGAAACCATCAAGCGCGTGGCGCTGGAGCTTGGCGGCAAGTCGCCCAACATCGTCTTCGCCGATGCCGATCTGGAAAAAGCGGTGGCGCGCGGCGTGAAGCATTGCTTCAACAACACCGGCCAGTCCTGCAATGCACCGACCCGCATGCTGGTCGAGCGCCCGGTCTATGAGCGCGCTGTGGGCATCGCGGCGGATGTGGCCGCCACGGTGAAGGTCGGCAACCCGGCCGAGGAAGGCGATCACATCGGGCCGCTGTCGTCGGAGATGCAGTTCACCAAGGTGCAGGCGATGATCGAGAAGGGCGTCAAGGAAGGAGCCCGCCTGGTCGCCGGCGGCCTTGGCCGGCCGGAAGGCTTCAATCGCGGCTATTTCGTGCGCCCGACCATCTTCGCGGACGTGAACAACGACATGACGATTGCCCGCGAGGAAATCTTCGGACCGGTGCTGGCGATGATCCCGTTCGACAATGAGGAAGATGCCGTTTCCATCGCCAACGACACGCCCTATGGCCTTTCCGCCTATGTGCAGACTGGCGACAAGGCGAAGGCGCAGCGTGTGGCGCGCAGGCTGCGGGCCGGCATGGTGCAGCTCAATGGCGCCAGCCGCCCCTATGGCAGCCCGTTCGGCGGCTACAAGCAGTCCGGCCTGGGCCGCGAAGGCGGGAAGTGGGGCCTGGAAGATTTCCTCGAAGTGAAGGCGGTCAGCGGCTGGGACGAGGCGGCAGGCTGAGCGCTGCCGCGGCTGGTTACACGAAAGGCGAACCGACCTTGTGCTTCGCCGGGACCAGCCGTTTGAGATAGGCGTAGCCTGCTTCGGCAAGGCGGTTTTCCTGATCGTGCAGGAAATCGTTCGGCATATGCCTTGTCTTGCCGGCGACGGCGATGAGCGGCACGTTCTTCAGCACGGTGCTGCCGTCGTGCTGAAGCGCCACCGAGCCCCCGCCTTCGCTGGCTGCCGTCACTGCGAAGGCGCCCGCCTCGAAGGCCTCGCGCGCATCTGTCTGGTTGATAGCGCCGACATAGCCGCGCGGCAGGTAGCCGAAGGCGTCGACGCGCGCCCGCTTGCCTGGCAGGTGTTCGGCCAGCGCCCGCTCCAGAGAAGCGGTCAGGTCGCTGCCCGAGAGTTTGACGTTGCCATGCTGGTCGCGTTCCAGCCGCTCCGGCGGCACGAGGCTTTCCACCAGCGCCTTGCCGTCCGCCGTGGATACGCCTTCCGATATGGCCACCACGCAGCGGCCGTGGCGGTCGAAGGTGGAGCGGATATCTTCGATGAAGCGCGGGATGTCGAAGGCGCGTTCGGGCACATAGACAAGATGCGGCCCGCTCGCCTCGTCCTGCCGCCATGCGGCGGAAGCGGCGGTGAGGAAACCGGCATGGCGGCCCATGACGATGCCGACATAGATGCCGGGCAGGGCGCGGAAGTCGAGATCGACCGACAGGAAAGCGCCGGCGACGAATTCGGCGGCCGAGATGAAGCCCGGCGTATGGTCGTTCTCCACCAGATCGTTGTCGATGGTCTTGGGCGCATGCACCATGGCGATGGAGCCGCCGGCGGCGTCGCTCAGGATCTGCTGGGTGCCGGCGGTGTCGTTGCCGCCGATATAGATGAAAGCTTCGGCCTCGGCCTGTTTCAGGCCCTTGAGGATCAGCTCGCAATAGGCGGCGTCCGGTTTGTCGCGCGTGGAGCCGAGCGCCGCGCCCGGCGTTCCGCCGATCAGGCGCAACTGCGCCTCGGGCAGATCGGTGAGGTCGACATAATTGCCGTCGCGAACGCCGCGCACACCGTGCAGCGAGCCCAGCACGCGCGCGCCGGGATGGCGCTTGCGCACTTCAAGAGTGGCTCCCACCAGCGTCTGGTTGATGACCGCCGTTGGCCCGCCGCCTTGCGCGATAACGAAAGTTCCGGCCATTCCGACCTCCCCGAATGCTCGAAAAATCCACGATTGCGCGTCTTGTACCGGCGCGCAACCGTATATTCAATCGATCTGCTCCGGGGTCAGATGACGACGATCGGATTGCGCTTGGAGACGCGGTTGTAGAGGTCGATGATGTCCTGATTGATGAGGCGCACGCAGCCCGAGGACACGGACTGGCCGATGCTCCACCATTCGGGCGAGCCGTGGATGCGGTAGAGCGTGTCCTGCCCGTTCTGGAAAATGTAGAGCGCGCGTGCGCCGAGCGGATTGTCGAGCCCGCCGGGCTGGCCGCCCTGCCACTTCACCAGTTCCGGCCGCCGCTGGATCATTTCGCGCGGCGGCGTCCAGGTCGGCCATTCGCGGCCATACTGGATGTTGGCGCGGCCGGACCATGAAAAGCCGGCCTTGCCGACGCCGACGCCATAGCGGATCGCCTCGCCGCCTGGCTGCACGAGATACAGCAGGCAATCCTTGGTGTGGACGACGATGGTGCCGGGCGCTTCGCCGGTCGGATCGACCACGATCTGGCGACGGAACTGCGGCTTGATCTTCTGGTAGGGCACTTCCGGAACGGAAAAGCCGCCGTCGGTCAGGCCGGCATACATCACGTCCGGGCTGGTGATCTGACGGTCCACGCTGATCGAGGGGCGCATGGGACGGATCGAGCCGGTCGAGGTGTGATCGAGATTGAGCGCATCGAAGCCCGACGAGCCGGTGGTGCAGCCGCCGGCCGCCATCAGCGCGGTTGCGCCCATGCCTTTCAGCAGCAGGCGGCGGGGAAGGTTGGTCATCGAACCAGCCCCGCCGGTGACCGGCGACGACGGGTCGCGTGGCAGCTTTGACATGCATTCGTTCCTGCGATACCGGCCGGGCCCCCTCGGTCCGGCATTCGCAGGCATTTTCGGTATTCATGGTTTACAAACCGTGAAGCTTTTCGCGGAACGGTTGCAATTCCATGCGGCCTCAGGCCGCTTGCGGCTCCCAGCTCGGGAAAGGGTCAGGCAGGCTGCGCCAGCGCCCCGGCAGGAAATCCCGCTCCGGAACGAGGCAGGCATCCAGTTCCGCGCGGATCTGCGCCTCGTCCATCGGGTCGCAGCCGATGAACACGATTTCCTGCCGCCGGTCGCCCCAGACCTCGTCGAGATAGGGCCGCATCGCCGCATGCCATTCGGGATGGTCGGGCCAGCGCTGTTTCGGTACCGAAGCCCACCACAGACCGCGCTTCCCGGTGCGCACCAGCGCGCCGGCCTGGCTGAGTTCGCCGACATAATGCGGGCGTGTGGCCAGCCAGAAAAAGCCCTTGGCGCGCACCACGCCCGGCCACGGGCGGTTGACGAAGGCCTTCAGCTTCACCGGGTCGAACGGCCTGCGCTCGCGATAGACGAAGGAGCGGATGCCGTATTCCTCGGTTTCCGGCACATGGTCGGCGAAGCCGTTGAGCTCCTTGAACCAGAGCGGATGGGTCTCGGCCTTCTCGAAATCGAAGTGGCCGGTGTCTAGCACCTTGTCGAGCTCCACCTTGCCGAAATCGGTTTCGACAAGCTCGGCGTCGGGGTTCAGCGAGCGCACGATCCTGCGCGCCATGTCGAGATTGTGGGCCGGGGTGTCGGATACCTTGTTGAGGATGACGACATCGGCGAACTCGATCTGCTCGACCAGCAGATCGACGATAGCGCGGTCGTCCGCATCGCCGGCGATCTCGCCGCGATCACGCAGGAAATCCTGCGAACCGTAGTCCAGCAGCAGATTGGCGGCATCGACCACCGTGACCATGGTGTCAAGACGGGCGACATCGGAGAGGCTTTCGCCGTTCTCGTCGCGGAAATCGAAGGTCGCGGCGACGGGTAGCGGCTCGGCTATGCCGGTGCCTTCGATCAGCAGATAGTCGAAGCGGCCCTCCTGCGACAGCCGCCGGACTTCTTGCAGCAGGTCGTCGC
Source organism: Aquamicrobium ahrensii (assembly GCF_040545755.1). NCBI lineage: Bacteria > Pseudomonadati > Pseudomonadota > Alphaproteobacteria > Hyphomicrobiales > Phyllobacteriaceae > Aquamicrobium > Aquamicrobium ahrensii. The sequence goes on from NZ_JBEPMN010000002.1 coordinate 194,727, forward strand.
GCAGGGTGCAGCAGATGCAGCCATTGGTCATCTCCACGAGCTGCTCGTCGGTGCGCGACAGGTTCGCACCGCCGTCGCGCACCAGCGAGGCGTCGATATTGACCTCGCTCATATCGTTGACGATGACCGCCACGCGGCGGCCCTCGCGATTGTTCAGGATGTGGTTGAGAAGCGTGGTCTTCCCGGCTCCGAGAAAGCCGGAGAGCACCGTCACCGGCAGGCGGCGGTTTTGCGTGGCTGTGTCTGGCATGGCTCTTTCCGCAGGATGAGTTGGGCCGGCACCCGTCGAATGACGGATGCCGGGTCTTCGATCAGTCGTGCTTGTGGCCTTCCTCATGGGCGTGTTCGTGGTCTTCGCCCTCATGCGCCTTGCCCGCGCCGCCCACGGCCACGATGTTGAAGGGCTTGCCTTCCGCTGTGATCTCGCCGGTTTTTTCAAGGGACTGCGCCTCGACGACATGGATCTTGCCGTTGAGCGGGTCGGTGACGAACACCTTGTCGGCGGCGACGGCGATGCGTGGACGCGGATCGCTCCAGTGGCCGTCCATGGAATAGGGATCGGTGAGTTTGAGCGAATGCGCGATCTCGCCCTTCAGAACGTCAACCTGATGAAGCTGTCCGTCCTCGGTGATGACGTAGACGAATTTCGACCGGATCGGATCGACAGCGAAATGCACCCGTCGCGTCGGAAGCTGCACCAGACGGAAGGCGTCCTTTTCTGAAGGATCGACCAGCACGATGCGGTCGGGACCGTAATTGCCGACGAAATATTGCAGGCCCTTGCCGCCGATCAGCGTGGAGGAACTGCCTTCCGGCAATTTGTCCGAATAGGGCAGATGCCGGATTTCAGGCGTGTCGCCGTCCTGCGAGATCAAAAGCAGGCCGGTGTCGCAGGCAAGCGCATAGAGGCTGCCCGAACCGGCCGAACCGTGCAGGCCGGGGCAGGCGACATCCTCGCCGACCGGATTGCCATCGAGATCGACCAGGCGTGCGCCGATCGGGCGCTTCGAGGCGTCCTCGGGGTTGGGTATCGTAACCACCGCATGCTTGTCGAAGGGCGCTGCGACGCCGTGATGGGCTGCGCCGACACTGATTTCGCGAATTTCAGGCTTGCCTTCAAGAGCAGCTTTTTCGGTGAAGAGCCGTACCTTGTCCTCGCCGTCGAACCATTGCGCGATATTGCCCTGCCGTTCCACGAAATGGGCCGGCTTCGAGCCATTGAACCCGGCATCGAGCAGCTTCGGCTCGTCCACGTCGATATCGCCGTGGTCGCCATGATCGTGGAAAGCGATGCCGGTGGAGATCACCGACACCGCGCCGGCCTCGCCCTGCACGGCAAACACCGTCTGGCCGCTATCTGTGCGATAGAGCGAGGCTGGGCCCTTGATCGTGAACGTATCGAGCTTGTCGCCGTCAAGCGCGTCGATGACGTTGACCACCGGCCCGGCATGGTCGGAGACGAACAGCCGCCATGCGGTCACGTCGTCCTCGTCGGCCAGCGCGGGGCCGGACCACAGGCAGGCCGCCAGCGCCAGCGCCGAGCCTGCGTTGAAGAATTTTGTCATCTTACTCTCCTTAATGTTATTACATTACAGTCGTGTTGAAAAAGGACGCGATCCGGGTGAACTGCGGCCTTGCAGGCTGGTGAGACAAGGGGCGGCCAGAGCATCGGGCAGAAAAGCGCGCGCGGTTTGTCTAATTATTCCGCTGCTCAATAAATGCGCCGGCGACCGTGGAGAGACAACCGTACTCGTAGTCAGAGGGCTGTCGCCTCCCTGATCGCGGCGAGGTTGCTGAGCATCATGTCAATGTAGGTGGCGGCTGGGCCATCCGGCTTCGACAGCGCATCCGAATAGAGCGAGCCGCCGAGTTTCAGGCCGGCCTCCGAGGCGATCTGCTCCACCAGCCGCGAATTGGAGATGTTTTCCGCAAACACTGCGGTGGCGCGCTTGCCGGCGATCTCGCGCACGACGCCGGCGACATCAGCCGCCGAGGCTTCGGAGTCCGTCGAAACGCCCTGCGGGGCGAGGAAGGTGACGCCGTAGTCGTGCTCGAAATAGCGGAAGGCATTGTGCGCCACCACGAAGACGCGGCGATCTTGCGCGATGGACGCGACCGTATTGCGGATTTCCTTGTCCAGCGCATCGAGTTCGCCATCATAGGCTTTCGCATTTGCCTGATAGGCGGGACACCCTTTGGCGTCCGCCTTGCAGAAGGCCTCTTCGATGTTCTTCACATAGGTCCGCGCATTGGCCACCGACTGCCAGGCATGCGGGTCGAGCGGGGCTTCATGGAAAACGGCCTTGCCGCCATTGTAGTGATAGTGTCCGCCGGCCGGGTCATTAAGGATTTCCGCGCCTTTGCTCACCTCGACAATCGGGGCGCTGGCCCCGCTGGCTTCGATGAGGCGCTGGAGAAAGCCCTCGAACAGCAGCCCGTTCACCAGCACCACATCGGCCTTGGCGACCGCGATGGCGTCGGCCGGCTTGGGCTCGTAGACATGGGCGTCGCTGTCCGGCCCCACGATGGTGCGCAGTTCGATGCGGTCGCCGCCGACCTGTCTGGCGAAATCGCCGAGGATGGAGAAGCTGGCGACGACGTTGAGCTTTTCCGCCGCCGACGCAGGCATGGTGAATGTTATAACAATCAAAGCCGAGGCGAGCTTGTGAAGGAGTGTCATTCGTGGGTTTCCCGTTTCAGGCGATCCGGTGGGCGTGGCGCGGCCGGCGGGTTGAAAGCACGCCGCGCGTGCCGAACAGCACCGATGCGAAATAGAGCATGCCGGTGGAAAGGATGATGGCCGGCCCCGAAGGCAGCGCTGCGTGATAGGAGAGCAGCAGGCCGCTGATGGATGAGACGAGCCCGAAGACTATGGCGAGCACGGCCATGGTTTCGACGCGCTGGGTCCAGAAGCGGGCGGCGGCGGCCGGCAGCACCATCAATCCGACCGAAAGCAGCGTTCCCAGCGCCTGAAAACCGGCGACGAGATTGAGCACGACCAGCCCGAGAAAGATGAAATGCACCGGCGTGCCAAGCCGCGACACCGAGCGCAGGAAGAGCGGGTCGAGGCATTCCGCCACCAGCGCGCGCCAGAAAATGGCGAGCGCCGTGAGCGTGACGGCGGCCACGATTCCGATCAGCGTGAGCGCGGCGTTGTTGAGAGCCAGAACGGTGCCGAACAGCACATGCATCAGGTCGACGCTGGAGCCGCGCAACGACACCATGGTGACGCCGAGCGCCAGCGAGATCAGATAGAAGGCGGCCATGGAGGCGTCCTCCTTCTGCACCGTCAGGCGCGAGACCGCGCCGGCCCCGAGCGCCACGATGGCGCCGGCCAGCAGCCCGCCAATGGTCATCGGCACGATCTGCAAGCCATAGAGCAGGAAACCGGCGGCCGCGCCCGGCAGGATGGCGTGCGCCATGGCGTCGCCTGTCAGGCTCATGCGCCGCAGCATCAGGAACACGCCGATCGGGCAGGCGCTGAATGACAGCAGGACCGCGCCCAGCAGCCCGCGCTGCATGAAGGCGAATTCGGTGAATGGCGCGACGAGAAACTGGTGAAGCGCGTCCATCAGGCGACCCTCGCAGGCTTTGTGCGGCTGGCCTCATGCCCCTGATGCTCATGGCCATGGTGATCATGCGCGTGGTCGTGATCGTCATGCGAGGCGCACCATGGCGCGTTTTCAACCCAGGCCTCGTGGAACTGGCGGGCGCGCAACAGGTTCTCCGACGCCAGCGTCGCCCTGGCCTCGCCCCAGGCGACCGGACCGCGGGCCAGCAGCAGCGCTTCGGGGAAATGGGCGCGCACGAGATCGAGATCGTGCACGACGACCATCACGGTGCGGTTTTCGCCATGCCAGCGCTTGATCAGCGCGATCAGGTCGGTGACGGTGCGCGCGTCGATGGCGTTGAACGGCTCGTCGAGCAGAATGAGCTCCGCATCCTGCACCAGCACCCGCGCGAACAGGGCGCGCTGGAGCTGGCCGCCGGACAGCGTGTCGATGGGGCGCTGTTCGAAGCCTTCCAGCCCCACAGCCATCAAGGCTTCCGAAACAGCGGCGCGATCCTGCGCCGTATGACGGGCGAGCAGGCCGCGCTTCGGCCACAGGCCAAGCGAGACGAGATCCACCACCCGGGCGGGAAAGGTGCGGTCGAGCTCGGACTGCTGCGGCAGGTAGGCGACCCGCGTTCCAGGCGTGACGGTCACCGAGCCGACCATCGGCTTCAGCATGCCGACTATGCCCTTCATCAGCGTGGATTTGCCGGAGCCGTTGGAGCCGACCACGGCAGTGAGAGAGCCCCTGCGCACCGCACCGGACAAATGATGCACGGCCGGATGGCTGTTGTAGCCCAGCGTCAGGTCGCGGAATGTGATGCAGGCGTCGGCCATGTGCTGGCTTGAGATCCGGATGCGGTTTCTATGAATGTGATGTTATTACATTCTTGTCCGTGACGACAAGATGGCAAAGCGCCGGTATTGCAAAAAAATGTCGGCGGGGCTCCCGGATCGTGGCGCGGGAGCATATTTGGCTGGCGAGAAGGTAATTTTTACGATATTCGAAATAAATCGGAACGCCCAATGGCCGGCGTCATTTTGTGTTCGGATGCTCCGCCATTGTAGCGGCTCGGGAGGAAAATCGATGTATCTGGGGCTCGACCTCGGCACGTCCGGAATCAAGGCGTTGTTGATCGATGGCGATCAGCGGCCGGTCGCTTCCGGCCATGGCGAACTTGATGTTTCGCGCCCGCATCCGGGCTGGTCGGAGCAGGAACCCGCCGATTGGGTGAAGGCGTGCGAGAGCGCTATAGGCGCGCTGCAAACATCGCACCCGAAGGAGCTGGCCGCCGTGCGCGGCATCGGTCTTTCCGGCCAGATGCATGGCGCGACCCTGCTTGACCGTGGTGATCGTGTGCTGCGGCCCTGCATATTGTGGAATGATGTGCGCAGCCATGCGCAGGCGGCCGGCCTCGATGCCGATCCGCGCTTTCGCAAGATTACCGGCAATATCGTCTTTCCCGGTTTCACCGCACCCAAGCTCGCCTGGGTGAAGGCCAACGAGCCGGAGATTTTCGCCCGCGTCGCAAAAATCCTGTTGCCGAAGGATTATCTGCGCCTGTGGTTGTCCGGTGAGCATATCTCGGAAATGTCGGATTCCGCTGGAACCTCATGGCTGGATGTTGGCCGGCGGCGCTGGTCGGACGAGTTGCTCGCCGCGACCGGGCTGGAACGGAGCCACATGCCGGCCCTTGTCGAGGGAACGGAGCAGGCCGGCGCGCTGCGCGCGGAACTGGCTTCGAAATGGGGCATGCAGGCGGGCGTCCCGATTGCCGGCGGGGCAGGGGACAATGCAGCCTCGGCCTGCGGCATGGGCGCGGTGGGTGCGGGCCATGCCTTCGTTTCGCTCGGCACCTCCGGTGTGCTGTTCGCCGCCAATGAAGCTTACCTGCCCAATCCGGACAGCGCCGTCCACACCTTCTGCCATGCCTTGCCGCAGACATGGCACCAGATGGGCGTCATACTTTCGGCCACGGATTCGCTGAACTGGCTGGCCGACGTCACCGAACGCAAGGCGGGCGACCTTACGGCCGAGCTCGGCGACGACCTCAGGGTCCCATCCGGCCTGACATTCCTGCCTTATCTGTCCGGTGAACGCACGCCTTACAACGACGCGGCCGTCAGGGGCGTATTCGTCGGCCTCGCCCATGAGAGCGGCCGCGCCGCGCTGACGCAGGCGGTTCTGGAAGGCGTCGCCTTCGCTTTTCGCGATAGCCTCGATGCGCTGGCCAGCGCCGGCACGCGGCTGGAGCGCGTGACTGCGATCGGCGGCGGCTCGCGCTCGCTCTATTGGCTGAAGGCGATCGCCACGGCGCTTCGCATTCCGGTGGACGTGCCCGCTGACGGCGATTTCGGAGCAGCCTTCGGCGCGGCGCGTCTGGGCCTCATCGCGGCGACCGGGGCCGATCCGCGCGCCGTCTGCACCCCGCCCGCCACAAGCGCCACCATCGAGCCGGAAGCCGGGCTTGCGCAAGCCTATGCCGACGCCTGCCGGCGCTATCGCGCCCTCTATCCAGCCATCAAGGGAGTTCCAGCATGAGCACCGGTTTCTTCGGCGACATCGCGCCCATCCGCTACGAAGGCCCTGAAAGCGCCAATCCGCTCTCCTACCGCTTCTACGATCCCGGCGAGATCGTGCTCGGCAAGCGGCTGGAGGATCATCTGCGCTTCGCCGTCGCCTACTGGCACTCCTTTGCCTGGCCGGGCGGCGACCCCTTCGGCGGCCAGACCTTTGAGCGGCCATGGTTCCCAAAAGGGGGCGAGGACGACGATATGGACAAGGCCCGCCTCAAGGCCGATGTGGCCTTCGAGATGTTCTCGCTGCTCGGCGTGCCCTATTACTGCTTCCACGACGCCGATGTGCGTCCGGAAGGTGTGAATTTCGCCGAGAGCGCCACCCGCCTCGACGAGATCGCCGGCGTGTTCGAGAAAAAGCAGGCCGAGACCGGCGTGAAGCTTCTGTGGGGCACGGCCAATCTGTTCTCGCACCGCCGCTATATGGCCGGCGCCGCCACCAATCCCGACCCTGACGTGTTCGCCTATGCGGCGGCGACGGTGAAATCTTGCATCGACGTGACCAAACGGCTCGGCGGCGAGAATTATGTTCTGTGGGGCGGGCGTGAAGGTTATGAGACGCTGCTCAACACCGATATGAAGCGAGAGCGCGAGCAGGCCGGTCGGTTCCTGTCGATGGTTGTCGATTACAAGCACCGCATCGGCTTCAAGGGCGCGATCCTGATCGAGCCGAAGCCGCAGGAGCCGACCAAGCACCAGTATGATTACGACGTCGCCACCGTCTACGGCTTCCTGAAGGATTTCGGGCTGGAAAAGGAGGTGAAGGTCAATATCGAGCAGGGCCACGCCATCCTCGCCGGCCACTCCTTCGAGCATGAACTGGCGTTGGCCGATGCGCTCGGCATCTTCGGCTCCATCGACATGAACCGCAACGATTACCAGTCCGGCTGGGACACCGACCAGTTCCCTAACAACGTGCCGGAAATGGCGCTCGCCTATTATCAGGTGCTGCTGGCCGGCGGCTTCACCACCGGCGGCACCAATTTCGACGCCAAATTGCGCCGCCAGTCGCTGGACCCGGCAGATTTGCTGCTCGCCCATATCGGCGCCATGGATTGCTGCGCGCGCGGACTGAAGGCCGCCGCCCGCATGTTTGAGGACAAGGCGCTGATCACGCCGCTGGAAGAGCGTTATGGCGGCTGGAACGGCGAGGAGGCCAATGCGATTCTTGCCGGCAAACGCACGCTGGAACAGGTGGCCGAGCGCGTGGTGAAGGAAGGCGTCGAGCCCCGGCCACGCTCCGGCCGGCAGGAATATCTGGAGAATGTGGTCAACCGCTATGTGTGAACCAAAAAGCAGTCTGAAGCGCAAGGAACCAACCTGAAAGATCGCGCTGCTTCAGGCCGTTGAATCTTTTTTCGACCTTGCGGCCAGGGCAAAAACGTTTCGCAACTGCCGCCACAATGCCGCCTTGCCGCGTTCATGCGGCCGTCACGCGCATCGTGTAGACGAGCCTCGCAAATGGCTGAAACGAGGCGAGCCGATATGCACTGCGATCGCGAAATCGACGCCCTTTTGTCTAATGGGAGCACGGACTCCCTTTTCGATCGGCTGATGGCGCTGCCGCGCTCGGCCGCCAGCGCAACTGGCGGCGAGTGGGACCGGGCTGTCGCCAGCCGGCTTCAGACGCATCTGTCCAGGCAGATGCGCGCCGTTCTGGAGCAAGGCGAGCAACATGGCCGTAACGCGGCCTGATCAAACTTTTCTGAGCGTGGATGGCGACTTGCCGAACCCGTTGGTGAAGGCGCGGGAGAAGGTCGCGGCTGACGAGAAGCCGGTGCGCGCGGCGATGTCGGCCATTGGCAGGCGCGTATCGGCCACCAGCCGGCGCGCCGCATTGAGCCGCAGCCGCAGATAATAGGCTCCCGGCGTCTCGCCGATGGAACGGCGGAATATGTTCTCCAGCGCTCTTGGCGTGAGGCCGACGCGCCGCGCCACATGGGCGATGGTCAGCGGCTGGTCGACATGCGCTTCCATCAGCCGGACCGACTGGGCAAGGCGTGCATCGTAGCCGTCGAGACGGCCGAGCGACACCAGCGGCTGGGCGTCTGTCGCCGCGCGGCTCTGGTCGTAGATGAAGACGCTGGCCACATCGAGCGCCATCGCCATGCCGAGCCGTGTGCGAACTAGGTGCAGCATCAGATCGAATGTCGGTGACGCGCCGCCCGAGGTGAACACCGGTCCGTCGATGACATAGCGGTCGGGCCGCACTTCAGCGCCGGGAAAGGTGGCGGCGAAATCCTCCAGGTCCTCCCAGTGGGTGGTTGCCGCCCGTCCTTCCAGCAGCCCGGCGCGGGCGACAAGCCATGTGCCGGCCTCGATGCCGCCAACGGCGCGGGCCGAACGCGCGGCCTGCCGAAGGCCAGCCAGCAGGGCCGCGGTTTCCTGATGGCGCATGCCGAATCCGCCGATCACGGCGACCACATCGGTCTGCGCGCGGGGGTCGAAACGCCCACTCACCGGTATCGGCAGGTCGCTTGTGGTCATGGCCGGCTCGCCGGTCATCGACACCAGCCTGAAATCGAACAGACGCTCGCCGGCGATGCGGTTGGCCGCACGCAGCGGATCGATGGCGGAGGCGACACACATGATCGAAGCGCCGGAAAACAGCAGGAATGTCAGCCTGAGCGGCGTGTGCTCGGCGCGGAAGATGGTCGCCTTTTCGCTTTTTGCCATTTTGTATTCGTAAAACGCAAAGCAGAAGTCTGCAAGCGTGCAATGATGGCGGACGTCAACAGGAGGAGGACGCCTATGCCGCTCGATATGAATCGCGAGGTGTTCATCACCTGCGCCGTCACCGGATCGGGCGGCACGCAGGACCGCAGCCCGCATGTGCCGCGCTCGCCGCAGCAGATTGCTGAGTCAGCTATCGAGGCCGCGAAAGCGGGCGCGGCGATCGTTCATTGCCATGTTCGCGACCCCGAGACCGGCAAGCCGCGCCGCGACATCCATCTTTATCGCGAGGTGACCGAGCGCATCCGCGACGCCAATGTCGACGTGGTGCTGAACCTCACCGCCGGCATGGGCGGCGACATGGTGTTCGGCTCCACGGAAGCGCCGTTGCCGTTGAAGGAGCAGGGCACCGATATGGCGGGTGCTGCGGAACGCGTGGAGCATGTGCGCCAGTGCCTGCCGGAAATCTGCACGCTCGATTGCGGCACCATGAATTTCGCCGAGGCCGACTATGTGATGACCAATACGCCCGGCATGCTGCGCGCCATGGGCTCCATGATGACCGAAATGGGCGTCAAGCCGGAGGTGGAGGCCTTCGACACCGGCCATCTGTGGTTCGCGAAGGAACTGGTGAAGGAAGGCGTGTTGAAGCCCGATGCGCTGGTGCAACTGTGCATGGGCGTGCCGTGGGGCGCGCCGGACGATCTCAACACCTTCATGGCCATGGTCAACAATGTGCCGAAGGAGTGGACCTTCTCCGCCTTTGCGCTCGGCCGCAGCCAGATGGCCTATGCGGCGGCGGCGGTGCTTGCCGGCGGCAATGTCCGCGTCGGCCTGGAGGACAATCTGTGGCTCGGCAAGGGGCAGCTCGCCACCAACGCACAACTTGTGGAACGCGCTGTGAGCATCGTGGAAAATCTGGGTGCGCGCGTCATCGGGCCGGAAGAGGTGCGCAGGAAGCTCAATCTCACCAAGCGTGCGCCGCTGGCGATCTGAGGGAGGTGCGATCATGACCATTCGCAAGGCGGCCGCCGTCGGCGGCGGGGTGATCGGCGCTGGCTGGGTCGCGCGCCTGCTGCTCAACGGCATCGATGTTTCGATTTTCGATCCCGATCCGGACGCCGCCCGCAAGGTGGACGAGGTGATGCAGGGCGCGCGCCGCGCCTACCGGCAGATGTGCCCCGAAGGCTTGCCACGGGAAGGCACGCTCACTTTCGCAAAGACCATCGCCGAGGCGGTGGCTGATGCCGGTTTCATTCAGGAGAGCGTGCCGGAGCGGCTCGACCTGAAGCACAGGGTGCTGGCCGAAATGGACGCGCACGCGCCGGCGGACGCCGTCATCGGCTCTTCGACCTCAGGCATCAAGCCGAGCGACATGCAGGTGGCGATGAAAAGCCACCCTGAGCGGCTGGTGGTCGGCCATCCGTTCAACCCGGTCTATCTTCTGCCTCTGGTCGAGGTGGTTGGCGGCGAGGCGACCGCGGCGACTACGATCGAAAAGGCGAAGGAAATCTACGCCTCCATCGGCATGAAGCCGGTGGTGGTGCGCAAGGAGATCGAGGCCTTCGTCGGCGACCGGCTACTGGAAGCCATGTGGCGCGAGGCGCTTTGGCTGATCAAGGACGGCATCTGCACGGTCGAGGAACTCGACGACATAATGCGCTATTCCTTCGGTCTGCGCTGGGCGCAGATGGGCATGTTCCAGGTCTATCGCATCGCCGGCGGCGAGGCGGGCATGCGCCATTTCATGGCCCAGTTCGGCCCCTGTCTGGAATGGCCGTGGACGAAGCTGACGGACGTGCCCGAATTCAACGACGAACTGGTGGACCTCATCGCCGGCCAGTCCGACGCGCAGTCCGGCAAATGGTCGATCCGTGAACTGGAGCAGATCCGCGATGACAATCTCGTCGCCATGATGCAGGCGCTCGGCCGTCAGAATGAGGGCAAGGGCTGGGGCGCGGGCGAACTGCTCAACGACTACACCGCCCGGCTGACGAAACTGGCGTCCGGGCAAAAGGCGTAAGGCGATGGATTTCGGCCTGAGCGAGGAACAGCGCGCCATCGTCGAAACCACACGCGCTTTTGTGGAAAACGAGCTTTATCCCCATGAGGCGGAGGTGGAGCGCACCGGGCATCTGCGCCCCGAGGTGATCGCCGGGATCAGGCAGAAGGCCATCGCCGCCGGCCTCTACGCCGCCAACATGCCGGAGGAGGTGGGTGGCGCGGGGCTCGATACCGTCACGTGGCTGCTTTACGAAAAAGAGCTTGGCCGCGCCAATTACGCCCTGCACTGGACCTGTGTGGCGCGCCCGTCAAACATTCTGCTGGCCGGCACGGACGAGCAGAGGGAGAAATATCTCCACCCCTGCATTCGCGGCGAGAAATCCGATTGCCTCGCCATGACCGAACCGGGCGCGGGCTCGGATTTGCGCGGCATGAAGGCGACCGCCGTGCAGGATGGCGACGACTGGGTGCTCAACGGCGCCAAGCATTTCATCAGCCATGCCGATATCGCCGATTTCGCCATCTGCTTCATGGCGTCCGGCGAGGAGGATGGACCGCGCGGCAAGCGCAGGAAGATCACCGCCTTCTTCGTCGACAAGGATACGCCCGGTTTCACGGTGCGCGATGGCTATCGCAACGTCTCGCATCGCGGCTACACCAACTCCATTCTGGAGTTCGACAATTGCCGCCTGCCGAAGGAACAGGTGCTGGGCGAGGTGCACAAGGGCTTCGAGATCGCCAATAGCTGGCTGGGCGCGACCCGCTTGCAGGTGGGCGCAACCTGTCTGGGCCGCGCCGAACGGGCGCTTGGCCATGCCATCGAATACGCCGCGCAGCGCGAACAGTTCGGTCAGCAGATCGGCAAGTTTCAGGGGGTGTCGTTCAAGCTGGCGGACATGGCGACGGAACTGAAGGCCGCCGAGCTGATGATCCTTGAAGCCGGCTGGAAATACGATCAGGGCTCCGTCACCGATCAGGACATGGCCATGGCCAAGCTGAAGGCGACCGAAATGCTGGCCTTCGTCGCTGACGAGGCGATCCAGATTCATGGCGGCATGGGACTGATGGACGACCTGCCGCTGGAGCGCATCTGGCGCGACGCCCGCGTCGAGCGCATCTGGGAAGGAACGTCGGAAATCCAGCGCCACATCATCTCCCGCGCCCTGCTGCGGGCGGTGGGTGGGTGAGGGAGCGTCCGTGAACCGCCTTGAACGCCTGTTGCGGCCAAAATCCATCGCGGTCGTCGGTGGCGGGGCGTTTGCGCCCAATGTGGTCACGCAATCGCTGAAGATGGGTTTTGCCGGCGCGGTCTGGCCGGTTCACCCCAAACGGCCCGAAATCGAGGGCGTCCGGGCCTATGCTTCGCTTGCCGAGCTGCCGGGCGCGCCGGATGCGGCGTTCATCGGCGTCAACCGCTTCGCCACCATCGACATCGTCCGCGAACTGGCGGCGATGGGGGCAGGCGGGGCCATCTGCTTCGCCTCCGGGTTTCTGGAAGCCGGAGAGGATGAGGGCGAAGGCGCGCGCCTGCAACGGGAACTGATTGCGGCGGCGGGCGACATGCCCGTCATCGGCCCGAACTGCTATGGCCTCATCAACTATGCCGACGGGGCGCTGCTGTGGCCGGACCAGCATGGCGGGCGGCGGCTGAAACCCGGCGAACGCGGCGCTGCCATCATCACCCAGTCCTCCAACATCGCCATCAATCTGTCGATGCAGCAGCGCGGCCTGCCGGTCGCCTATCTGATGACGGCGGGCAACCAGGCGCAGACCGGCCTGTCGGAAATGGCGCTGGGCCTCATCGAGGATGAACGTGTTTCCTGCCTTGGCCTGCATATCGAAGGGTTCGACAGCGTTTCCGGGTTCGAAAGGCTGGCGGCGCGCGCCCGCGAACTCGCCAAGCCCATCGTTGCGATGAAGGTCGGCCGCTCCGAGCAGGCCCGCGCGGCCACCGTCTCGCATACGGCGTCGCTCGCCGGTTCCGACGCCGGTTCGGAAGCGTTCCTCAAGCGGCTTGGCGTTGCGCGTGTCAGCTCCATTCCGTCGCTTATCGAGGCGCTCAAGCTTGTGCACGTCCATGGCCCCTTGCCGGGGCGGCGGCTGTCCTCGATGAGCTGTTCGGGCGGCGAAGCCTCGGTGATCGCCGATGCGGCGGTCGGCCGTACGGTCGGCTTTCCCGCGCTTTCCGCCGCGCATCAGGCTGGCGTCAAAGCCGTTCTGGGACCGTTGGTGGCCGCAACCAACCCGCTCGACTACCACACCTTCATCTGGAACGATGGACCGGCGATGACGGCCGCATTCGCTGCCTTCCTCTCCGGCGGGTTCGACCTCAACATGCTGGTGCTCGACTATCCGCGCGCCGACCGCTGTTCCGACGCGGACTGGGCGACCGCCTCCGACGCCTTCGAGGCAGCGTTAAAGGCGAATGACGCGCGTGGGGCCATCGTCGCCACCATGTCGGAAAATCTGCCCGAGAATCATGCCGAACGCCTGATCGAGAAGGGAATCGTGCCCCTTCACGGCGTTTCGGAGGCGCTGGATGCCGCCGAGGCGGCGGCGTTCATCGGCGCGGCGTGGGCGGGGCCGCTGCCGGACCGGGTGGCTGCGGGTGGCCCGGCGGGCGTTCGCGGCGGGCCGGCAATCGTGTTCGATGAGGCGGAGGCGAAGGCGGGCCTTGCCGCCGCCGGGCTTGCCGTTCCACGAGGCGAGCGCGCCGTGAGCGTGGCCGGGGCGGTGGCCGCTGCCGGACGGATGGGGTTTCCCGTGGCCGCCAAGGCCCTGGGCGTCGCTCACAAGAGCGAACTGGGCGCGGTGCGGCTCAACCTGAAATCCGCCGCGGAGGTGCATGACGCGGCACAAGCGCTGCTGCCGCTTGGCGCCGGTCTCTATGTCGAGCGCATGGTGGAGGGCGGCGTGGCGGAGCTGATCGTGGGCTTCACGCGTGATCCTGTATTCGGATTGGTGATGACGCTGGGCAGCGGCGGCGTTCTGGTGGAGTTGCTCAAGGACAGCGAGACGCTGCTTTTGCCGTCATCGCCGGCACAGATCGAAACCGCCCTGCGTAATCTTCGGCTGTTTCCGCTGCTCGATGGCTTTCGGGGACGCAACCGGGCGGATATTACGGCGGCGGTCGATGCGATAGATGCGGTTGCCGGTTTCGTATTCGATCATATCGACGAAATCGAAGAGCTGGACATCAATCCGCTGATCGTATGCGAAGAGGGCAAGGGCGCGTGGATCGCCGATGCGCTGATGGTGATGTGCCCGGCAGGCAAGGCTGCGGCCCTGGTCAAAGAGGAGATTCCATGTCCGATGTTGTGAAAACCCGCCGCGAGGGCGGCATTCTCGAAGTCACGCTCGACCGCCCGAAGGCCAACGCCATCGACCTCGCCACCTCGCGGAGGATGGGCGAGACTTTCAGGGCGTTCCGCGATGATCCCGAACTGCGCGTCGCCATCGTCAGGACGGCGGGGGAAAAATTCTTCTCAGCCGGCTGGGATTTGAAGGCGGCTGCCGGTGGCGATGCGGTGGATGGCGACTACGGCGTGGGCGGCTTTGGCGGGTTGCAGGAATTGCGCGACCTCAACAAGCCGGTGATTGCCTGCGTCAACGGCATGGCGGTGGGTGGCGGCTTCGAACTGGCGCTCTCCTGCGATCTCATTTACGCCTCCGATCATTCCACCTTCGCGTTGCCGGAAATCCGCGCCGGCACGCTGGCTGATGCGGCCACGATCAAGCTGCCGAAGCGCATTCCCTATCATGTCGCGATGGATCTGCTGTTCACCGGACGCTGGATGGATTCAGCGGAGGCGCAGCGCTGGGGGCTCGTCAACGAGGTGTTGCCGGCCGAGCGGCTGGAAGATCGCGTATGGGAAGTCGCCCGGCTTCTGGAAAGCGGCCCGCCGCTGGTCTTTGCGGCGATCAAGGAGACGGTGCGCGTCGCCGAGGGGCTGCCCTTCCAGGAAGCCATGAACAAGGTGACGCGCCGGCAATTGCCGAGCGTCGACATTCTCTACGATTCGGAGGACCACGAAGAAGGCCCGCGCGCTTTTGCGGAGGGGCGCGATCCGGTCTGGACAGGCCGATAAGGGGCCGGAACTCAGTTCCCGGCCGCCTCCATGCGCCTGTTGGAAATCGCCTTTTCGAGCCAGCCGATTTCCATCTCGGGAACGGATGACAGCAAAAGGTCCGTATAGGCGTCGAAAGGCGGAGACAGCACCTCGCTCTTTGGTCCATAGCGCACCAGTTCGCCGCGATACATCACAGCGATGGAGTCTGCGATGGCCCTCACCGTCGCGAGATCATGGGTGATGAACAGGTAGGCGACGTCTTCCTCGGCCTGAAGATCGAGCAGCAGCTTCAGAATACCGTGCGCCACCAGCGGATCGAGCGCCGATGTCACCTCGTCGCAGATGATGAGCTTCGGCTTCGCCGCCAGCGCGCGGGCGATGCAGACGCGCTGCTTCTGGCCGCCGGAAAGCTCTGCCGGATAGCGGTCTGCAAAGCCCTTGCCCATCTCGATCTTGTCGAGCAATTCGGCCACGCGCCGGTTGCGCTCCGCGCCATGCATGCCGAAATAGAACTCCAGCGGTCGCCCGATGATGGTGCCGACCGTCTGGCGTGGGTTCATGGCGACGTCCGCCATCTGGTAGATCATCTGGAGTTGGCGAAGATCTTCCTTGGGCCGGTCCGCCAGCCGTTTGGCGAGCGTACGGCCGTCGAAAGTGGTGGAACCCGTCTCGGGCGGCAGCAGGCCCGTGATGACGCGCGCCAGCGTGGATTTTCCGGAGCCGGA
This sequence comes from Aquamicrobium ahrensii, assembly GCF_040545755.1. Classification (NCBI taxonomy): domain Bacteria; kingdom Pseudomonadati; phylum Pseudomonadota; class Alphaproteobacteria; order Hyphomicrobiales; family Phyllobacteriaceae; genus Aquamicrobium; species Aquamicrobium ahrensii. Next base: position 210,329 of record NZ_JBEPMN010000002.1, read on the forward strand.
TTCGCCCACAACGGCGAGCGTCTGCCCGGGATGGATCTCGACGCTGACGTTCTTGAGAACCTTGACCCGGCCATCGCCATAGGATGCGGTGACGTTGTCGACCGTGAGGATCGGCGTCGGCGTCGGGACATGTTCCTCGTGGTCGATGGCGTGAACGGAAACCAGGGCCTTGGTGTAGTCCTGCCTGGGCTGCTCGATGATCTGGCGCGTGTCGCCCCATTCCACCGTCTTGCCATGGCGCAGCACCATGATGTCGTCGGACACCTGCGCCACGACGGCGAGGTCGTGGGTGATATAGAGCGCAGCCACACCGGTGTCCTGTATCGCCTTCTTGATCGCCGCCAGAACATCGATCTGGGTGGTGACGTCGAGCGCCGTTGTCGGCTCGTCGAAGATGATGAGGTCGGGTTTCGAGCACAGCGCCATCGCCGTCATCACGCGCTGCAACTGCCCGCCGGAGACCTGATGCGGGTAACGGTCGCCGATGTTCTCCGGGTCGGGCAGGCTTAGCTGGCGGAACAGGTCGACGGCTCGTTTCTCGGCCTCTTCGCGGCTCGACACGCCATGTTGGAGCGTGGCCTCGACCACCTGTCGCATCAGCTTGTGAGCCGGATTGAAGGCCGCCGCCGCCGATTGCGCGACGTAGCAGACCTCCTTGCCGCGCAGCTTGCGCAAGCCCCGCTCGTCTTTCAGGATGTCGCGGCCGTTGAGAATGACTTCGCCACCGGTGATCCGCACGCCGCCCCGGCCATAGGCCATCGACGAAAGGCCGATGGTCGATTTGCCGGCGCCCGATTCGCCGATCAGGCCCAGCACCTTGCCGCGCTCCACCGTCAGCGAAACATCATCGACGATCACAACGTTCGTCGGGTCTTCGCCCGGCGGATAGACGGTGGCCTCGATGCGCAGGTTGCGGATATCGAGCAATGCGCCCTTGCCGGTTTCACCCGCTTTCGTGTGTGCCTGTTCAGCCATTGCCGCGACCTCCCTTCAGGTCGGAGGTTCGGTTCAGCACCCAGTCGGCCACCAGGTTCACCGAGATCGCCAGCAGCGCGATGGCGCCGGCCGGGATCAGCGCCGCCGGGATGCCGAACACGATGCCGTCCTTGTTTTCCTTGACCATGCCGCCCCAGTCGGCGTCCGGCGGTTGCACGCCGAGGCCCAGGAAAGAGAGCGCCGACAGGAACAGCACTGCGAAGATGAAGCGCAGGCCAAGCTCCGCCACCAGCGGCGACAGCGCATTGGGCAGAATTTCGCGGAAGATGATCCAGGAACGGCCCTCGCCGCGAAGCTTTGCGGCTTCCACGAAGTCCATGACGTTGATATCGACAGCCACCGCGCGCGCGAGCCGATAGACGCGGGTGGCGTCGAGGATACCCATGACGAGGATGAGCGTGACCAGCGTCGACGGCAGGACCGAGAGCACCACCAGCGCGAAGATCAGGGTCGGGATCGACATCAGAAGGTCGACGAAGCGCGACATGGTCTGGTCGAGCCATCCGCCTATCACCGCTGCGGTGAAACCCAGCACCGAGCCGAGGATGAAGGAGAGCGCGGTGGCCGCCACCGCGATGAACATCGTGATGCGCGCCCCGTAGATCATGCGCGAGAGCAGGTCGCGGCCGAGATTGTCGGTGCCGAGCAGATGCGTGGCCGAGATCGGGCCCCACACGTCGCCCACGATCTCGCCGTTGCCGTAGGGGGCGATCCATGGCGCGAACAGGGCCGCGAACAGGAACAGCGCCGTCAGCAAAAGGCCGATCAGGGCGCTCAGCGGAATGCGTTTGATGTCAAGCACGCGCGGCCCTCACTTCGGATGCCTGAGGCGGGGATTGGCCAGAATGGCCACGATGTCCGCGATCATGTTGAGGCCGATATAGACGGCGGCGAAGATCAGGCCCACGGCCTGCACCACCGGTACGTCGCGCTTGGAGACATGGTCGACCAGATACTGGCCCATGCCCGGATAGACGAAGATCACCTCCACGACGACGACCCCGACGATGAGGTAGGCGAGGTTGAGCATCACCACGTTGACGATAGGCGCCACCGCGTTCGGCATTGCGTGCCTGCGGATGACGTCGAAGGCCGAAAGCCCCTTCAGTTCCGCCGTCTCGATATAGGCGGACTGCATGACGTTGAGGATCGCAGCGCGGGTCATGCGCATCATGTGCGCCAGCACCACCAGCGTGAGCGTGAGCGCGGGCAGGGCGATGGCCTGCAGGCGCGCGCCGAACGACATGGTGTCGAAGACGGTCGAACTGGCCGGGAACCACTGCAACTCGACGGCGAAGAAAAGGATCAGCAGGTAACCGATGAAGAACTCCGGCAAAGAGGTGGAGGCCAGCGCGAAACCCGAGATCGCCTTGTCGATGAAGCCGTTTCGATAGCGAACGGCGAGCAGACCTAGCAGAATGGCGAGCGGAACCGCAATCACCGCCGCGCAGCCGGCGAGAAACAGGGTGTTCAGGAGCCTGCCGCCGAGGGCGTCGGCAATGTCGCGCCGGTTGGAGAGCGCGGTGCCGAAATCGCCGGTGAGAACCCCGCCCAGCCAGCGGAAATAGCGGATATAGGCCGGGTCGTTGAGGCCAAGCTCGCGTCTTAGATTTTCCAGGGCCTGAGGCGTGGCCGCCTGACCTAGGATCGATTGCGCCACGTCACCCGGAAGGATCTGGGTGCCGGCGAAGATCAGCACCGAGACGGCGAGAAGGAGGAGAACGCCCAGCGCGAGACGCTGGGCGATCAGCCGCAAGATAAGCGCACTTCCCATCAGGCGCGTCTCATGCCTGTTTCAGCCAGACGCGCGTGGCTGCCCTTAGATTGGAGGTTTCGTGGTTCGGATCGAGCACCCAGCCCTGCACTTCCTCGCGATGGGCGTCGATGAAGTCGTTGAACATGGGCAGGATGAGGCCGCCGTCGTCACGCACGATCATGGCCGCATCGCGATACATCTCCGTGCGTTTGGCGCTGTCCAGTTCGGCGCGCGCATCGAGGATGATCTTGTCGAATTTCTCGTTGAAGAAGCGTGTGTCGTTCCAGTCGGCGCCGGTGATGTAGGCGGTCGAGTACATGGAATCCTGGGTCGGACGACCGCCCCAGTAGGAGGCGCAGAAAGGCTGCTTGTTCCACACTTCGGTCCAGTAGCCGTCGCCCGGCTCGCGCTGCACCTGGATCTGGATGCCGGCCTTCGCCGCGCTCTGCTGGAAGAGCTGGGCGGCGTCGACCGCGCCGGGGAAGGCGACGTCCGACGTGCGCAGCAGGATCGGCCCGCTATGGCCGGATTTCTCGAAGTGGAACTTGGCCTGGTCGGGATCGTAGGTCCGCTGTTCTATGCCATCGGGATAGAGGGCGTAGCTCTTGGAGATCGGGAAGTCGTTACCGATCGAGGCGTAGCCCTGCATGATCTGCTGCACCATCTGCTCGCGGTCGATGGCGAGCTTGAGCGCCAGGCGCAGGTCCGCATTGTCGAAGGGCGCGGTGTTGCAGAACATCGGGAAGATGTAGTGGCCCTTGGAGGGCACGTTGACAACCACCACGCCGGGCGAGCGCTTGAGCAGGGCGACCGTCTTCGGCTCCACGCGGTTGATGATGTGGACCTGGCCGGATTGCAGCGCCGCCATGCGGGCGGTGGTGTCGTTCATGACGATCACCTCGACGGAGCCGACATGGCCGATATCGTCGTTCCAGTAGCCGTCATACTTCACCGCCATGTGGCGCACGCCGGGCTCGTTCACCTCCACCTTGTAGGGGCCGGTGCCGATACCGGCGGTCGGGTCGTCATAGCCGCCATTGGGCTGGATGATCAGGTGGTAGTCGGTCAGCAGCAGCGGCAGGTCCGCATTGCCGCGCTTGAGCTTGAAGACGACATTCTCGCCATCGACCACAACCTCGTCGATGTCGCCCAGCACGCCGAGCGCGGCCGACTTGGTGTTTTCGTCAGAGTGGCGGCGGATGGTCTGTGCGACGTCTTCGGGCGTGAGGTCCTTGCCGTTGTGGAAGGTGACGCCCTTGCGGATCTTGAACGACCATTCGGAGGCGTCGTCGGAGGCGTCCCAGGATTCCGCCAGCACGGGCTGGGCGCTGCCGTCTTCCGGTGACTGGACCACCAGCAATTCGCCCCAGGTGGAGCCGAAGTTCTGCGGCACCTGGGTCAGGAACTGGGCCGGGTCGAGGCTGTTGGTGGATTCGCCCCCGACAAGGCCCATCTTGAGGGCGCCGCCTTTTTGCGGCGTCTGCGCGCGCGCGGCGCCTGAAAGCATGGTGTTCGCCAGCGCCGCGCTGACGCCGAGCGCCGCGGCGCGGCCGAGGAAATCACGCCGGCTAAGTTTGCCCGTGGCAACGGCACGGCTTAAAAAATCCAGTTCGCCTGACATTTCTAGAGCTCCCTCACTCTGTGGTTCGACCCTGTGGCCGTTTTTATTTTTTCAATTACGATGAATAATGCGGTCTGGGTCAACCCGTAACCGGACTGTATGCGACATACGCTGGCGTAATTTGCATGCCGCAACTGGATTAACCCGGCGTCATGGGGCCGCAATGGGACTGCGCAGAAGATGTCGCAAATGGACAAGAGTCGTTGGCTCAGGCGGGTTTGAGGCCTGAAAATAACGGTTTATTCAAAGAGCCTTCGTGCTTTCGTCCGGAAGGCGACGCTTCGAAATGTCGCAAACAGAAAAGTTGTTAATTCAACGGGATATCGTTTCGATTCTTCCCCGCCTGATAGGTGGCGGACAGCGCCTCATAGCGGGAGGAAATCGCCGAAATGCGCTTTTCCAGCCGTTCCCGCTCTCCCTGCGGCGCTGCGCGCGCCAGTTTGCGAATTGAAAAACTTTTCCAATAGGCGTTCTCGGTATTGTAGCCGCCCGGTTCCAGCGTGAAGACCTCCTTGAGAATTTTCAGGTCATGCGGGATGGCGAAGCTGTCGCGCGAATCCTCGTGGCTGAAGAGGTAGTAGAAGTTGTCGAAGCCGGCCCAGGTGATGGCCGACAGGCACAGCGAACAGGGCTCGTGCGTGGAAAGAAAGATCGCGTCCTGCGTATCGACGCGCTCGGCCTTCGGCATTTCGTAGAAGCGTTTCAGGCAGTGCATCTCTCCGTGCCACAACGGATTTTCGATTTCATTGTTGGTTTCGGCCAGCACCAGCGACCGGTCGGCCTTGCGCAGCAGCGCCGCGCCGAAAAGCTTGTTTCCCTTCGACACCCCTTCTGCCGTCTTCGGAACGATGTCGTTTTCGATGACGTCTAGAAGGCGGTCGATCAGGGAAACGTCGCTCATGCCTGAAATCCCTCCGGCAGCCGAATCTCGTATGGGTGTGAGAAGTGGAACTCCTCAAGGTTGGAGCCGTCGCCCCCGCGATCGACCACTATGAAGCTTTGCGGTTCGCCGACAGGGGTCAGGACGCCGTGCCAGACATTACGATGGTAGTTCACGCCCTGTCCGGGCGCGGTGACGAAGGCTTGCGGCGTGCCGGGGCCGTCCGGCCCGTCCGGGCAGACCACCACCATGAAGGGGCGCGGCGACAGCGGCATGAAGGCCTGGCTGCCGAACGGATGGCGCTCGACCATGGAGAGGCCGAGGGGGAATTCGTAAGGGGTGCCGCAAAAGATCGAGATCAGCACCCGGCCGTTCGGTCCGGCTGCCTCCACCCTGGCGAGATCATGATAGCGTTCGCACTTGCCTCCATTGATCGGATAATGGGTGTCGCAATCGGTGTCGATGACGTCGCCAAAATCCGCGAAGCTGGCGCGCGTCAGCGGTCGGGCGACGATGGCGGCGTTCATCCCTGTCTCCCGAAGCCGCCCAGCGCCGCATGCCGGTTCACGTCTTTGTAGAGGAGATAGCGGAAATCGCCGCCGCCGCCCGCATAGCAGGCCTGCGGACAGAAGGCGCGCAGCCACATGTAGTCGCCGGCTTCCACCTCGACCCAGTCCTGGTTGAGACGGTAGACCGCCTTGCCTTCCAGAACATAGAGCCCGTGCTCCATGACGTGGGTTTCCGGGAAGGGGATGATGCCGCCAGGCTTGAACGTGACGATCGTGACATGCATGTCGTGGCGGATATCCACCGGATCGACGAAGCGGGTGGTTGCCCATTTGCCGTCCGTATCGGGCATGGCGGTCGGTTCGATATCGTTCTCGTTGGTGAAGATCGCATCGGGCGGTTCGATGCCGTCGACGAATTCGTAGGCCTTGCGAATCCAGTGGAAGCGGGCCGTTTGCTGGCCGTCGTTCCGCAGGGTCCAGCCGCTTGCCGGCGGCAGGAAGGCGTAGCCGCCCGGGGTGAGGCGATGGTTTACGCCGTCCATCGTCACGCTGATCTCGCCCTCGACCACGAACAGCACGCCTTCCGCGTCGGCGTCGGGCTCGGGCCGGTCGCTGCCGCCGCCCGGCTGCACTTCCATGATGTATTGCGAGAAGGTCTCGGCGAAACCGGAGAGCGGACGGGCGATCACCCACAGCCGGGTCTTGTCCCAGAACGGGAGGTAGGAGGCGACGATGTCGGTGAACTCCCGGCGCGGGATCACCGCATAGGCGTCGGTGAACACGGCGCGGTCGGTGATCAGGTCGCTCTGGGGCGGCAGGCCGCCCTGCGGTGCATAATAGGTGCGTGCTGGCATGGCGGTCATATCCATTCTGAAGTCCTAGAGAGGCAGGAGGTCCTGGAGGCGAAGCCGGGCGATACGCTCCACCTGACGGCAGGCCGTTGCGAACTCGGTGTCGCGGTCGCTGTCGATGCGCTTGCGGAAGGCGTCGAGGATGGTTGCTTTGGTGTTGTCCTTGACCGCGATGATGAAGGGGAAGCCGAACTTCTCCACATAGGCGGCGTTGAGCCGCGTGAAGGTTTCACGCTCGACGTCGGTCAGGGCGTCGAGGCCGGCGGAAGCCTGCTCGACGGTCGATTCCGGCGTCAGGCGTCTGGCCTGCGCCAGCTTGCCGGCAAGATCGGGGTGGGCGGTGAGCACGCTCAGCCGTTCGGCGTCTGTTGCGGAGCGGAAGGCGCGGCACAGCGCGTTGTGCAGCCCGCCGGCGCTGTCATGAGCCGGGCCCAGTTCCAGCCCGAAAGCGCGCTCGGCGATCCATGGCGAATGCTCGAAGATGCCGCCGAAGGCCTCGACGAAGCTCGCTTGGTCCATCCGTGAGGGGCGCAGCGCCGGCGCCTTGTAAGGGTGGTGTTCCTTCCAGTGCCGGGCGATGTCGATGCGGCGCGGCAGCCACACCTTGTCGTGGCTTTTCACATAGTCGATGAAGCGCTTGAGCGCCGCCACGCGGCCCGGACGGCCGATCAGGCGGCAATGCAGGCCGATCGACATCATCTTGGCGTGGCCACCCTTGCCTTCGTCATAAAGCGTGTCGAAGGTGTCCTTCAGGTAGGTGAAGAATTGTTCGCCCTCGGTGAAGCCTGCCTGAATGGCGAAGCGCATGTCGTTGGCGTCCAGCGTGTAGGGGATGACCAGTTGTGGCGGGATGGCGTTGCCATGGCCGTCATGGTCGAGCCAGTAGGGCAGGTCGTCGTCATAGGTGTCGGAGATGTAGTCGAAGCCGCCTTCGGCTGCGGCCAGGCGAACCGACCAGACCGAGGTGCGTCCAAGATACATGCCCTGCGGCCGCTCGCCCACCACTTCCGTATGCAGCCGGATCGCCTCGACGAGATCGGCGCGCTCGGCCTCTTCCTCATGATCGCGATAGTCGATCCAGCGCAGTCCGTGCGTGGCGATTTCCCAGTCGGCCGCCTGCATGGCGGCGACCTGGTCCGGCGAACGCGCAAGCGCCGAAGCGACGCCATAGACGGTGACCGGCACATTCGCTTCGCTGAACAGCCGGTGCAGACGCCAGAAGCCGGCGCGGGCGCCATATTCGTAGATGGACTCCATGTTCCAGTGGCGCTTGCCTGGCCACGGCGCCGCGCCGGCCACCTCGGACAGGAACGCCTCGGACGCCTTGTCGCCGTGAAGGATGCAGTTTTCGCCGCCTTCCTCGTAGTTGACCACGAACTGCACCGCCACATGCGCGCCACCCGGCCAGGCTGCATCCGGCGGATTGGCTCCATAGCCGCGCATGTCACGCAGATAACGCATGTTCGACAATCTCCAGGCAGGTGATTACGATCCCAGATTATCCAAAGGGAAAGATTGGCATTCCCCCCAAAAAATTTGAAAGTGTTTTTGTGCCTCCGCCCTGCTGCGGGGCTTATGCCACGCTCTTAAATGGCGCACAATCAAACGCTGCAATTCTGGCGTACCTTGAACGGGAGGCGATCAAGTGGGAGCAAAGGCAGAGGCGGCCGGTGGCCGTCTGACCACGCATGTGCTCGATACGGCATCGGGGAAACCCGCCGCGGGACTGTCCATAGAGTTGTTTCGCATCGAGGGCGGCGACCGGATAGCGCTCAAGCGCGCCGTCACCAATTCGGACGGCCGTTGCGACGCGCCGCTGCTGGCGGGTGATGAATTCCGCGCCGGCGAATATGAGCTGGTGTTCGCGGCCGGCGACTATCTGCGCGGGCAGGGTGCGGCGCTGCCGGAGCCGGCCTTCCTCGATATCGTGCCCATCCGTTTCGGCATGGCGGAACCGAAGCACTATCACGTGCCTTTACTGATATCGCCCTACGGATACTCCACCTATCGGGGGAGCTAAAGCGATGGTCGCAGCAATACGCAACGAGCTACGCTTCATTCTGAACGATCGCGATGTGGTGCTGACCTCGGCCGCGCCCGACCAGACGCTGCTCGATTGGCTGCGCCTGTCGCGCAACCTGCGCGGCACGAAAGAAGGTTGCGCCGAGGGCGACTGCGGGGCCTGCACCGTTCTGGTTGGCAAGCGGGTTGGCGGCGACTTGGTTTATGAGGGCGTCAACGCCTGCATCCGCTTCATGGGCTCGCTGGATTGCTGCCATGTGGTGACGGTCGAGCATCTGGCGCGGAACGAGGGCGGGCTGCATCCGGTGCAGCAGGCGATGGTCGATTTTCACGGCTCGCAATGCGGCTTCTGCACGCCGGGTTTTGTCATGTCGCTCTACGGTTTGTGGATGCGCTCGCCGAACCCGTCCGATTACGAGATCGAGAAATCGCTTCAGGGCAATCTGTGCCGCTGCACCGGCTATGAGGCGATCATCCGTTCCGCGCGCGCCATTTCGTCCTATGGCGGGGCTGCCGAAGATCCGTTGGCGTTGGAGCGCAAGTCGATACTGGAGCGGCTTGCTGCCATGGACGACGGTTCCCGCGTCGAGGTCGGCGAGGATGGGGAACGGTTCATCGTGCCGGCCGATGTCGATGACCTCGCCGCCATATTGGAGGCGGAGCCGAAGGCGACCGTGGTGGCCGGCTCGACCGATGTCGGCCTGTGGGTCACCAAGATGATGCGCAACATCTCGCCGGCCGTATTTGTCGGCGGTGTGGAGGAATTGCGTTCGACGCGGGAGGAAGGCGGCGTCGTCACCATCGGTGCGGGCGTCACCTACAATGAGGCTTTCGATTTCCTGTCGCGGCGCATTCCCGCGCTCGGCGCGCTGATTTCCCGCATCGGCGGTGAGCAGGTGCGCAATATGGGCACCATCGGCGGCAACATCGCCAACGGCTCGCCGATCGGCGACATGCCGCCTGCGCTGATCGCGCTGGGCGGCACGCTCACCCTGCGCAAGGGCGCAGCCAGGCGCACGATCCCGCTGGAGGAGTTCTTCATCGCCTATGGCAAGCAGGACCGCCAGCCCGGCGAGTTCGTCGAGGCCGTGCATGTCCCGGCGCCGGGCGAGGGCGTTCACTATGCCGTTCACAAGATTTCCAAGCGCCGCGAGGAAGACATCACCGCAACGCTCGGCGCGTTCCATCTCGAACTCGCCGCCGACGGCGCGGTGAAGGCGATGCGCATCGCCTATGGCGGCATGGCGGCGACGCCGAAACGGGCGAACGCGGTCGAGGCCGCGTTGACCGGAAAGCCGTGGACGCAGGCGACCATTGAAGCGGCGATTCCCGCCTATGAGCAGGACTTTACACCCCTGACCGACATGCGCGCCACGGCGGAATACCGTATGCTGGCGGCGAAAAACCTGCTGCGCCGCTTCCATCTGGAAACATCCGGGGCCAAGGTTTCGGCGCATGTGTCGAGATATACAGCGGCGGCTTGAGCCGGCGCACGGCGCTTGCGCGCCGGGGAGGCAAGATCGATGACGAAACACGCATCAGACCTCAAGGCCGAGAAGATCGTCGGTGGCGTCCACGCCTCGCCACGTCACGATTCCGCGCACAAGCATGTCACCGGCGCGGCGATCTATATAGACGATATGGTGGAGCCGGCCGGCACGCTTCATGCCGGCCTCGGCCTCGCGAATGTCGCCCATGGCGTCATCAGGTCGATGGACCTCTCGGCCGTGCGGGCTGCGCCCGGCGTGGTCGATGTGCTCACCCATGAGGACGTGCCCGGCGTCAACGATATTTCGCCAAGCGGCATGAATGACGATCCGGTGCTCGCGGATGGCAAGGTCGAATTCCACGGACAGCCGGTTTTCTGCGTCGTCGCCGAGACGCGCGAGCAGGCGCGCCGCGCCGCAAGGCTGGCGAAGATCGAATATGAGGAGCAGCCGGCGGTCATCGACATCTGGGACCTCGATGTCGAGACGCACAGGCAGGTGACCACGCCGCTGACGCTGAAACGCGGCGATGCGGCTACCGCGCTGACGGAAGCGCCGCGCCGGGTGAAGGGGCGCATGCGCCTTGGCGGGCAGGACCATTTCTATCTTGAGGGCCAGGTGTCGCTGGCCATTCCCGGCGAGGACGAGGACGTTCTCGTCTATTGCTCCACGCAGGGCCCGAGCGAGACCCAGCATATGATCGCCCACGCGCTCGGCGTGCCGAGCCACTCTGTCGCGGTCGAGGTGCGCCGCATGGGCGGCGGCTTCGGGGGCAAGGAAACGCAGGCCAACCAGTGCGCGGTGCTGGCCGCGATCTCGGCCAAGAAACTGAAGCGCGCCGTCAAGCTGCGTCTCGACCGCGACGAGGATATGACCGCGACGGGCAAGCGGCACGACTTCGCCATCGACTACGATGTCGGCTTCGACGAGGAAGGCCGCATTCTCGGCATCGACTACACCTTTGCGCTACGCGCCGGTTTTTCCGCAGACCTGTCAGGCCCGGTGGGCGACCGCGCGCTGTTTCATTGCGACAACGCCTATTTCTTCCCGCATGTGCATGCGAAATCCGCACCACTCTACACCAACACCGTGTCGAACACCGCGTTCCGGGGATTCGGCGGGCCGCAGGGCATGGTCGGCGCGGAGCGCGTCATCGACGAGGTGGCTTTCGCTACGGGCAAGGACCCGCTGGAAATCCGCAAGCTCAATTTCTACGATGCGATGGGCGTCGCGGGAGAACGCAATCTCACCCCCTACCACCAGAAGGTGGAAGATTGCATCATCCAGCGCATCGTGGCGGAACTGGAGGAGAGCGCCGACTATGCCGGACGGCGCAAGGCGATTGCCGAATTCAATGCCGGCAGCCCGGTGGTCAAGCGCGGTCTGGCGCTGACGCCGGTCAAATTCGGCATCTCCTTCACCAAGACCGAGTCCAACCAGGCCGGCGCGCTGGTGCATGTCTATACCGACGGGTCCGTGCACATGAACCACGGTGGCACCGAGATGGGACAGGGCCTGCATCTCAAGGTGGCGCAGGTGGTGGCCGAGGAATTCCAGATCGACCTCGATCGGGTCAAGATCACCGCCACCACGACCGCCAAGGTGCCCAACACCTCGCCCACCGCCGCCTCGTCCGGCGCGGATCTGAACGGCATGGCGGCGCAGGATGCGGCGCGCCAGATCAAGGATCGCCTGATCGATTTCGCCGCCGAAACGCATCAGATACCGCGCGATCAGGTGGTGTTCCTGCCCAACCGGGTGCGCGTCGGCAACGAGGAAATACCCTTCAACGAACTGGTGCGTCAGGCCTATATGAACCGCATCCAGCTTTCGGCGGCCGGCTTCTACAAGACGCCGAAAATCCACTGGGACCGCGCCAGGGGGCGCGGCCACGCCTTCTATTATTACGCCTATGGCGCCGCCTGCTCGGAAGTGTCGGTCGACACGCTGACCGGGGAATATGTGGTGGAGCGCACCGATATTCTGCACGACACCGGCCGCTCGCTGAACAAGGCGATCGATATCGGTCAGGTCGAAGGCGGGTTTATTCAGGGCATGGGCTGGCTGACCACCGAGGAACTGTGGTGGGACGACAAGGGCCGCCTGCGCACCCACGCGCCCTCCACCTACAAGATACCGCTGGCCTCCGACCGCCCGAAGATCTTCAACGTGGAACTGACCGACTGGTCCGAGGCGTATGAGCCCACCATCCACCGTTCCAAGGCGGTTGGCGAGCCGCCGCTGCCGCTGGGCCTTTCCGTGCTGCATGCCCTGTCGGATGCGGTGGCCAGCGTTGCCGGTCACAGGGTTTGCCCGCGCCTCGACGCGCCCGCCACGCCGGAACGGGTGCTGATGGCCGTGGAGCGCTTGAAGGCGCAGGTCGCAAAGTAGCGAAGGCCGCATTGGGAACCTATCTTATGGGCATGAAAGATTTGTCTCCTTGTCGGACCGGGAAATGTGCGGAGGCATGAAGTGGCCCCGACCGTTCACACCCTGAAATCCTTCCTTTCCGGCGCGGGCAGGTTCGCGCTGGTCAGGGTGGCCGGCACGAAAGGCTCCACGCCGCGCGAAGCCGGTACGTGGATGCTGGTGTCGTCCCTGACCACATATGGCACCATCGGGGGCGGCCAGCTCGAATATATGGCCATCGACAAGGCCCGGCAGATTCTTGGCGGACGGAGTGATTCATCCACCATGCTCGATGTGCCGCTGGGGCCGGAAATCGGCCAGTGCTGCGGCGGGCGCGTCGAGGTCGAGATCAGGCCTGGCGATGACGCGCTGGCCGCGGCCCTGATCTGTGAGGCCGAGCAGGAGGATGCGATGCTGCCGCATCTCTATATTTTCGGCGGAGGCCATGTCGGCAAGGCGATGGCCGCGGCGTTGGCCCTGCTGCCGGTTCAGGCGATAGTGGTGGAGACGCGCGCCAACGAACTGGAAGGCATGGCCCCCGGTGTCGGAACGATGTTGACGCCAATGCCGGAAGAGGTGGTGCGCGCAGCGCCGGCCGGGTCGGCTTTCGCCATTCTGACCCATGACCATGCGCTGGATTTTCTGATTGTCGCCGAAGCCCTGAAGCGGCGTGATGCGGCCTATGTCGGCATGATCGGCTCAAAAACCAAGAAGGCCACCTTCCGGAGCTGGTTTGTGAAGGTCGCCGGCGGCTCTGAAGAAGAGTTTTTGCATCTCGTCTCGCCCATCGGCGGAGAGGCCGTGCGGGACAAGCGCCCGGCGGTGATCGCAGCGCTTGCCGCCGCAGAGATCATGTCTGCGCTGGCCTCGTCGCATGAAGATGCGGCGGAAGTGCGCGCCCGCCCGAACCGGAAGGCCGCGAGCGGCCTCCCGGCAAGGCATGGATAAGGCTTATTCCTTTTCCTGCGTGTGGGCTTCCAGGAACCACAGGAACTTGTCGAGCGAACGCGAATAGCCGGTGAAGATATCGGCCGTATCGGCGTCGCCGGCCTCGTCCGTCTCGTCGATGGCGGCCCGCGCATTCTTCGCGGCTGCGGCATAGGCGTCGATCAGTGCCGCCAGATGATCCTTGGTCTTGTGGATGTCGGTCGGATAGGCTTTCAGCGTACTTTCCTTGGCGACAATTTGCGACGTGCCGAGCGCGGTTCCGCCGAGCTGAACGGCGCGTTCCGCGATGGTGTCGACATGACCGTCCAGTTCGGCGCGGAAAGTGTCGAGCATTTCGTGAATGGCAATGAATAGAGGACCCTTCACGTTCCAGTGCGCCTGTTTGGTGATCAGCGCCAGATCGATGGCGTCCGCCAGCCGCGCGTTCAGAACTTCGATGGACGAGGCGCGAGTGTTGGACTTCAGGTCGTTACGGGTCTGAATCGTTGCCATTGGAGACTCCCTTCCATGATTGATCGATGCGGCGCAGCGAAACCACGCCACCTCATTCAACAATGTGCGTCTGCGAAATCGGTTCCTCAAGCACCCTGCGGCTATTTGGCAGCCATATTCCCCGGCCGCTGAGCCAGAGCTTCGCGGATAAGCCGCTGGCAGCGCTCCGCCATGAAGTCGAGTAGCAGACGCACCTTGGGGTCCTGCAGCTTCTTGTGCGGATAGACGGCGGCCAGTTGCACAGAAGCGGGCGGCGTTTGCGCAAGGATCACGCTCAGGCGTCCGTCGCGCAGATAAGGCTCCACCTCGAAACGGGGCTTGTTGACGATGCCCCGCCCGCCGAGCGCCCATTCCGTCAGCACATCGCCGTCGTCGCTGTCATAAGGGCCGCGAAACTCGAATTTCTGCGGTCCTGAAGGCGTCTGCAATATCCAGTAGAACTCGCGAGAGCCCGGATAGCGCAGCATCAGGCAATCGTGCTTCTTCTCGATGAGTTCGCCGATGCTGGCGGGCTCTCCGCGCCGCTCCAGATAATTCGGGGAGGCGACCAGCACCCGCTCGCATTCCATGATGCCGCGCAGGCGCAGCGACGAATCCTCAATGACCCCCAGCCGGAATGCGACATCGATGCCTTCCTTGAGGATATCGACATTGTGGTCGGAGAGGCGCAGGCGCACTTCGATATCAGGGTACTTATCGTGGAATTCCGGTATGCCGGAGGCGATCAGCCGGCGGCCAAGCCCCAGCGGCGCGGTGACGCGGATTGTGCCGCGCGGCTGGCCGGATAAAGCCGTGACTGCGGCTTCAGCTTCATTCACCGCATCCAGAATCTGCTTGGCTCCATTGTAGAACACGGTGCCGTGCTCGGTCGGCATGAGCTGACGCGTGGTGCGGTTGAACAGCCGCACGCCGAGGTGCTTTTCCAGCTCCTTGATCCGGTTGGATGCGACCGCCGGGGAAATGCGCATGTCGCGCCCCGCCGCCGAAAGGTTTCCAAGTTCGACGACACGGACGAATACGGCGATATTGTCGAGATAGGCCATGCGGATTTCGTGGCTTTCATGAAGCTGCGTGAAACGACGATAGTATTTTCCATTTTTTTTTGAAAGTCCTCGTGCCATTGGCCCCTTTTCGTTCAGGAACCAGTCCTTAAAGTCGTTCTCTGCCGAAAAGGGGTGGAGCATGCTGGATTTCGCGATTTTCTGGGATTGGTTGTCGTTTGCCGTGCGCTGGCTGCACGTCATCACCGCAATCGCCTGGATCGGTTCGTCTTTTTATTTCGTGGCGCTCGATCTTGGACTGCGGCAGCGTCCCGGCCTGCCTGAAGGCGCATTCGGCGAGGAGTGGCAGGTTCACGGCGGCGGTTTCTACCATATCCAGAAATATCTGGTCGCACCGGCGGCGATGCCGGAGCATCTCACATGGTTCAAATGGGAGAGCTACGCCACGTGGCTGTCGGGTTTCGCGCTGCTATGCGTGGTCTACTATGCGGGCGCGGACCTTTTCCTGATCGACCCTAACGTGCTCGATGTCTCGGTGCCGGTCGGCATCGCCATCTCGCTGGCCACCATCGGCGTCGGCTGGCTGTTCTATGACAATCTGTGCAAGTTCTCTCTCGGCAAGAGCGACACCGGCCTGATGATCGTGCTTTACATCGTCCTGGTGTTCATCGCCTGGGGGCTGACGCATCTGTTCACCGGCCGCGCCGCCTTCCTCCATCTGGGCGCCATCACCGCCACCATCATGTCGGCCAACGTCTTCATGGTCATCATTCCCAACCAGAAGATCGTGGTGGCCGATCTTATCGCCGGCCGCAAGCCGGACCCGAAATATGGCATGATCGCCAAGCAGCGGTCGGTGCACAACAACTACCTGACCTTGCCTGTGCTGTTCCTGATGCTGTCGAACCACTATCCGCTGGCGTTCGCCACGCAATACAATTGGGTGATCGCGTCTCTGGTGTTCCTGATCGGCGTGCTTATCCGCCACTATTTCAACACCGGCCATGCCCGCAAGGGCAACCCGACCTGGACATGGCTGGTCGCCGCGATCCTGTTCGTCATCATCATCTGGCTGTCGACCGTGCCGAAGGTGCTGACCGGCGAGCCGAAGGCGGCATCCGCAACCGGCGAGGTCTACATCGCCTCGACCCATTTTCCAGCCGTTCGCGACACGGTGATGGGGCGCTGCGCCATGTGTCATGCCGCCGAACCGTTCTATGACGGCATCTATCATGCCCCGAAGGGCGTGGAGCTGGACAGTGACGAGGCCATTGCTTCCCATGCCCGTGAAATCTATCTGCAGGCCGGCCGCAGCCATGCCATGCCGCCGGCCAACGTCACCCAGATGACGGACCGGGAACGCCAGTTGCTCGTCGCCTGGTTCGAAGACGGGCGCGAATGATGTAAGCCTTCCGGCGGGACAGACGCGCCGGATCGTCTTCAGTAAGTAAAGCCAGGGAATTTGCCATGACCGAAACCCTTCTGCGCGGCCGCACGCTTACTTTCCTGCGCTGGCCGGAAGCGATCGACGATCAGGGCGCATGGCGCTACGAGGAAGATGGCGGCCTGCTGGTCCGGGAAGGCAGGATCGTCGCCACAGGCTCCTATACGGAGGTAGCGGCGAAAGCCGGCGAAGACGCAAGAAAAGTCGATCACCGGCCGCATCTGCTGATGCCGGGCTTCATCGACGCGCATGCGCACTTCCCGCAAATGCAGGTCATCGCCTCCTATGGGGCGGAACTGCTGGAATGGCTCAACACCTACACCTTCCCGGAAGAAACGAAATTCCTGAACGCGCAGCATGGCCGTCGCATCGCGCGGCTGTTTCTTGACGAGATGATCCGCCACGGCACCACCACGGTCGCCGCCTATTGCTCGGTGCACAAGGAATCGGCCGAGGCGTTTTTCGCCGAGTCGCACGATCGCAACATGCTCAACATCGCCGGCAAGGTGATGATGGATCGCAATGCGCCGGATGCGCTCACGGACACGCCGCAATCGGCGTATGACGATTCGAAGGCGCTGATCGCGGAATGGCACGGCAAGGGCCGCCAGCACTATGCCGTCACGCCGCGCTTCGCCATCACCTCCACGCCCGAACAGATGGAGATGGCCGGCGCGCTGGCGAAGGAATTTCCGGATCTGCACATCCAGACGCATCTGTCGGAAAACCATGCCGAGATCGCCTACACCTGCGAACTCTATCCCCAGGCGAAGGACTATACGGACGTTTATGCACAATACGGTCTGCTGGGGCGGCGCACGCTGCTCGGCCACTCTATCCATCTTTCGGAGCGCGAGGCGGACACGCTTTCCGATATGGGTTCGGTGGCCGTGTTCTGCCCCACATCCAACCTGTTCCTCGGCTCCGGGCTGTTCGATTACCAGCGCTATCGCCGCCGGGAGAAGCCCCTGCGCATCGCCGCCGCGACCGACGTCGGCGGCGGCACCAACTATTCCATGCTGCGCACCATGGACGAGGGCTACAAGGTGATCGCCCTGCAGGGCGAGAAACTGAACCCGTTCCAGTCCTTCTGGCAGATCACGCGCGGCAACGCCGAAGCGCTTTCCATCGCCGACCGGGTGGGTACGCTGGATGAAGGCACGGATGCCGACATCATCGTGCTGGACAGCCGCGCCACCTCCGTCATGGAACTGCGCATGGAAACGGTGAAGTCGCTGGCCGAGGAGCTTTTCCTGTTGCAGACGCTGGGCGACGACCGCGCCGTGCGCGAGGTCTACGTAGCTGGAAAGCCCGCCAGGAGCATCCTGGGCGGCTGAAGGTCACGCGGCTTGACGGCGCAAGTCAGGCCGTACAAAGAAACGGCGTCAATGGGGAGGAGCCTGTGAGCGTGGACCCGAAGCCGTTTCTCACGTCGATCTTCGAAGCGGCCGTCGCCGCCGCCGATCCGGAGCGCACGATCAGCGGCCACCTGCCGGAGCGGCCCAAAGGGCGCACCGTCGTCGTCGGCGCCGGCAAGGGGGCGGCCCAGATGGCGGCTGCCTTTGAAAAGGTCTGGAACGGTCCGCTCGAAGGCCTTGTGGTCACCCGCTACGGCTATGGCGCGCCCACGACCCGCATCGAGGTGATCGAGGCAGCTCATCCGGTGCCGGACGAGGCCGGCCTGCAAGCCGCGCAGCGCCTGCTGCGGCAAGTGGAAGGGCTGAGCGAGGACGATCTCGTCGTGGCGCTGGTCTGCGGCGGCGGCTCGGCCCTGCTGCCGGCCCCGGCCGGTTCACTGACGCTCGCGGACGAGATCGCCGTCAACGAGGCGCTGCTCGCTTCCGGCGCGCCGATCTCGGTCATGAACGCCATCCGCAAGCATGTCTCCGCCATCAAGGGCGGACGGCTGGCGGCGGCGGCCCATCCGGCGCGCGTCGTCTCGCTCATCGTCTCCGACATTCCCGGCGACAATCCCGCTCTGGTTGCCTCCGGTCCCACCGTTCCTGATGCGGCCAGCCGCGCCGATGCGCTGAAGGCTGTCCAGACTTACGGCATCGAACTGCCCGAGGCGGTGATGGCGCACCTCAACTCGCCGGAAGCCGATGCGCCGCGCCCCAACGACGAGCGTTTCGCCCGCAACGAGGTGAAGCTCATCGCCTCGGCCGCCGTCTCGCTGGAAGCCGCCGCTGCGGAGGCGAAAAGGCAGGGTGTCGAGGCCGTCATCCTGTCCGATTCCATCGAGGGCGAGGCGCGCGAGGTCGGCTCCGTCCACGCGGCCATCGCCCGCGAAATCGCGACGCGCAACCGGCCTTTTCAAAAGCCGGTGCTGCTTTTGTCAGGCGGCGAGACGACAGTGACGCTGCGCTCCAAGGGCAAGGGCGGCCGCAACACCGAGTTCCTGCTGTCCTTGGCGCTCGGCGTCGATGGGTTCGATGGTATCCAGGCGCTGGCCGCCGACACTGACGGCATCGACGGCTCCGAGGACAATGCCGGCGCTTTCTGCGACGGCGAAACCGTTAAGCGCATGCGCGCGTCTGGCGTCGATGCGCGGGCCCTGCTGGCCGCCAATAATGCCTGGACGGCGTTCGATGCGGTGGGCGATCTGTTCGCGCCCGGCCCAACCGGCACCAATGTCAACGATCTGCGCGCCATATTGGTGCGCTGAAGCTTTATGTAAGCAAATACTTACATATTATGCCTACACCTCGTGCAGATAGAGGTGGTAGTCCAGTTCGTTCACCGTACGCGCGACGCGGAAATATTCGGCCTGCTTGATGGCGCAGAAGGTGTTGTGCAGATCCGTGCCCAACGCCTCGCGCAGGAACGCGGACGCTTTGGCCGCCTCGATCGCCGCCCGCCAGTCCGCCGGCATCGCGCTGTCGCCACTATCCGCCTCATAGCCGTTGCCGGTCGTCTCGGGTCCGGGATCGAGTTCGTCGTCCATGCCTCTGGCGATGCCGGCCAGAACGGTGGCGGCGACCAGATAGGGATTGGCGTCGACGCCGGAAGGACGATGCTCGATGCGCCGGTTTTTCGCGTCTCCCGCCGGCACGCGCAGGGCCACCGAGCGGTTGTTGACGCCCCATGTCGGAGCTATCGGCGCATAGGACTGCGAGACGAAGCGCCGCCAGGAATTGGCGTGAGGGGCAAACACCAGCATGGATTCGGCCATGGTTGCGGCAAGCCCGCCCAGCGCATGGAGCAGCAGCAGCGACAACGTCTCACCGGGCGTTTCGGTAAAGGCGTTCTGTCCGTCCCGGTCGAGCAGCGACACATGCAGATGCATGCCGGAGCCTGCATATTGTTCGATGGGCTTGGCCATGAAACAGGCGGTGACGCCATGGCGGCGCGCCTGTGCGCGCACGATGCGCTTCAGCATCACCAGATCGTCGGCGGCGCGCAACACATCCTTGCGATAGTTAAGCGTAAGCTCGTACTGACCGGGCGCGTATTCCGAAATAACGGTTTCGGCAGGTATGCCCTGTTCCTTCGCCGCCGCGTAAATATCCGAGAACAACGGCTCCATGCCGTGCAGGTGATCGACGGAATAGACCTCCGTCTTGGCCGAGCGCCTGCCGTCCAGCACCGCTCCCGCCGGTTGCACCTTGCCCTCGGTGTCGCGCTCATTGGCGAGCAGGAAAAATTCCAGCTCGAATGCGCCGGCCGGATGCAGGCCCTTTTCGGCAAGCTTCGCCACCTGCCGCGCCAGCGCGTGGCGCGGGTCCGAACTCATCGGCGCGCCGTCGAGGTGGTGCATGGCCAACAGCACCTGTCCGCGTGCCGGACTGGTGCCGTGGAGCGGAACGAGAGTGCCGGGGATCGGCCAGGCGCGCAGGTCGCCGTCGCCTGAATCCCAGATCAGCCCGGTCTCGTGCACGTCCTCGCCGGTGATGTCGAGCCCGAGGATCGAAATCGGCATGTGCCGGCCGCCCTGGTAGAGGCCCGTCAATTCATGGCGGCGGATGATCTTGCCACGCCCGACGCCGTTGGCGTCGGTCAGCACGATGTCGAAGGCTTCGATCTCCGGATGAGCGTCGAGAAAAGCCTGGGCTTCGCCGGGCGTCGAGCCCGAAGGGGAGGTCATGATGGGTATCTCCGGAAAGGAATGCCGATTTACCGACACGGGTAATCGACGGAAGCGGGATGATCAATCGGTGAGCCGTTTCACGACATCGCAGAAGGCGCGGATCAGCCGGTCCACCTGCGCGGGCCTCGTGGCAGGGGAAATCAGCATCATGTTGTGGAAGGGGGCGATCAGCACGCCGCGGTTGACCAGCGCGACATGGAGCGCTGCTTCCAGTTCGGGCGCATGGGCGGCTTCGGCCTCGCCGCCGTTTTTCAGTGGACCCGGCGCGCAGATGAACTCGACGCGCGCGCCAACCCTTGCGACATGCCAGGGCAGCCGGAAACGGTCGATGACGGCGGTGAGCCCGGCGTCGAGACGGCGGGCGAGATGCTCCATATGGGCGTAGTTATCCTCCGTGATCACCTCTTCGAGCGTGGCGCGCATGGCCGCGAATTGCAGCGGATTGGCCGACAGCGTGGTGCCCATGCCGGAATAGCCGGGTTCATGGGTGCGCCTGTAATCGGCGTAGCGAGAAGCGACGTCCTCGCTCATGCCCCACACGCTGGTCGGCACGCCGCCGGCCACCGGCTTGCCGAGCACGAACAGGTCCGGCTCCAGACCGTATGCCTGCGTATAACCGCCGGGGCCGGTCGAAATGGTGTGCGTCTCGTCGATCAGCAGCAGCGTTCCGGCATCGCGCGCAAGGCGGCGCAGGGCGTCATGGAAACCCGGATCGGGCAGCACCATGCAGGAATTGGTCAACACCGGTTCGGTGATGACGCAGGCGACGTCCCTGTCGGCAAGGGCTGCCTCAAGGGCCGCGATGTCGTTGAACTCCACGATCTTCGCGGTGCGCGTCAGGTCGCGGAATTCACCGGCCAGTCCCGGCCGGTTGATCGGCTTTCCGTCCTTCAGCCGCACCATGGTCTCGTCCACCGAGCCATGATAGCAGCCGTTGAAGATGAGGATCTTTTCGCGCCCCGTAACGGCGCGGGCGACGCGCAGCGCGAAGCGGTTGGCGTCTGTGGCCGTGGTGGCGATCTGCCAGAAGGGCAGGCCGAATTTCTCCTGCAACAGCGGACCGATGGCCAGCGCATCGTTTGAGGGCAGCATGTAGGTGAGGCCGCGCCCGGCCTGCCGGCGAATGGCGCGCGCCACCGGTGGCGGCGAATGGCCGAACATGGAGCCGGTGTCGCCAAGGCAGAAATCGTCCAGCCGGTTGCCGTCTATGTCGGTGATGGCGGCGCCGCGCGCCTGATCGACCAGTATGGGAAAAGGCGTCGGCCAGTCCTTCATCCAGTGCATCGGCACGCCGTCGAGGAAGCCGGCAATGCCGTTGCCAAGTCTGGCGGCGGTTTCGGGGCGGGCCTTGCGGAATGCTTCCGCCTCCCTCTCATGCAGAGCTTTTATGCGCTCCCTCCCGATGCCGCCCTGCAAGTGTCCGCTGCCTGCCATTTCCCGTCCATGATCAACAACCGGCTTCACTATAGATGGGCGTTTTCGCACGGCAACTGTCCGGCGCGGAATCCCCGTTGGTTCAGCAAGGGCTTGACCAGACGGTCTCCATCCCGATCATGGCCGTTTCGGGAGCAGCTTGCGATGCACAAGGCCTTTTTATTCTTTTCCGCGCTTCTCATGTCCGGTCCGGCTGCGGCTTCAGGCGGATTTACGTGCAGCGCCGATGATGGGTCGGCGTCGATCAACGTGAATGGCGGCGTCACTGACGGCATGGGCAGTCCTGTGTTCAGCCTTCAGGGCGAAATAGGGATCCGCGACGCCGCCGTGGCCGAGGATCTGCGCAAGACAGGCTTCGAACGGACGCACCTTGCCCAATACTGGCTGGATGGTTCGGAACTGCGGCTGGTGCTCTACCGCGAACGCGAGGGCGACAAGCCGCACGGTTATGTCGAACTCACCCTGAGAACCATGGCGCAGGCGGACGGAGCTTTTGCCGGCGGCTACGTGCTTGAAGTGTTCGACATGACTGGCGCAACCGCAGGCGAGGGCATGGCCGTCCGCCTTGACGGCGCGGTCTCCTGTTCCGTCGAGTGAGATCCGGTCCGTTCAGCCTGCGATATCGATGACGCCGCAATCGCCGGCCGCACTTCCGAACGCGATACGGCGCTCCTCGCCGTCCCATGCCATGGAAGTGATGGCCCCTTCGCCGCCACGGCGCAACAGCACCTCCTTGCCGTCGGCGAAGCGCGCCGCCAGCACCATCCCGTCGTCATAACCAATGGCCGCGACCTCCTGGCTGGGGTGGCAGCTCACACATGTGACCATGGCGTTGCCGCGTGTGCCGAGCTCCAGCGGGGCCTTGCCCATCGGCCCGTCCTTGCCCTGAAAGGGCCAGACGATGGCGGCAGGCGCGCCCGAGCTGGCCAGCCAGCGGCCCTTGGGCGACCACGACAGGCTCTTCACCTTGGCCGGATAGCCGGTCATGCGCATATGCTTGCCGTCGGCCAGCTTCCAGCCGTGCAGGGCGTTTTCCTGCATGGTGGTGACGAGGAAATTGCCGTCGGGCGAAAAGGTGATCCCGGTATGCGCCCCCGTCCACTCCAGTTCGGCAGGCTTGCCCTCGGTGGCGGCGAAATGCAGCGTCGCGCCATTGTAGCGGGCAACGCCGATCCGCATGCCCTTCGGCGCGAAAGCAACGCCTTCAACCGAACGCGGATGGGTGAACTCCTTCACCTTGCCGTCGGCGAAGCGCACGAAAGCGGTGCGGCCGGAGGCGTAGGCGACAGCGCCTTGCGGGCCTGCCGAAACGCTGGTGATCCATTTGCGCCCGGCCTCCGCCAGTTGCTCGATCGCGCCGCCGGCCTTGACGGTGAAAACCTTGCCGTCCTCACCACCGGTGATCAGCCGGCCGTTGGCGCTGTCGTGGAAGGCGCACAGCAGGCCATCATTGGCCTGTTGGGACTTGTGGCCATGGTCCAGCCGGTGGATGGAGCCGTCGGCAAGTGCGAAATGCGGCACGTCATCGAGAAAGACAGCGGCCACGCAATGGCCGTCGAGATCGAGCGGGGCGACTGTGGGCATGTCCGGATCACGCCGCCTGACAGGCTTCGAAGCTCCTGCGGAGCCGTTCGGCGTCGAGCTCGCGGCCGATGAACACAAGCCGGCTCTCATGCTTCTCGTCGTCCTTCCACGCCCGCTGGTGATCGCCCTCAATGATCATGTGGACACCCTGGATGACATAGCGTTCCGGGTCGTCCCGGAAGGCGACGATACCTTTCAGGCGCAGGATGTTCGGGCCTTCCAATTGCGTGATTTTCTCGATCCACGGGAAGAATTTCTTCGGATCCATCTCGCCGGCGCGCAGCGACACGGACTGGACCGTCACATCATGGATCGGTGATGCATGGTCATGCCCGTGATGGTGATCGTGGCCGCCATGATCATGGTGGTGGTGATCATGATCATGATCGCAGTCGGGGCCGCAGACATGATCGTGGTCGTGATGATGCGCGTCGAGGAAGTGCGGGTCGTTCTCCAGAGCGCGCTTCAGGTCGAAGGCGCCGCGATCCAGAACCTCGGCCAGGTCGACGCCGGAGCGTTGGGTGCGGTGGATATTCGCCGCCGGGTTGATGGCGCGCACCGTGGCTTCCACCATGCGCAATTCGTCCTCGGTCACGAGGTCCGTCTTGTTGAGCACGATCACGTCGGCGAAGGCGATCTGGTCCTCGGCCTCCTTCGAATCCTTCAGCCGCAATGGCAGGTGCTTGGCGTCGACCAGCGCCACCACGGCGTCCAGCTTGGTCTTGGAACGCACATCGTCGTCCATGAAGAAAGTCTGCGCTACGGGGGCGGGGTCGGCCAGGCCTGTGGTCTCGACCACGATGGCGTCGAAGCGGCCGGGCCGGCGCATCAGGCCCTCGACCACGCGGATCAGGTCGCCGCGCACCGTGCAGCACACGCAGCCATTGTTCATCTCGTAGATTTCCTCGTCGGATTCCACAATCAGGTCGTTGTCGATGCCGATCTCGCCGAATTCATTGACGATGACCGCGTAGCGTTTGCCGTGGTTCTCCGAAAGGATGCGGTTGAGCAGCGTGGTCTTGCCCGAGCCGAGATAGCCGGTCAGCACGGTGACGGGGATTTGCGCCGCGGTTTCGCCAGTTTGGGTTTCGCCAGCCTGGATGTCGCTCGTCTGAGTGTCGCTCATGGGAACCTCGAAATGGATATGCGCTCCATATAGGACGGTGCGGCAGCGATTGCACGGGTCAAAAATCGGGCGTCTGCATTCGAATTTCGAGCGTGGATTGTTTGTCATCTAACTGAAATAAACATCTGTCATTAGCCGTTGCATGCGCCACGAAACTTGCCGGCAAAGCTGTTTGCGGCGCGGATCTTTGGAAGCGCGATTGCCAACCGGTTCGTGTCGAGCCATGGTTGCGGCGCGTATGCTGTCGAGAGGACGATATGGCCAAGCCTGACAGAACGGCTACGATGAACCGCCTGCACTCGGCCGCACGGCTTGCGCGCACGGCGCTTGCGGCGCGTCTGCTGGAGCACGGCTTCTACGCGGGGCAGGACCAGATCATGCTGGCCCTGGATCGCGAGGATGGCCAGACCCCCGGCGCCCTGGCTGACCGGCTGGGCGTGCGCCCGCCCACCATCACCAAGACGATCAATCGCCTGCAGGCGCAGGGTTTCCTGGAGAAGAAGAACTCGAATTCCGACGCCCGGCAGGCCCATATCTTCCTGACCGATGCCGGTCGCGAAATGATCGTGGCCATCGAGAAGTCGGTGAAGAAGACCGAGAAGCAGGCGCTCAAGGGCCTCGACAAGAAGGATCAGAAGGCTCTGGCGAAACTGCTCGCCCGCATCGAGGCCAATCTGAATAACGAGGAAATCTTCTTTACAGACGACGAGCCCGAGCCGGAAGCCGAAGCCAGGCCGGAAGGCAAGGACGCCGCGAAGGCGGACGGCGCGAAGGCGGACGGCGCGAAAGTCGCCGAGGCGGACGCCTGAACACCGGCCGCTCCCAATGGAGCTGGGGCCACCGTCACCTTCCGTGACAGGCCAGGCGCATTAGGGCTTGCAGGCCGTGACAGGCTGGCCCAAAGCTCGGGCGAGCAGTTCAGCGATCCGGCTTTGGTGTGAGCATCTCCAGTCGTTCACAAGACAACACGACACCCGTCGCGGCCATCCTCTACATGGTCGCGGCCTATATCCTGTTCACTTTCCTCGACACATCCAGCAAATATCTGGTGCTGGCCGGCGTTACGCCGGTCTTTATCGCATGGATGCGGTTTGCCGGTCATGTGGCGCTCGTTGCCGGCCTGTTCAGGAGCTGGCGCGATCCCTCGCGCTTCCGCGCTGCAAGCCTGACGTCGCACGTTGTGCGCGGCGCTTTCCTGTCCGGCTCCACCATCTGCAACTTCCTGGCCCTGCGCCATCTGCAACTGGCGGAAACCACCTCGATCTATTTCTTCGGGCCCATGCTCATCACGGCCCTTGCCGGTCCCCTGCTCGGCGAGTGGGCGGGATGGCGGCGCTGGCTGGCCATCCTTGCCGGTTTCGCGGGGGTGCTGGTCATCACCCGCCCGGGCGTGGGGGTGTTCGGTGTCGGCCATGTGTTCGCGCTTTGCGCGATGGTGTCGAACTCGATCTATGTGATCATGACCCGGCGCATGTCGGCCACCGAAACCCCGGAAAGCCTGGTTTTTTATTCGGCGCTCGCGCCGATGATCCTGCTGACGCCGACGCTGTTTTTCACCGGCTGGCCGTCGGTCGGCCCCTTTCAATGGTTTATCCTGCTGTTGCTTGGCGTATTCGGCGGTCTCGGCCACTGGTGTCTGATTCAGGCCTACCGGCAGGCGACGACCACGGCGCTGGCGCCCTATCCCTACACGCAGATGGTGTGGATGATCCTCGCCGGCTGGCTGATATTCGATCAGTTTCCCGATGACTGGACCCTTGTCGGAGCGGCGATCATCGTGGCCAGCGGCCTCTATATCGTGCATCGCGAACACCGGCTGCGCGTGCGGAACCGGGCGATTGTGGACGCCGAAGCCGAGGTCGTGGCGAAAAAGCTTTGACTTGGCCAGCAACGGTGGCATAAGCCGCATTTAAAAAGTTTAAATAATGCGGGGAGCAGTCGCGCTGGCTCAGAAGGTCAAGCTTTCCACGATCGCCGATGCGCTCGGCGTATCGACGGCAACGGTGTCGCTCGCATTGCGGGACAGCCCGCTGGTGGCCGGATCGACCCGCGAACGCATCAAGGAACATGCGCGCGAGATAGGATACATCTATAACCGCCGCGCCGCCTCGTTGCGCACATCGCGCTCCGGCATCGTCGGTGTGGTGGTTCACGACATCATGAATCCTTTCTATGCGGAAATCCTGCGTTCCATCGAGCATGAACTGGACCGCTCGCGCCAGACCTTCCTGCTGTCCAATCATTACGACAAGCTCGACAAACAGCGCACCTTCATCGACACGCTGCTGCAACTCGGCGCCGATGGCGTGATCATGTCTCCGGCCATCGACACACCGGCCAGCGATATCCGCATGGCGGAAGACAACGGATTGCCGGCCGTTCTGATCGCCCGCGATGTCGAAGGCGCGCATGTGCCGGTGTTCCGGGGAGACGACGCCTATGGCACCGCGCTCGCCACCAACCATCTGATCTCGCTCGGCCACAAGCGTATCGCCATGGTCGGCGGCACGGACCAGACCTCAACCGGCCGCGATCGCTATCAGGGCTATCTGCACGCCATGCAAGAGGCCGGGCTTGAGGTCAAGCCGTCATGGCGCATCGCCGGCCCGCGCACCAAGCAGGGCGGCTTCGAGGCGGCGAACCAGTTGCTGGCGCTGAAGGACAAGCCGACCGCCGCCTGTTGCTGGAACGACCTTGTCGCTATCGGTCTCATGAACGGCATAGCGCGTGCGGGGCTGACGCCCGGCGTCGATATTTCCGTGACCGGCTATGACGATCTTGAGGAAGCGGCCATCGCAACCCCCGCGCTCACCACTGTGTGGAACGGCCAGCGCGAAGTAGGCCGGCGCGCGGCCAGCGCGCTGCTCGACAAACTCAATGGCCAGGCGGTCGGTTCTACCCAGGAACTCATCAAGCCGGAACTGCATGTGCGCCAGTCGACCGGCCGTCCCGTGGAGCGTTGAACCCTTGATCCCGTCAGCCGGAGCCGTCACCGTTCTCGTCTCGGGAAACGTGCACGATCATGTCGTGAAGCGCATTGGCGATGAGTTCCGGCTGATCCACATCGATCGCCCGGACCCGTCATTGCTGTCGCCGCAGGATATTGCGAGGGTGCGTGGCCTGTCGGCTTTTGGCGGTATCGATGCAAATTTCATCGACGTCTTTCCCAATCTCGAGATCATCGCCAATTTCGGGGTCGGCTACGATTCGGTCGACGCCGCCCATGCCGCTGCGAAAGGCGTCATGGTCACCAACACGCCGGATGTGCTGACGGAGGAGGTGGCTGACCTGACGGTGGGCCTTCTGCTGGCCACCTTGCGTGAAGTTCCGAAAGCCGAGGCCTGGCTGCGGCAGGGCAAATGGGTGGAGGAAGGCGGCTATCGGCTGAGTCCGCTCAGCCTGCGCGGCCGGCATATCGGCATCTTCGGCCTCGGCCGGATCGGGCTTGCCGTAGCCAGGCGGCTTGAATCTTTCGGCGTTTCGATCGCCTATCACAACCGCCGGCCGGTCGAGGGCGTGCCCTACGCCTATTTCGCCACGCTGAAGGGTCTTGCCGAGGCTGTCGATACGCTGGTGTCCATTGCGCCCGGCGGCGCGGCCACCGAAAAGGCGATCAACGCCGATATTCTGAAGGCGCTGGGGCCGCGGGGCGTTCTCATCAATACGGGGCGCGGCAGCACGGTGGATGAGGATGCGCTGGCGGCGGCGCTGTCCGGCGGCGCGATAGCCGCCGCCGGTCTTGATGTGTTCGCCGACGAACCGAATGTGCCGCAGGCGCTGCTCGACGCGCCGAACACCGTGCTTCTGCCTCACATCGCTTCGGCGTCGGCCCTCACGCGCACGGCCATGGCCGACCTGTGCGTGGACAATCTCGTTTCATGGTTTGCGGAGCGCAAGCCGCTGACGCCGGTGCCGGAAACGGCGCATGTGAAGGCGAAGTAGGCAAACGCTATTCGGCCGCGGCGCGCGCCGCCGGTTTCGCCGCCGCGTGCTGGCGCACCGCATCGCCGAATGCCCTGAACACCTTCTGCGATACGGAATCGGTCTTCACCCAATATTCGGGATGCCACTGCACGCCGACCGCAAAGGCGCGCGCGTCCTTCACCGAAACCGCCTCGACCGTGCCGTCTTCGGCGACTGCTTCGATCTGAAGCCCGGGCGCCAGCCGCTCGGTCGCCTGCCGGTGCACGGAGTTCACCATGATGTCGCCAGCGCCGAGCACGCCGGCAAGGCAGGAGCCGGGTTTGACCGTCACCATTTGCCTGATGGCGAAACGTTCGTCCTGCTTGTCGCTGGCCGGGGCGCGGTGATCGAGAATCCCCTCGCGCTCCTGGATTTCGCTGGCGAGCGTGCCGCCCATCGCCACGTTCAGTTCCTGTATGCCGCGGCAGATAGCAAGAAGCGGTACGCCGCGCTCGACCGCCTTGCGGATAAGCGGCAGGGTGGTGGAGTCGCGGGCTGCGTCGTAGGGGCCGTTGGCCTCGTCTGCGTCGCCACCATAGAGCGAGGGATCCACGTTCGTCTTCGAGCCGGTCAGCATCACGCCGTCGACCGCCGAAAGCAGGGCGTCCAGATCGAGGCGTTCTCCGAACGAAGGCACCATGACGGGAAGCGCGCCCGCACCTGTCACAACCGCTTCCAGATATTGCTGGGGGGTTGCATGCCATATGTAGTTTTCAAACTGTCTGACATCTGTCGAGACGGCGATCAGAGGCTGCGTCATGATGCGGGAATCCGGTTCCTGCGTGGAAATCGTTCGCCCCAGAATAGGAGCTTCGCAGCGCATTTACCATGGCCACGATCGACCTTTGAAGGAGCCCAGCTTCAGGTCAGGCCCGAATGCTATTGCGCTTGACGCAAGGATCGATGCATCCTGCGGCAGGGTGATTTGGAATGGGGATACAAGAACGATATTGTGCACGGTTGCCGGCTCCCGCCTTCTAAAAGTTTTTTTAATGCGATTGTGTCATCACTTCCGCATGGGTGAGTGCCGGATGTGACCGCGATCAAGCGAAAAGAGCTGCCTGACGACGTCTACATTCCGTTCGTGGAGACGCTGTTCCGCGACGGCTTCACACTCGCTATCGGCATCTCCGCCCAGACGGCCCTGATGTGCCTGGTCTGGGCAAAGTCCGGAAATCACGCCTATCTCGTCCTGGCCGCCGTTCTGGTCATGGTGGGCGTGGTGCGTGTTCTCAACATGCGCCGTTTTTCGGCGCTTCCGCCTGTGGAGACCCGCCAGGAAGCGCGTCGGCGCGAAAACCGCTATATCGTCTATGGCGCGATGCACGGGCTCGTTCTGGGCACCTTCTGCTTGGTCGCCATCTATACCGCGCAGGACGCATTTTCCGAGATTGCCGCCGTCTGCATCGTTCTTGCGACCGCAACCGGCATCGCCGGCCGCAATTACGGCTCGCCGAGGATGGTCAATATCCTCATCCTGACGCTGGCCTGCCCAATGGCGCTGGGGTTCATCCTGCGCGGTGACTTCTACCATGTGACGCTTGGCTTTCTGTCGGTTCCCTTCCTGCTCGCCATCCATCGCTACGCCGATACGGTGCGCGACGTGCTGTTCACCGCCATATCGGCGGAAAAGCTCGCCAACCGGCTGGCGCAACGTTTCAACCGGGCGCTCAACACCATGCCGCACGGGCTCATCATGCTCGATCCGGACGGCAAGGTTGTCGTCGCCAACGCCGAAGCGGCCCGTCTTCTGTCGATCCATTCCCCCGACGATCTGCTCGGGCGCTCGGTCCATTCGCTGCTGATGCGCGGCGTCGTCGGCGGCATGCTGACACGCAAGGACTGCCAGTTCATCGAGACGCAACTGACGAGGGCGCTGCGTGAGGGCCGGGACCGCAAGGTTCTCGTCGGCTTTTCCAACGGCCAGCACTATGAGTTTTCCGCGCGCGAAGGCAGTCAGGAACTCGGCGTCATAACCTTCGAGGATGTGACCGCGCGCGTCGAGGCGGAAGAGCGCATCCGCTTCATGGCCCGCTATGACAGCCTCACCGGCCTGCTCAACCGCGCCTATTTCCACGAATTGGTCGAGGAAAGCATGGCCTCCGGCGACCAGAGCCGCTACTGCGCCGTCGCCATCATCGATCTCGACGATTTCAAGAGCGTCAACGACACGGTCGGCCATCCGGTTGGCGACGGCCTGATCTATGCGGTGGCGGAGCGGCTTGCGGTTCTTTCCGCGCCGGGCATCAAGATCAGCCGCTTCGGCGGTGACGAGTTCATGGTGTTTTTCGACCGGGTGGAAAGCGACAGCGATCTCGCCCGGATGCTGGACGACATCTTCGCCGGGCTGAAAGGCGAGGTCGACGTCGCCGGCCATGTGCTGCGTATTCAGGTGAGCGCCGGCGCCGTGCTGGCCCGCGTCGAGACGAGCGATGTCGACGAGATGATCGTCAAGGCCGATCTCGCGCTCTACAAAGCCAAGGAACTTGGCAAGAACGGCTGGCAATTGTTCGAATCGTCGATGGACGACGCCTTCCGTGACCGGCAGAGGATGAAGGCCGACCTGCGCAGCGCCGTCGAAGCCGGCACTTTGCGCGTCGTCTACCAGCCGATCGTGGCCATGGCGACGATGCGCATTTCCGGCTGTGAAGCGCTCTGTCGCTGGGATCATCCCGAACTCGGCCCGATTTCGCCCGGCGTTTTCATTCCGCTGGCGGAGGAGATGGGCATTATCTCCCAGATCAGCACTTTCATGCTGAACGCAGCCTGCGCCGAGTGCGCCAAATGGCCGGAGCATACCAATGTCTCGGTCAATCTGTCGGCCAAGGACTTCCGCAGCCGGGACGTGGTCCAGAAGGTGCGCGACGCGCTTTCAGCGTCCGGGCTTTCGCCGCACCGTCTCGAAGTGGAGGTGACGGAAACGGCGCTGCTGGACGACAAGTCGGAAACGGGCCAGATCCTGCAGGATCTCAAGGCGCTCGGCGTGCATATCGCGCTCGATGATTTCGGCACCGGCTATTCGAGCCTCAGCTACCTGCACAAGCTGCCGCTGGACAAGGTCAAGATCGATCGCTCCTTCCTGTCGGACCTGCCTCAGAGTTCGCGCTCGCTGGAACTGCTCAAGGGCATCGTGGCGCTGTCGCGTTCATTGGGGCTGGTGGTGACCATCGAGGGCGTCGAAACCTTCGAGCAGCTTCGCATCCTGTCGCGACATGTCGAGCCTGAACTCGTTCAGGGTTTTCTGTTCGGCGCTGCCCTGAGCGCATCCGGTATAGAAACCATGTCCACCGCGCGCTGGCCTTTCGCGCATGACGAGATCGTGTCTTCACAGGCGAGCCGCAGCTAGACAGCGACGTCGCCGGCTCACGGTCCCGAACGCTCCGGCTGATCCGTTCCGGTGCGAGAGGCTTCCGAATTCCTTCCGCTTTTCCTGATTGTCCATCTCGCGGTGTGCGGACTGCGCGCTGTGGCTGTGCCCCATGCCCGAGTGATCGTGAAAACCATTTTGTTAAGGTTAATTTGGGGTAAAGAGGAATTTCTTTAATTAAAACTTTACAGATGTGCTCCAACGCTTACCGTCGTGACGCGGCCTAACAGAGGGTAAGCCGATGGTGACCCGGCAGTTGAAGCTGGATGCAAATGCGGAACAGCTAAAGCCGGGATTGTCCGGTTCGAGCTTTTCGAACAAGGTTTTCGAACTGCTCGACCGCTCCGAATATCGCCGGTGCGACAAGGGCGAGGACCTCGAGGACATTTACCGGCTGCGCTACAAGGCCTATCGGTTCAACGACATGGTGCCGGACGTAGACACGCACACGATCAGCGACGCGCTGGACGACACGCCGAACGTCTACCGCTTCGGTGTCTATGTGGACCAGCATCTGGTTTCCACCATGCGTATCCATCACGTTACGCTGGAAACGCCGATGTCGCCCTCGGCGCAGGCTTTCGGCGATATCGTGATGCCGATGCTGGAAGCTGGCGACACCTTCGTATGCATGAGCCGCCTGGCGTCCGACCCGGAATGGACGCGCGTCTATCCCCAACTGGTTTATGTGACGCTGCGGCTGGCCGGCATGGCCTGCGAATATTTCAATGCGCCCTACGGTCTTTCGACCGTGCGTGAGGATCATGCCGGTTTTTACAAACGCATCTATTATTCGGAACAGATCAGCGAGGCGCGCTCCTATCCGGGCGTCTTCAACAAGGTCATGCTGTTCCGCACCAACGCCGTCGCCAATCGCGAGCGCTTCTATGCGCGCTTCCCATTCTTCCGTTCGACGGAGTGGGAACGACGGCTGCTGTTCGCCAAGGTCAACGCCGGCGAATTGCAACCCCTGACGATATTGCCAAGCGCCAGATATCTGGTCGACGCGGCCTGATCCCTGCGAGCACCCGTCCGCTTCAACGCAGCATGCGCGAGACGAGCTGGGCCGTGTAATCGACCATGGGCACGATGCGGGCATAGTTGAGCCGCGTCGGGCCGATGACGCCGAGCGCGCCGACCACGCGCGCTTCCGCATCGCGGTAGGGGGCGACAACCAGCGACGAGCCGGACAGCGAGAACAGCTTGTTCTCCGAACCGATGAAGATGCGCACGCCCGGGCCCTCTTCGGCGAGGTCGAGCAGTTGCAGCAGCCCTGCCTGCGTCTCCAGATCGTCGAACAGGTTCTTGAGCAACTCCATGTCCGCCTGCGCGGTGATGTTCTCCAACAGATTCGCCCGGCCACGCACGATCAGCCGCGCCGGCAGGTCGCTCTCGGTTCCGGCCCATACCGCCAGCCCTTTTTCCACCAGCGCTTGCGACAGCGAATCGAGGGCTGCGCGGGTTTCTTCCTTGATGCGCGAGATTTCCGTCCGCGCCTCCGCCAGCGTGCGCCCGCGTATATGGGCGTTGAGAAAATTGGAGGCCTCGTGCAGTTGCGAGACGGTCACGCCTGCCGGCAGGTCGATGATGCGGTTTTCGACATCGCCGTTCTGCGAGACCAGCACGGTCAGCGCCTTAGTGGGTTCGAGCTGAATGAACTCTATATGCTTGAGCGAAGCCTCGCTCTTGGTCGCCAGCACCAGCCCCGCGCCCCGCGACATGCCCGACAGCAACTGGCTGGCCTCCGTCAGCATATGTTCGAGCGAGGTGTCGTTGCCGGACGCCTTGATCTGCGTTTCGATGCTGCGCCGCTCCTCGTCGCCCAGATCGCCAATCTCCATGAAGGCGTCGACGAAGAAGCGCAGGCCGGCCTGGGTGGGCAATCGTCCCGCCGAGACATGGGGCGCGTAGATCAGCCCCAGATGCTCCAGATCGCTCATCACGTTGCGGATGGTGGCGGGCGACAGCGTGGACGGCAGGATGCGCGACAGGCTGCGCGAACCGACCGGCTCGCCGTCCCTCAGATAGGAATCGACGATGCGGCGAAAAATCTCACGCGACCGCATATCCAGCGACTGCCATTGCGAGGCAGGAACGCCGGGCGTCGGAGCGGAACTGTGCTTTGTCATCTCGAACCTCTGATACAAGGATATAGATGCACCGGGCGCCAGTGCAAGCGGCCCGTTTTCCTTTGCGCATCCGGCTGGGGAGGGCTACAAGCCGCTCACAATCAGCACAGCATCAGAGAGACCGACATGCGCCCCTCCAAACGCCAGCCCGACGAAATGCGCGCCATCTCCTTCGAGCGCGGCTTTTCCAAGCACGCCGAAGGCTCCTGCCTCGTCAAGTTCGGTGACACCCACGTCCTGTGCACCGCAAGCCTTGAAGAAAAGGTGCCGGGCTGGATGCGCAATTCCGGCAAGGGCTGGGTGACGGCCGAATATGGCATGCTGCCGCGCTCGACCGGAGAACGCATGCGCCGCGAGGCCGCCGCGGGCAAGCAGGGCGGGCGTACGCAGGAAATCCAGCGGCTGATCGGCCGTTCCCTGCGCGCCGTCGTCGACATGCAGGCGCTGGGCGAACAGCAGATCACCATCGACTGCGACGTGCTTCAGGCCGATGGCGGCACACGCACGGCCGCGATCACAGGGGCCTGGATCGCGCTGCATGACTGCCTGCGCTGGATGGAGGCGCGCCAGATGGTGAATGTGCAGCGTGTTCTGAAGGATCACGTCGCCGCCATTTCGTGCGGCATTCATGACGGCGTTCCGGTCATCGACCTCGATTATCTGGAAGATTCCTCGGCCGGCACCGACGCCAATTTCGTCATGACCGGCAAGGGCGGCATCGTCGAGATCCAGGGCACGGCGGAAGGCGAACCCTTCTCCGAGGCGCAATTCGCCGATCTGATGGGGTTGGCGCGGCAGGGCATCTCCCGGCTGGTGGAATTGCAGAAGCTGGCCGTCGGCTGAGACTGGAGCCATGAAACCCGCCGCTGTCCTCGAATCCGCGCTCTACGTCACCGATCTCGACGCCACTGAGGCCTTCTATGGCGAGGTGCTGGGGATGGAGCGTATTGCAAGGGCCGAGGGCCGGCATGTTTTCTTCCGCTGTGGTGAGGGCGTGGTGCTTTTGTTCAATGCCTGGGCGACGAGGCAACCTCCTGCCGCCGACGCTCGCCTGCCGGTGCCGCCGCATGGCGCGGTGGGGCAGGGGCATCTGTGCTTCGCGGCCAGCGCCGCGGAAATCGACGCGTGGAAAAGCCGTCTCGAAGCTGCCGGCGTTGATATCGAAGCCGATTTCGAGTGGCCGAAAGGGGGCCGTTCGATCTACATCCGCGATCCGTCCGGCAATTCGCTGGAGTTCGCCGAACCGCGTATCTGGGGCTTGTAATGCATCCTTTGGACAAGAAGATCGTCGTCGCCAGCCACAATGAAGGCAAGCTGCGTGAATTTGCCGACCTCATGGCTCCGTTCGGCTTCGAGGCCAGATCGGCGCGCGAATTTGGTCTGCCCGAGCCGGACGAGACCGGCGTCACCTTTGAGGAAAACGCCTGGATCAAGGCGTTCGCCGCCGCCAGCGCCACCGGCCTGCCCGCGCTTTCGGATGATTCCGGCCTGTGCATCGACGCCCTGGATGGCGATCCGGGCGTCTACACCGCCAACTGGGCGGAGAAGCCCGACGGCAAGCGCGATTTCGGCATGGCCATGGAAAAGGCCGAAGCCGCCATGCGCGAGGCCGGGGCGGTGAAGCCGGAGCAGCGCACGGGGCGTTTCGTCGCCGTGATTTGCCTCGCTTTTCCCAATGGCGAGGCTGAATATTATCGTGGCGAGGCCGAGGGCCGTCTCGTGTGGCCGCCGCGCGGCGAATTGGGTTTCGGTTACGATCCGGTCTTCCTGCCAGACGGCTACGACAAGACCTTCGGCGAGATGACGGCGCAGCAGAAGCACGGCTGGAAGCCCGGCGCGCCCGATGCGCTGTCGCACCGCGCCCGCGCCTTCCAGAAATTCGCCCGAGCACGACTGGGAGTGACGTGACGCTGGACCGCTCTCCCGGTTTCGGGGTCTACCTCCACTGGCCGTTTTGCGCGGCCAAATGCCCCTATTGCGACTTCAACAGCCATGTTCGCCACCAGAAAGTGGATCAGGAGCGCTTCGTTCGCGCCTTCACCGCTGAAATGGCATGGATGCGCGCGCGCACCGGTCCGCGCGAGGTGACCTCGATCTTCATCGGCGGCGGCACCCCCTCGCTGATGGAGCCCGCCACGGTCGGCGCAATACTGGATGAGGTGGGCCGCAACTGGACCGTGCCGGCCGGCATCGAGGTGACGCTGGAGGCCAATCCGTCCTCTGTCGAGGCCGAGCGCTTTCGCGGCTACCGTGCGGCCGGCGTCAACCGCGTGTCTTTAGGCGTCCAGGCGCTCAACGACGCCGATCTGCGCTTTCTCGGCCGCCTGCACGACGTTTCCGAGGCTCTTCACGCCATCAGGCTGGCGCGCGAAATCTTCCCGCGTCTGTCCTTCGACCTGATCTACGCCCGTCCCGGCCAGACGCTACAGGCATGGGAGGCGGAGTTGAACGAGGCGATCGGCCACGCCGCCGACCATCTCTCGCTCTACCAGTTGACCATCGAAGAAGGCACCGCTTTCCATAAGCTGCATCAGGCGCGCAAGTTCGAGATGCCCGCGTCGGGCCTTGCCGCCGATCTCTACCAGCTCACGCAGGAAGTGACCGCCTCGCGCGGCTTGCCAGCCTATGAAGTGTCGAACCACGCGCGCCCCGGCGCGGAAAGCCGCCACAATCTGGTCTACTGGCGCTATGGCGAATATGCCGGGATCGGACCCGGCGCGCATGGCCGTTTCGTCGAAGACGGAACGCGCGTCGTCACCATTACCGAAAAACACCCGGAGACATGGGCGGAGCTGGTCGAGCGGCAGGGCCACGGTGCGGTCGACGGCGAGCGGCTGACGCGCGAGGAGGAAGCCGACGAGTTCCTGATGATGGGGCTGCGTCTGGTGGAGGGCATAGACCTCGCCCGTTTCGAGGCGTTGTCGGGCCGTACGCTTCCGCGCCGCCAACTCGCCATCCTGCAGGAAGAGGGGCTGATCGAGCCGGTCGGCAATTCACGCCTGCGCGCCACGCCCGCCGGCATGATCGTGCTGAATTCACTGGTCGCCGAACTGGCGCGCTGACGGCTTTTCTTTCTCCGTCGTCCGCTCCAGTATGGGAGCCTCGGTACAGCAGGGCGTCGCATGAATCTTTCCCTTTCCTCGTGGCAGTTCTGGGCGCTGTTGTCGGCGGTCTTCGCCGCGCTCACCGCTATTTTCGCGAAGGTCGGCGTCGCGAACGTCAATTCAGATTTCGCGACCCTGATCCGCACCGCCGTCATCCTGCTGGTGATCGCCGCGATCGTCATGGCGACCGGGCAGGCCCAGCCGCTCGGCTCCATATCGGGCAGGACCTATATGTTCCTCGTGCTATCGGGGCTTGCCACCGGTGCATCATGGCTGTGCTACTTCCGCGCCCTGAAGCTCGGGCAGGCGGCGCAGGTCGCGCCTATAGACAAGCTGAGCGTGGTGCTGGTGGCCGTGTTCGGCGTGATTTTCCTCGGCGAGCGCCTGTCTGCCGCGAACTGGATGGGGGTCACCCTCATCGCGGCTGGCGCGGTGCTGGTGGCATGGCGCTGAAGATCGGCGCGCCCGGATTTTGCAAAGGCCAGTGATCCGTGCCACAGGATCGACATGGAAAAACACGCCACCGAACAGCACAAACGCTCCTTTCTGATCGGGCAAGCCGAATTTTCGGCCCGGCCGCTGGAGCCGGCGCTGTATCTGGTGGCGACGCCGATCGGCAATCTGGCCGACATCACCATCCGCGCGCTGGAAACGCTGGCGGCCGCCGATGTGCTGGCCTGCGAGGACACGCGCGTCTCGCGCGTGTTGCTGGAGCGCTACGGCATCCGCCGCCGAACCACCGCCTATCATGAGCACAACGCCGCTGACGCCGGGCCACGGCTGATCGCGGCGGTGGAGGAGGGCAGGAGCGTCGCGCTGATCTCCGACGCCGGCACGCCGCTGGTTTCCGATCCCGGCTACCGGCTGGTGGGAGAGGCGCTTGAACGGGGCTTGCGCGTCGTGCCCGTACCCGGCCCTTCGGCGCCGCTCGCGGCGTTGACCATCTCCGGCCTGCCTTCGGACGCCTTCCTGTTCGCGGGCTTTTTGCCGGTCAGGACGGGCCAGCGCCGCAGCCGGCTGGAACAATGGCAGGCGGTGCCGGCCACGCTGGTCTTCTTCGAATCCCCACGCCGCCTGGCCGAGACGCTGGTCGTGATGGCTGAAGTGCTGGGCGGCGCGCGCAAGGCTGCGGTGTGCCGCGAACTGACCAAAACCTTCGAGGAGGCGCGTCACGGCAGCTTGCAGGAACTGGCCGCGCACTATGCGTCCGCCGACACGCCGAAGGGAGAGGTCGTCATCTGCGTCGGCCCGCCGGCGGATGAAGATGCGGCTCCCGCCGACATCGATGCGCTGCTCATTGGCCTCGCAGCCGAGATGCCGGCTTCCAAAGCTGCGGCGGAAGCGGCGCGCATGACCGGGCAGCCCAAGCAGGACCTCTACCGCAAGCTGCTTGCGCTGAAGCAGGACGCCAGTGGCTGACGCCGCGGCCCGCCGCCGCAAGGCCTATCTTCGCGGCCATCGCAGCGAATGGCTGGCGGCTGTGGCGCTGATGGCGAAGGGTTTTCGCATCCTGGAGCGCCGCTACCGAACCCGGCTTGGCGAAATCGACCTGATCGCGCGACGCGGCGATCTGGTGCTGATCGTGGAGGTCAAGGCGCGGCGCTCGCTGGTCGAGGCGATGGAGGCCATCGCGCGCCAGTCCGAACGTCGCATCGAGGCCGCCGCCGACATCTGGCTGTCGCGCCAGCCGGATTACGGGCGGCTCTCCGTGCGCTTCGACATGGTGGCCGTGCTCCCCTGGCGCTGGCCGGTGCATGTGGAGAGCGTGTTCTACGGGCGGTAGCCTGATTTCACCGCAGAATGCGGAAATCCGCCGGCACGTCCTGCACGCCGGGCGGCAACAGTTCCACATCGCTGACCGCCGCGCCACCGGGACCTCGGCGAAGGCGTTCCAGCATCTCCGCGACCGCCCCGTCCGGCCCGTCGAGCAGCGCCCGGACCGAGCCGTCGGGCTCGTTGCGCACCCAGCCGGCAAGTCCCAGTTGCAAGGCCTCGCCTTGCGTCCAGTAACGGAAGCCGACGCCCTGCACGCGGCCTTTGACGCGCACCATCACCGTGCGGCCACTCATCGGCGGCTCACCCACATCGGCAGGCCGCCCTGGGGCTGCGTGGTCAGTTTCTGCACCGGCCACGGACGGGTTTCGGGGACAGTCTCGAAGCGGAAGCGCGACAGCATGACGGCCAGCGCGATGATCGCCTCCTGCATGGCGAAGCCGGCTCCGATGCATACCCGCGGCCCGGCTCCGAAAGGCAGATACTGGTAGCGGTCGATGCGGTCGCGGTTTTGCGGGTGAAAGCGCTCCGGCATGAACGCGTCCGGGGCTTCCCACAGCTTCCGGTGGCGATGGACCGTCCATGGCATCACCAGCACCTGTGCGCCCTTGCGAAGTTCGAGGCCCTTGTAGTGGTCCGTTTCGACCGGCTCGCGGTTGATGGAGGGCGCCGGCGGATAAAGCCGCAGCGCCTCCTCGAAGGCGGCGCGGGTCAGCGGCATGGCGTCCAGCCATTTCACCGGATCGGGCTCGCGCGCCAGCACGGTGTCGATCTCCAGCTCGATCCTTTCGCGCTCCCATGGCGCTTCGGCGAGGCAATAGAGCGCCCAGCCGAGAGCACGCGCGGTTGTTTCGTGGCCGGCCCCGATGAAGGTGATGATGTTGTCCTCGATCTCGGCGCGGGTCAGCCCGTCCGGGCCTTCGGCGCGCAGCAGCAGCGTGAGGAAGTCGTTCGGAACATCGTTGCCGGCGCGATCCATCCGCGCGCGGCGCATCGCCATGGTGTCGGCCACGATCTGACGGAAATAGGCCATGGTGCGGCGGCCCCGGATGCGGGTGATGCGCGGCAGCCAGTCCGGCGCGCGCAGCAGGTCGAGCGGGTCGACCCGGCCCATCGTCTCGAACAGATGATCGATCTGTCTGGCGAAGCTGCCTGGTTCACCCGCGATTTCGCCGGAGAACAGCGTCTCCGCGAGAATTTCGTAGGTCAGCATCGTCATGTCGTGGGCGATGTCGAAAGCGCCGCCCTGCTCGTAGCGTTCCACGAACGCGTTCGTACAGGTGAGCATGGGCGCGGCGAAACCGGATATGTGGCGCGGCGTGAACACCGGAGCCATGGCTTTGCGCGATCGTTTCCACACGGCCCCTTCGGCCGTCAGCAATCCGTCGCGCAGGATCGGCCGCAGCACTTTCTGGCGCACCGTGGCCATCTTGTAGTTCTTCGCGTTGTCGACCAGCACATGGCGGATGAGGCCGGGATCGTTGGCGATCACCAGCGGCCCGCCAATGCCGCTGATTGAAATCCAGGGTTCGTTGTAGGAAGGCTCGCCCCACAGTTCGAGCGGATTGCGGTAGACGATGCGCATCATTTCCAGCGTCGAGGGCGGGCTGGTGCGCGGCTTGGGGGCCGGGGGCACGAAGGGGGCGCGGACTGCTTCCGTCAGGATGGCCATACCCGATATCTAGGTTCGCGGCGGGCGAGCGTCCATCGCAATTTCCCATTGTGCATGAATCGTGAACGCACCGTCACCCTCCAAAACACGGAACATCGGAAAAATCTTCTCTTGCCGGCCGCACATAAAAGGCCCATCTGC
Source organism: Aquamicrobium ahrensii (assembly GCF_040545755.1). Lineage (NCBI taxonomy): Bacteria > Pseudomonadati > Pseudomonadota > Alphaproteobacteria > Hyphomicrobiales > Phyllobacteriaceae > Aquamicrobium > Aquamicrobium ahrensii. The sequence continues at coordinate 251,125 of NZ_JBEPMN010000002.1, forward strand.
CGGTAGTCACTTTTGGTGACCGACATAACAGGGATTTCCGACATTGACGTATAAGCTCAACATCATCGTAGGCAGCACGCGGCCGGGTCGCGTGGGGCCGATCTTCGCGAAGTGGTTTGCCGATTTCACCCGCCAGCATGGCAAGTTCGAGCCGGTTCTGGTCGACATCGCCGAGTTCAACCTGCCGTTGTTCGATGAACCGAAACATCCGCGCCTCGGCCAGTACGAGAACGCCCACACCAAGCGCTGGTCGCAGACCATCGCCGCGGGCGACGCCTTCGTTTTCGTGACGCCGGAATACAATTACTTCATCCCCGCGCCGCTGGTGAACGCCATCACCTATCTGTCGAGCGAATGGAACTACAAGCCCGCCGGGTTCCTCTCTTATGGCGGCGTCTCCGGCGGTGTCCGCGCCGTGGAATCGGCCAAGCCACTGCTGAATACGGTGAAAATGGTGCCGATTCCGGAGGGCGTGCCTGTGCCGGGTTATCCGCAGTTCCTGGTCGATGGCGAGTTCAAGGCGAACGAACTCGTGACCAACGGCGCAACCACGATGCTGGACGAACTGCATCGCTGGGCGGGTGCGCTAAAGGCGCTTCGCCCCGATGTCGAGGCGGCCGCCGCCTGACCGGTTAGCCGGCGCAGCACTGCCCTTTTTGAGTGGCCCTGCCGGATGATCTCCGGCGGGGCCCTTTTTCAGTGGCAAACTCCTTGGAAATCTTGGAAAAATGGCTCCGAACGCCTATATCTGGCAGATCGGCAGGCGCTCGATTCGGGACGACCTCACGCGCCTGCCACCGCGACAGAGAGACGAAAGTATTTCATGAGCGATACGACCGAGATCCAGGCCGGCGCACAGGCCGAGTACGGTGCCGATTCCATCAAGGTTTTGAAGGGGTTGGACGCCGTGCGCAAGCGGCCGGGCATGTATATCGGCGACACCGACGACGGCTCCGGCCTGCACCACATGGTCTACGAGGTGGTGGATAACGCCATCGACGAGGCGCTGGCCGGCCATGCCGATCTGGTTTCCGTGACGCTCAATGCGGACGGTTCCTGCACTGTCGCCGACAATGGGCGCGGCATTCCCACCGACCTGCACCCTTCGGAGGGGGTTTCGGCCGCCGAAGTGATCATGACCCAACTCCATGCCGGCGGAAAGTTCGACCAGAATTCCTACAAGGTTTCCGGTGGTCTGCATGGCGTGGGCGTGTCGGTGGTCAACGCCCTGTCGGTGTGGCTGAAACTCAGTATCCGCCGCAACGGCAAGGTGCACGAACTGCAGTTCTCGCATGGTGTGGCCGATGCGCCGCTGGCCGTCACCGGCGATTATGTGGTCAACAATCAGCCCGGCACCTATGAGGGCCGCAGCGGCACTTCCGTCACTTTCCTGCCTTCGCCGGACACCTTCAGGGGTGTCACCCAGTTCGACTACGGCACGCTCGAGCATCGCCTGCGCGAACTGGCCTTCCTCAACTCCGGCGTTCACATCGTTCTGACCGACAACCGTCATGCCGATGTGAAGCGACAGGAACTGCATTACGAGGGCGGGCTGGAAGAGTTCGTCAAATATCTCGACCGCGCCAAGAAGCCGCTGATCGACAAGCCTGTCGCCATCCGCAGCGAGCGCGACGGCATCACCGTCGAGGTGGCGATGTGGTGGAACGACAGCTACCACGAGAACGTTCTGTGCTTCACCAACAACATTCCCCAGCGTGATGGCGGCACCCATCTGGCCGGTTTCCGTGGGGCGCTCACGCGCCAGGTGACCGGTTATGCCGACAACGCGGGCATTTCCAAGAAGGAAAAGGTGTCCCTGACCGGCGACGACTGCCGCGAGGGCCTGACCGCGGTGCTTTCAGTGAAGGTGCCGGACCCGAAATTCTCCTCGCAGACCAAGGACAAGCTCGTGTCCTCGGAAGTGCGTCCGGTGGTCGAAAGCCTTGTCAACGAGGCGCTCGGGATCTGGCTGGAGGAACATCCCGCCGAGGCCAGAACGCTGATCGGCAAGGTTGTCGAGGCGGCCGCCGCGCGTGAAGCCGCGCGCAAGGCCCGCGAGCTGACCCGCCGCAAGGGCGTGCTCGACATCACGTCCTTGCCCGGCAAGCTCGCCGACTGTCAGGAACGCGATCCGGCCAAGTCCGAGCTGTTCATCGTCGAGGGCGACTCGGCCGGCGGCTCCGCCAAAGGCGGGCGCGAGCGCAAGAACCAAGCGATCCTGCCATTGCGCGGCAAGATCCTGAATGTCGAGCGCGCGCGCTTCGACCGGATGTTGTCGTCCGACATGATCGGCACGCTGATCACGGCGCTCGGCACCTCCATCGGCAAGGACGAGTTCAACCCGGACAAGCTGCGCTATCACAAGATCATCATCATGACTGACGCCGACGTTGACGGCGCCCACATCCGCACCCTGCTGCTGACTTTCTTCTTCCGGCAGATGCCTGAACTCATCGAGCGCGGCCACCTCTACATCGCCCAGCCGCCGCTCTATAAGGTGACGCGCGGCAAGAGTTCGCAATATCTCAAGGACGAGGCGGCCTTCGAGGATTACCTTATCGGCACCGGGCTGGAAGATGCGTCGCTCGCCCTGGGGTCGGGCGAGGTGCGCACCGGGCAGGATCTGCGTGCGGCGGTGGAGGATGCTCTGGCCGTGCGTCAGCTCCTCAACGGCTTGCACACGCGCTACAGTCATTCGGTGGTGGAGCAGGCGGCGATCGCCGGAGGGCTCAACCCGGCCTCTTTCGACGATCTTGGCCAGGCAAGCGCCATGGCGGAGCGCATCGCCACGCGGCTCGACATGATCTCCGAGGAAACCGAGCGGGGCTGGAAGGGTTCCACCTCGCGCTCCAACGAAGGTCCGGGCGGCTATTTCCTGGAACGCACCGTGCGCGGCGTGCGCGAGATGGTGCATCTCGACATGGGGCTGATCAATTCGGCCGATGCGCGCCAGCTCGATCGTCTCGCCCCGCGTCTCGGCGAGGTTTACAGCCAGCAGCCGGTGCTGCGCCGCAAGGAAGGCAGCCAGACGATTTCCGGCCCGCTGGCGTTGCTCGACGCCGTCTTCGCAATCGGCCGCAGGGGGCTGACCATGCAGCGCTACAAGGGCCTTGGCGAAATGAACGCCGAGCAGCTTTGGGAAACCACGCTGGACCCGAATGCGCGCTCGCTTCTGCAGGTGAAGGTCAACGATGCCTCAGGCGCCGACGAATTGTTCGCGCGCCTGATGGGCGACGAGGTGGAGCCGCGCCGCGAGTTCATTCAGGAGAATGCGCTGAGCGTCGCCAACCTCGACATCTGATCGCCACAAGCATCTGATCGGCCGCGCGGGCAGAAATTTCCTGCGCGGCTTTTTTGTTATCTGAGCTTTGTTCGACTCCGACATCCCGGAACGCCGAAGCAGGCAAGTCCCCACCTTCTTCGGAGAGAAAGGGCGCGCCTGCGCCCGCTTGCTTCGGCGCAAGGAAGAGGTGTGGCCGGAGGAAAGCGGCTACGGCCTCAGAAGCGGCGTCTTGAAATATCTGCTTTCGATCGCCCGGAAAGCGCCATCGGCGACAATGGCGTCGATGGCGGTGTCGATCGCTTCTCCAAGCGCGTCGTTGCCCTTGGCCACGGCGATGCCCATTTCGGTCCCCAGCGCCGGATCGGTTATGTTTGGCCCGATCTGCTCATAGGCCTCCGCGCCGCCGTTCTGCTCCATCCATGGGAACAGGGCGACCGATTCGGCGAACACCGCGTCCAGCCGTCCGTTCCGGAAATCGAGAAACATATCGTCGCTGGACGGGTAGGCGTGGATGGCGATGGCGGCGCCGAAGCGCTCGCGCAGCCAGTGCTCGTGCGTGGTGGACGCCTGCACGCCGATGGCGCGGCCTTCAAGGCTTTCGGGCGTGAATTGCAGACCACTGTCCTTCGGCGCGATCATCAGCCCATAGGAGAAGTAATAGGGTCCGGAAAAGCGCACCTGCTCGTGTCGCTCCGGCGTCATCGTCACCGACGACATCAGCACGTCGAATTTGCCGGCTTGCAGGGCCGGGATCAGCCCGTCCCACTGCACGACAATCCATTCGCAGCGCCGTTGCAGGCGCTTGCACAGCTCTTCACCGAAATCGATGTCGAAGCCATGCACCTTGCCATCGGGACCGACCGCGTTGAATGGCGCATAGGCGCCTTCCACGCCCATCCGCAATGGCGGGTCGTCCGCGCGCGCCGCGCCTCCTGCAATGAGGAGGGCAGTGGCGGCGACAAGCGCGATCTTCATGGTGGCGTCCCGTATGGCTGGGGCGTTGGTCAGTCCTTGGCGCGTTCCACATAGGAGCCGTCCGCGGTCATCACTACGATGCGGGTGCCAACGGTGATGTGCGGCGGCACACCGGTCTTGACGCCATTGGACAGGATCGCCGGCTTATAGGATGACGAGGCGGTCTGTCCCTTGGTGACAGGCTCCGTCTCCACCACCTCGTAGACGGCGCGCTGCGGCAGTTCGAGCGCAATGCCGACGCCTTCATGCACCGACAGCGTCACCGACATGCCTTCCTGCAAATAGGGTGCGCTGTCGCCCACCACGTCCTCGGTCACTGCGATCTGGTCGTAGCTTTCCGGGTTCATGAAGTGGAACCCCTCGCCATCGGCATAGAGGAAGGTGTGTTCGCGGTCCTCGACATGGGCGCGCTCGACCTGCTCGGTGGTGCGGTAGCGCTCGGAGACCTTCACGCCGTCGGAAATGCGACGCATGTCGAGCTGGGTGACGGGCGTGCCCTTGCCGGGATGGATGTTCTCGGCGGAGAGGATCACGTAGAGCTTGCCGTCCTTTTCGACGACGTTGCCTTTACGGAGGGAACTGGCAATTACCTTCACAAGTCTGTTTCCTGAAAATCGTGTTGCGGCCAAACGGCTGTGGCAGCCATAGAGGGCGCTTTACCCTATAAGCGCGCCAATCACCAGCCGGTTCAAAAACAACAGCTCAAAGGCGATCCGAAAAATGACCATAGAAGCCTCGCCCTGGTGGACCCCGCACGTCCATGCGGACCGTCGTCCGCGCCTGCTGCTGCGCAATCGCATCGCCGCCGCGTTGCGTTCATTCTTCGCTGCGCAGGATTTCATCGAGGTGGATGCGGCCGCGTTGCAGATATCGCCGGGTAATGAAACGCATCTGTCGGCCTTCGCCACGGCCGAAATAAAGCCGGACGGCTCCACCCAGCCTTTCTATCTGCACACCTCGCCTGAATTTGCCTGCAAGAAGCTGCTGGCTGCCGGCGAGCGGCGCATTTTTTCGCTGGGCCCCGTCTACCGGAACCGGGAGCGTTCGGCCTTGCACCATCCCGAGTTCACCATGCTCGAGTGGTATCGGGTGGGAGAAACCTACCAAACCCTGATGGCCGATTGCGCGGCGCTGCTGGCGCTGGCGGCCGATCAGGCCGGCGTGCGCACGTTCACCTTCCGCAATCGTGAGGCCGACCCCTATGCCGAGCCGGCGCGCGTCACCGTGGCGGAAGCGTTCGAACGCTATGCCGGGATCGATCTGCTGGCGACGGTGACGGCAGGTGGCGACACGGATCGGGACGCCCTGCACGCGGCGCTGGTTGCTGCTGGTGTCCGCACCGCGCCGGACGACACATGGTCGGACCTTTACAGCCGTATCATGGTGGAATGCGTGGAGCCGCAACTGGGGTTGGGAAGGGCCACGGTGCTGTGCGAATATCCAATAGTCGAGGCGGCCCTGGCCCGTCCCGCGCCGCACGATCCGCGCGTGGCCGAGCGCTTCGAGCTCTATTGCTGCGGAGTGGAACTGGCCAACGGCTTCGGCGAACTGACCGATCCGGTCGAGCAGCGCAAGCGCTTCGAGGCGGACATGGACGAGAAGGAGCGCATCTATGGCGAGCGCTATCCGATCGACGAGGAGCTTCTGGCGGCGCTCGCCATCATGCCGGACGCCAGCGGTGTTGCGCTGGGTTTCGACCGCCTGGTGATGCTGGCGGCGGGGGCGAACCGCATCGAGGACGTGATCTGGACGCCGGTCGCCGGGCGCTGGGGCTGAAACAGCCCGGCCTCAACGAGAACAGCCCGGATTTGCTTCCGGGCCGCTTTCTCGTTCACTCGTGTGAAGCCATCAATGATCCATGGCCTTGACGATTTCCTCGGTCATTTTCTTGGCGTCGCCGAGCAGCATCATGGTTCCGTCCTTGTAGAACAGGGTGTTGTCGATGCCGGCATAGCCGGAGCCGAGCGAGCGCTTGACGAACAGACAGGTACGGGCCTTGTCCACATCGAGGATGGGCATGCCGTAGATGGGCGAGGACTTGTCGTCGCGGGCGGACGGGTTGGTGACGTCGTTGGCGCCGATGACATAGGCGACGTCGGCCTGCGCAAACTCGGAGTTGATGTCCTCCAGCTCGAACACCTCGTCGTAAGGCACGTTGGCCTCGGCGAGCAGCACGTTCATGTGGCCGGGCATGCGGCCGGCGACCGCGTGAATGGCGTATCTGACCTCCACCCCGGCGGCCTTGAGCTTGTCGGCCATCTCGCGCACGGCATGCTGGGCCTGGGCCACCGCCATGCCGTAGCCGGGCACGATGATGACCTTCTGGGCGTTCATCATCAGATAGGCGGCGTCGTCGGCCGAGCCCTGCTTGACGGTGCGCTCGACGCCGTCGTCGGAACTCGCGGAGGCCGTCTCGCCGCCGAAGCCGCCAAGGATGACGGAGATGAAGGAGCGGTTCATGCCCTTGCACATGATGTAGGACAGGATCGCTCCGCTGGAGCCTACCAGCGCGCCGGTGATGATCAGCGCCAGATTGCCGAGCGTGAAGCCGAGCGCCGCCGCCGCCCAACCTGAATAGGAGTTGAGCATCGACACCACGACAGGCATGTCGGCGCCACCGATCGGGATGATCAGCAGCACGCCCAGCACCAGCGACAGCGCTACGATCAGCCAGAACACGGCGGTCGACTGGGTGGCGACCAGCATGACGATCAGCAGCACCAGGGCCAGGCCCAGCGCGATGTTGATGGGATGACGTCCCGGCAGCATGATCGGCTTGCCCGACATGCGGCCATCGAGCTTCAGGAAAGCGATGACCGAGCCGGTGAAGGTGATGGCGCCGATGGCCACGCCCAGGCTCATCTCGACCAGCGCCTGTCCGTGGATGGCCCCGACGAGGCCGATGCCGAAGCTCTCCGGCGCATGCATGGCGGCGGCCGCCACCATGACGGCGGCGAGGCCGACCAGGCTGTGGAAGGCGGCGACCAGTTGCGGCATCGAGGTCATGGCGATGCGTCGCGCGACCACCGCGCCGACGCCGCCGCCGATGGCGAGGCCGACGAGGATCAGCACCAGACCGCCGGCCGAGGGTCTGGCCAGCGCGAGCGTGGTGAGGATGGCGATGCCCATGCCCACCATGCCGTATATATTGCCCTGTCGGCTGGTGGTCGGATGCGACAGGCCCCTCAGGGCCAGGATGAACAGGATGCCGGAAACCAGATAGAGGAAGGAAGCGAGGTTGACCGACACGTCACTTGTCCTTCTTCTTGTACATGGCCAGCATGCGCTGGGTGACGAGGAAGCCGCCGAAGATGTTGACGGCTGCCAGCACCAGCGCCACAAAGCCGAAGCCGGTGGCGAGGCCGGCCGCCGAGATGCCGACCGCCAGCAACGCGCCGACCACGATCACCGAGGAAATGGCGTTGGTCACCGCCATCAGCGGCGTGTGCAGCGCCGGCGTCACCGACCACACCACATAATAGCCGACGAAGATCGCCAGCACGAAAATGGCGAAGCGGAAGATGAAGGGATCGACCGTACCGCCCGACAGCGCGTGCGCGGCGTCGCCCGCCGCGTTGGAGGCGGCCAGATCCTGCACCGCCATGCGCACGGCGGCGCTCGCCTGATCGAGCTGGTCGAGGGCTTTCTGCAGAGTTTCCATCACGCGTTCTCCCTGCCGGTCTTGCTGGAGGATGTGGCCTTCGGCTTCTTCGCGGCTCCGGGCTTTGCAGGCTTGCCTGCGGCCGGCCTGCCTTTCGCCGCTGCGGGCGCGACGGCCTTCTTCGCGGCGGATCGGGCCCCGGTCTTTGCAGGGGTGGTCTTTACAGGGGTGGCTTTTGCAGGGGGCACGGGTGCGGCCTCCTCCACCTTGCCGGCAAAGTTCGGATGCACGATCCTGCCCGCGTCGGTCAGCATAGTGGCCTTCACCAGCTCGTCCTCACGGTTGATGGCGAGCTCTTTCGTCTCCTTGTCGACCATCGTTTCCAGGAAGGCATAGAGATTTCTGGCGTAGAGCAGCGAGGCCGACGCCGCCACGCGGCCCGCCACGTTGAGATGGCCGACGATCTTCACGCCGTTGGCCGTGGTGACGACTTCCCCGGCCACCGCGCCTTCGACATTGCCGCCGCGCTCCACAGCCAGATCGACGATCACCGAGCCGGGCTTCATCGTGGCCACCACATCGGCCGCGATCAGCCGTGGGGCCGGACGGCCGGGAATCAGCGCCGTAGTGATGACGATGTCTTGTTTGGCGATGTGCTCGGCCGTCAGCGCGGCCTGTCTGGCCTGATATTCCTTCGACATTTCCCTGGCGTAGCCGCCCGCCGTCTCGGCCGCCCTGAACTCCTCGTCCTCGACGGCCAGGAACTTGGCGCCCAGCGACTGGACCTGTTCCTTCACGGCGGGGCGCACGTCGGTCGCCGTCACCACGGCCCCCAGACGCCGCGCCGTCGCGATCGCCTGCAGGCCGGCGACGCCGACGCCCATGACGAACACCCGGGCCGCCGGCACCGTGCCGGCCGCCGTCATCATCATCGGCAGCGCCCGGTCATATTCGTAAGTCGCGTCGATCACCGCCTGGTAGCCGGCGAGGTTGGCCTGGCTGGACAAAACGTCCATCACCTGCGCGCGGGTGATGCGCGGCATGAACTCCATGGCGAAGGCCGTCACTCCCGCCCGCGCCATCGCCGCCACGGAGGCCTCGTTGCCGTAGGGGTCCATGGTGGCCAGCACAGCCGCGCCGGCCTTGTAGCCTTTCAGTTCGGCCTCCGTCGGACGCCGCACCTTCAGAACCGCGTCCGCGCGCGCCGCATCCGACGCCTTGCCGATCGTCGCGCCGGCCTGCGCATATTCCGCATCGGCTATGCGCGAGCCAAGACCCGCGCCGGTCTCGACGATCACATCGAAGCCAAGCCCGACAAGACGCTTCACACTGTCGGAAGAAGCTCCAACACGAGCCTCGGAGGCGGCAACCTCCCGGGGAATGAAGATGATCTGTCCCACCGCAGGATCCTTTCGGCTGGATTATTACCTTGCCCGATCCGGTGGCGACCCTCTCGGTGTCGTCCCGAGGGTCGAGGGGACCAGATCGTCAGCGCAGGATGTATGCGCCGACGATGAAGGCAAGCAGGAAGACAATAAAGCCGGAAACGGCTCCACCTGCAAAAAAGCCGAACGCCATGCCGATCAGGATGGCGGCACATGCCAGCGCGCAATATTTCGTCAGCGCTGTGAACAAACTGTAGGTTTTCTCGTGCTCGGCATAGTCCATCTGGGCGCCGAGTTCGACAGGACCCGCGGGCGAATGGTCAGCCATAGGAAGTATCCCTCCGAAATTATCTCAAGGGCACATAGCGAAAACGGGCCCCGAGGGCAATGGTGCTGTTGCCGCACCGACGCGGGCGAAAGCCGGTTTGGACCGCTGGCGCAATCGAATGCTTGCACAAGCGGTTTCCAAGCCGGGGCGACTGTGCGAAACAGCGCCTGAAATATCTTCAGAGAACGGGCATTTCCATGACGCTAGCCAGCTTCCTGGCCTACAGTGCGGCGCTTGGCGTCGCCGCGGCCATTCCCGGCCCCGGCGTCACGGCGCTGGTTGCGCGGGCGCTCGGCTCCGGCTTCCGCTCGTCCTTCGCCATGCTGCTCGGCCTCCTGCTCGGCGATCTGTTCTATCTGACGGCGGCCGTGCTTGGCCTCGCCTTCGTCGCCCAGCAGTTCGGCATGGTTTTCACGGTGATCAAATGGTTCGGCGTGCTTTATCTCGCCTGGCTTGGCTGGCGTTTCTGGCGCGAGGGCATCACTCCGGAGAATATCGAGGCGGGCAGGATGCGGGGCGGGCTTCTGTCGACCTTCCTCGGCGGGCTGACCCTGACCCTCGGCAACCCGAAGACCATGGTGTTCTATCTCGCGGTCACGCCGACGGTCATCGATCTCAACAGCATCACCGCATATGACTACGTGGTTCTCGCGGCGATCACGGCTGTCGTTCTGACTATAGTTCTGTTGCCCTATCTGGCGCTCGCCTCGCGGGCGCGCGGGTTCCTGTCTTCGCCACGGGCGCTGAAGGTGCTCAACCGCACGGCCGGAACCTTCATGGTGGGGGCTGCGGCGGCCATTGCCGCCCGTCACTAAAACATGTCGCCCGCAAGCGGAAACCGGTTTCGGGATCACGAAATGCGCAAAAACAAAGACTTAAAGCGTGGTGCGTGAATCCGGAAGATCGCGATGCGCTTCAGATGGCTGCATGCTGGAGGCCTGGAAACGACGTGCTAATCTGAGACGAAAATGTGGAATAAATTTTCCTGATTGCGGTCTCTGAAGCAATAAAACCCCTCGGATATTGGCCTCGCGCACCCTATCTCTTGCGGTGACATCGAATGCGCAGAAATCCTGCGCCAGAAATCCCGTGAAAGCGAGTTCCATGACCAAGGCAGAAACCTTTCCGAAAGCTCCAGGCCGCGGCCGCATCTACGATTCCATCACTGAAACCGTCGGCAATACGCCGCTGGTGCGTCTCGATCGTTTCGCGGCGGAAAAGGGCATCGTCGCCAGGCTGGTCGCGAAGCTGGAATTTTTCAATCCCATCGCCTCGGTCAAGGACCGGATCGGCGTCGCCATGATCGAGGCGCTGGAAGCTGAGGGCAGGATCGCGCCCGGCAAGACCACGCTGATTGAGCCGACCTCCGGCAACACGGGCATCGCGCTTGCGTTCACTGCCGCCGCCAAGGGCTATCGCCTGATCCTGACCATGCCGGAAACCATGTCGATCGAGCGCCGCAAGATGCTGAGCCTGCTCGGCGCCGAACTGGTGCTGACCGAAGGCGCCAAAGGCATGAAGGGAGCGATCGCCAAGGCTGACGAACTGGCCGCTTCAATTCCCGACTCCATCATTCCCCAGCAGTTCGAGAACCCGGCCAACCCCGAAATTCATCGCAACAGCACGGCCGAGGAAATCTGGAACGACACCCAGGGCGAGGTCGATATCCTTGTCGCCGGCATCGGCACGGGCGGCACCATCACCGGCGTCGGTCAGGTGCTGAAGAGCCGGAAGCCGTCGGTTCAGGTGGTGGCGGTCGAGCCTGATGCTTCGCCGGTGCTCTCGGGCGGTGCGCCGGGGCCGCACAAGATTCAGGGCATCGGCGCCGGTTTCGCGCCCAAGGTTCTTGACACAGCCGTCTACGACGAGATCGCGACGGTTTCCAATGAAGACGCCGTCGCCAACGCCCGTCTGGTGGCGCGGCTGGAAGGCGTGCCGGTCGGCATTTCGTCCGGAGCGGCCCTTCAGGCGGCGGCGGTGGTCGGTTCACGCCCGGAAAATGCCGGCAAGACGCTGGTCGTCATCATCCCGTCCTTTGCCGAGCGCTACCTTTCGACGGTGCTTTTCGAAGGCCTCGGCGGCTGAAGCCGGCAGGATTTCGGGGATAAGGCAATCCGGGCAAAACCGTTACGCGGTTTGCGTCCGGAATTGCCTTGGCAAAAGAGCGGCGGACCTTATGGTCCGCCGCTCTTTTTGTGCTTAAGAAGGCAGATCAGCGCCGGCGCAGATCTGCCGGGCGCGGGCCATGATAGGTGGTGATGCGGGCGGCGCGTCCGGCCATGTCAACGCCTTTGCAGGTGGCGCTGCCGGTAACCCTGCTCATATGCATGGATGGACTGCTCACATCTTGCCGGTGCTGCGGCGCAGCGTGGCGGGGCCCGGTCCGCGCATGTAATGGCGTTCGGGATTATAGCTGGGAGCGATGAGCTGGCGCAGGGCCGCGGCGAGGCGGCGCAGAAGGTTCAGGATCGTCATGTCGCGTCGTCCGGTTAACTCATGTCCCCCAATGCGCGCACCATAACCTTGCAGGCATGAATAAGCGGTGAACGCAATCTTAACTTTTCCCGTAAAACGCGTTGCTTCATGACCGGATTGCGGCTCATTCACGGCCTTTTCGCGCCATGTCGATGAAGCGCCGCCACTGTGCCTTTTGCGCCACATGATGGCGGACGGGGGAACGATCCATCTTCTCCTTCGTTGTCTGAATTCGAAGCCGCAAAACCGGGAACATGCCATGGCGCCGCGTCCGGCCTGGAAAGGCTATCTCAAGCTTTCGCTCGTCACATGCGCGGTGGAACTGACCAATGTGGTCACGCATTCCGAGCGTGTCTCGTTTCGGGTGCTCAACCGCAAGACCGGCAATACGGTCAGGCGCGTCTATGTGGATGCCGGCACCGGCAAGCCGGTGCCGGATGAAGATGAGATAAAGGGCTACGAGGTCGATGACGGGGCTTTCGTCCACATAGAGGAGGCCGAGATCGATGCGGTGCGTGTCGAATCCTCGAACATGATGAGCCTCGACGGTTTCATCGACAAATCGTCCATCCAACAGATCTATCTCGACACACCTTACTATCTCTCGCCGGCCGACAAGGTTTCGCAGGACGCCTTCGCGGTGATCCGGGACGCCATGACGGCGCGCAAGAAGGCGGGTCTTGCCCGTATCGTGCTTTACCGGCGTGAACGTCCGGTGGTGATCGAGCCGCTCGGCGAGGGCATGGTGCTGACCACGCTGCGCTACGACAGCACGGTGCGCCAGCCCGACAGCGTGTTCAACGAAATCAAGCCCGTGAAGACCGACAAGGAGATGATCGAGCTGGCCGAGCACATCATCGACAAGAAGGCGACCCGCTTCGATCCCTCGACCTTCGACGACAAGTATGAGGAAGCGTTGCTGGAACTGATCCGCGCCAAGAAGGCGGGCCGCAAGGCTCCCAAGGCCAGGGCGGCGAGCAAGCCGTCCAATGTGGTCAACCTGTTCGAGGCGCTGAAGGAGAGCCTCGCCGCCGATAATGGCGACGATGCGAAACCGGCCAAAAGCCCGAAATCCTCCAGGGGCAAGCCTGCGGCAAAGAAGGCCGCGGCATCCTCCAGGCGCAAATCGGCCTAGGCGGTCATGGCCGATCTGAAGCAGTATCAGGCCAAACGCGATTTCACGAAAACGGCCGAGCCTGCCGGCAAGATGACGCGCGGCAGGCGAGCCGCGTCCGAAGCAGGCGGCATCTTCGTCATCCACAAGCACGCGGCCCGCCGCCTCCACTATGACCTTCGGCTGGAGCATGACGGCGTGCTGTGGAGCTGGGCGGTGACGCGCGGCCCGAGCCTCGATCCGCACGAGAAGCGGCTTGCGGTCCATGTCGAGGACCATCCGATCGACTATGCGCCGTTCGAGGGCGTCATCCCCAAGAGCGAATATGGCGGCGGCTCGGTCATCGTCTGGGATGAGGGGCGGTGGGTGCCGGACTTCGATCCCGACAAGGGAATGAAGAAAGGCCATCTCGAATTCGAGCTTGAAGGTCACAAGCTCAGGGGCAAATGGCATCTGGTTCGGTTGCGTCCGCGTTCGGGCGAGAAGCGCGACAACTGGCTTCTGATCAAATCCGACGATGCATGCGCCCGCCCCGAGGAAGATATTCTGGAGCAGGAGCCGCGCTCGGTGAAATCCGGCCTGACGGTGGAGGAAATCGGCGCGGGCAAGACGGTCAAGGGCAGGAAGCCGGCGGTCTGGCGCTCTGGCAAGCCCGCCTCCGGTGGGGCCGGCAAAGGGAAACAGACCGGGCCGGCTTTCATCCAGCCGCAGCTTGCGACGCTGCAACGCGAGGCGCCCGGCGGGCCCGACTGGCTGCACGAGGTGAAGTTCGACGGCTATCGCATGCAGGCTGTGATCGCCGGCGTCGGCGTGCGCCTGCTGACCCGCAGCGGCCTCGACTGGACCGAGCGGTTTGGAACGCAAATCGTCTCCGCGCTCGCCGGGTTGAAGTGCAAGGACGTCGTGATCGACGGGGAGGTCGTGGTGCTGGGTGGTGACGGCGTCTCGTCCTTCCCGCTGTTGCAGGCGGACCTTTCCGACGGGCGCACCGAACGCTTCATCTATTTCGCTTTCGACCTGATGCAACTGGACGGTGTGGATCTGCGCAGCGAGCCGTTTGTCGAGCGCAAGGAAGCATTGCGCCAGCTGCTGTCGGGGCAGGGCGATGATTCGCCGCTGCGCTTCAGCGAGCATTTTACCGAACCCGGCGGGGTGATGCTGAAGCATGCCTGCCGCATGGGGCTGGAGGGCGTGGTTTCCAAGCGCGCCGCTGCGCCTTACCGCAGCGGGCGTGGCCTCGACTGGATCAAGTCGAAATGCACGCTCCGGCAGGAATTCGTGATCGGCGGCTATCTGCCTTCGGACAAGACCGGCAGGGGGTTGAAGTCCTTGCTCGTAGGCTATCACGAGGCTGGAAGCCTGAAATATGCGGGTAGGGTGGGCACCGGCTTTTCGGTCAAGGTGGCCGACGATCTCAAGGCGCGTCTGGGCGCGATGAGAACGTCGAGCCGTCCCTTCGACGCCGCCGTTCCCGATTCGCGGGAGGCGGTCTGGGTGGAGCCGGAGCTTGTGGCGGAGGTGGAGTTCCGAAGCTGGACGGCGGACCGCATCCTGCGCCATGCTTCTTTTCAGGGATTGCGGGAGGACAAACCGGCGGAGGAGGTCGTGCAGGAAATGCCGAAATCTGCAAAAAACACCCGGTCCGGCGAGGTGGAAACCACGGTCACGCTCTCGAATCCCGACAAGCTGCTGTGGCCGCAGGAGAAGATCTCCAAGCGCGATCTGCTTGACCACTACGAACTGGTGTGGTCGCGCATGAAGCCGTTTGTGGTGGAGCGTCCGCTGGCGCTGGTGCGCGCGCCTGACGGCGTCGAGGGCCAGCGCTTCTTTCAAAAGCACGCCTCGCCCGGCATGAGCGAGCATATTCTTCGCTCGAAGGATCCCGAGGGTGGCGAGGAAATCCTCTATATCGAGGGTTTTGACGGGCTTGCCGCGCTGGTGCAGATCGGCGTCGTGGAGGTGCATATCTGGGGCGCGAAAGTCGACCGCATCGACGCGCCCGACCAGATCGTCTTCGATCTCGATCCGGATGAAGGCGTCGACGCCGACAGGGTGCGCGACGCGGCGCTCGACATCCGCGCGCGGCTGGACGAACTGGCGCTGCCTTCCTTCGTCAAGACCTCAGGCGGCAAGGGCTATCATGTGGTGACGCCTCTGAAGCCGAAGGCCGGCTGGGACGAAGTGAAGGGGTTCGCGCACGATTTCGCCAGGGCGATGGAGCAGGCCGAACCGGACCGCTTCACCGCTACGCTTTCGAAAAAGGCGCGCAAGGGGCGCATCTTCATCGATTACCTGCGCAACGGTCGGGGTTCGACCACAGTGGCGCCCTATTCGACGCGGGCGAAGAAAGGAGCCACTGTCGCCATGCCCGTGCGGTGGGATGAGCTGGAGGGCGGCGTTGCGCCCAACGCATTCCCGCTCGGCGGCAAGACCACCCTGACGCGCCTCGCCGAAGACGATCCATGGGCGGATTTTTTCGGCAAGGGCAAGGTTCTCAATCGCAAATAGGCTCATTATCGAGCCTCGGAACAATCCAGAACTGGATTGCCCTTTGCCGGCCGATGCTCACGCGCTGCCTATCAGCACGCCGGTTGCGAACACCAGCCCACCGCCCAGAACCACCTGAAACGCCGCGCGCAGGAACGGCGTTTGCATGTAGCGGTTCTGGATGAAGGCGATCGCCCACAATTCGAAGAACACGATGACGATCGCCACCGTCGTCGCCGTCCAGAAATCCGGAATCAGATAGGGCAGCGCGTGGCCGAGACCGCCAAGCGCCGTCATGATGCCGGAAGCGAAGCCGCGCCGCACAGGCGATCCCCGCCCCGAAAGCTTGCCGTCGTCCGATGCGGCCTCGGTAAAGCCCATGGAGATGCCCGCGCCGAGCGAGGCGGCGAGGCCGACGAGGAATGTCTGCCATGTGTCGTGTGTGGCGAAGGCGGCGGCGAAGATGGGAGCGAGCGTCGAGACGGAGCCGTCCATGAGCCCGGCAAGCCCCGGCTGCACATAGGTAAGGATGAACTGCCGCCGTTCCGCCGCCGCTTCCTCGTTGCGGGCTTCGCCGCAAAGGTGCTGCTGTTCCAGCTTTCCGGCCAGCTTCTCGTGCTGCTGTTCGGCTGCGGCGAGGTCGCCGAGCAGCTTGCGCGTCAAGGCGTCGGAGGTACGCTTCGCCGCCTCTGTATAAAAGGCGTGGGCCTGGCGCTCCATCAGCGCCGCCTGGGCGCGCACCTTGTCGACGCCGAGGGGACGCACCAGCCAGTCGGGCCTGCGTTCATAATAACCGGACACATGCTCGCGCCGGATCAGCGGGATGCGCTCGCCGAAGCGCTTGCGGTGCATGTCGATGAGGGCGGCGCGGTGAGCGTCTTCCTCGGCCGCCATCTCCTCGAATATCTTTGCCGAGTGCGGAAAGTTGTCGGCCAGCCCATCGGCATAAGAGCGGTAGATGCGCGCGTCGTCTTCCTCGCAGGAGATGGCGAGCGCAAGAATTTCCTGTTCGGAAAGCGAGTCGAAGGGGCGGCGGCCGAAGTCGAAAACACGGGAAAGCATGACGGTTTCCATCTAGTTTAGAATAATTCTAAACTAGATTCGGGCCAGGGCGGTGTCAACGTTTTTGCCGTCTGTCTTCATGTCGCAGGGGCGCTGAAAAAGGGGGAGCTCGGCGGGGCCGCTCTCAGTCCAGCGTTCGGCGGAAGCGCAGCAGCGCGAAGCTGGAAAAGACCACGATGAAGCCCAGCAGCCACAGGATTTCACCGGCCACGGCGGAGAAATCCGCGCCCTTCAGCATCACCGCGCGCACGATGCGCAGGAAGTGGGTGAGCGGAAAAATCTCGCCCAGCCACTGTGCCCACACGGGCATGCCCCGGAACGGGAACATGAAGCCGGAAAGCAGGATAGACGGCAGGAAAAAGAAGAAGGTGAGCTGCATCGCCTGCATCTGCGTGCGCGCGACGGTCGAGATCGTGTAGCCGAGCAGCACCAGCCCCAGCACGAAAATGATGATGGAGGACAACAGAAGCGGCAGCCCGCCGATGAAGGGGATGTGGAAGAGCAGCTTGGCGGCGATCAGCACCACCACAACCTGCACCGCGCCGACGCCCGCATAGGGCAGAACCTTGCCCAGCATGATCTCCAGCGGGCTCGACGGCATGGCGAGCAGGTTCTCCATGGTGCCGCGCTCGGTCTCGCGCGTCAGCGCGATGGAGGTCATCATCACCATGGTCATCTGCAAAATGACGCCGAGCAGGCCGGGCACGATGTTGTACTGGGAAACGCCTTCCGGATTGTAGCGCCGGTGCACGACCACATCGAGCCTGCTGCGCGCATCTTCGGCCGCTACCGATTGAAGGCCCTGCGCCCTGAGCAGGGCCTGGCCGGCGATGGTGCCGAGCGTGGAAATCGCGCCGCTTGCGACCGAGGGATCGGTCGCATCCGCCTCGATCAGGATTTGCGGCCGGTCGCCACGCTCCACACGGCGGCCGAAATCGGCCGGGATGGTGACGAGGAAGGCGATGTCGCCGCTGGCCATCAGGGCGTCGGCCTCGCCCGCGGTGGTGGCGATATGATCAAACCGGTAATAATTGGTGTTCTCCAGCGCCGTCACCATGGCGCGCGTATATTGGTCGCTGCTCATCGCCAGAAGCGCCGCCGGCAGGCTTTTGGGATCGTTGTTGATGGCGAAGCCGAACAGCACCAGAAGCATCAGCGGCACGCCGAGCATCATGGCGAACGTCACCCGGTCGCGGCGCATCTGGATGAATTCCTTGATGAGCAGCGCGTTCAGCCGGGCGGGAGAGAAGATGCCGCTCATGCCATATTGTCCTTCGAGCCGGCCATGAACTGGATGAACACGTCTTCGAGGCTGGTTTCGCCGGGCGTCACCGTCACGCCCGGCTGCGCCTTTTCCATTTCGGCCAGCGTGGCGGAGAGAGCGGATTGGTCGGAACCGACGACATGCAGCGTCGCGCCGAAGGGTGCGACCTGCTCGACTCCCGGTTTTCCGGCAAGGGCTGCGGCAATCCTGTCGAGCCTCTCGCCCTGCACGACAAAGGTGGTGAGTCCGGCGTTTCTCACCACCTCGTCCACCGTGCCGGTGGCCAGCATGCGACCGTAGGAGATGTAGCTGATGCGATGGCAGCGCTCGGCCTCGTCCATGTAGTGGGTGGAAACCAGCACGGTGAGGCCGCCGCTGGCCAGTAGATGGATTTCGTCCCAGAATTCGCGCCGCGCCTTGGGATCGACGCCGGCGGTCGGTTCATCGAGCAGCAGAAGCTTCGGCTTGTGCATGATGCAGGCCGCCAGCGCCAGCCGCTGCTTCCAGCCGCCGGACAGCGTGCCGGCAAGCTGGTTGCGCCGCGAGGTCAGGCCGAGGTCGGCGAGCGTGTCGGCGACATGGGCCTCCACCGGCCTGAGGCGGTAAAGCCGCGCCACGAATTCGAGGTTCTCGGCGATGGTCAGGTCCTCGTAGAATGAGAACCGCTGCGTCATGTAGCCGACCTCGCGCTTGATTTTGAGGCCTTCGCTGCGCAGGTTGAAACCCAGCACCGTGCCTTCGCCCTCGTCCGGCGTCAGCAGGCCGCACATGATGCGGATCGTCGTGGTCTTGCCGGAACCGTTGGGGCCGAGGAACCCGACAATCTCGCCTTGCGCCACCGTCATGTCGACATGGTCCACGACCGTCTTGTCGCCGAAGCGCTTGACCAGTCCGCGGACCTCGATCGCATTCATCGGGCTTGCCCTTCGGCCAGCGTCACGTCCACGATCTGGCCGGGTTTCAGCATGGTGGCGTCGCCTTCCGGGCGCGCCTCGACCAGATAGACAAGCTTCTGCCGGTTCTCGATCGAATAGATCACCGGAGGCGTAAATTCAGGCTCGGTGGACACGTAGCTCACCCGCGCCTTGAGATCGGGCGCGCAGCCGTCGCAATGCACGGCGAGTTCCGAGCCGACCTTGATAGTGGCGAAAGCTTCCTGCGGAATGAAGACGGTGAGCTTGACCGCGCCTTCCGGCAGGATCGAGATCACCGGGGCCGTCGGGCCGGCTGTATCGCCCGGATTGCGAATGACATCGGTGACGCGGCCGGGCGAGGGAGCGGCCAGCGATCGTTTGGAGAGCCGCCACCGCGCCTGCTCCAGCGCCGCTTGCGCCTGCTCCACCGCGCCGCGCGCGGCCTCGATCTCCTCGGGGCGCGCTGGCAAAGCGCCCACGGCCAGATTGGCCTCGCTCTGGCCGATGGCGGCGTCGGCCACCTCCACGGCGGTCGTCGCCTCGTCGAGTTGCGCCTGCGTGGCGATGCCGCGCCGATTCAGGTCGCGGGTTCGTTCCAGAACGCGCTGCGCCTCATTGGCCTGCGCGCGGGCGGAGCGCACGGTCGCCTCCAGCACCGCGATCTCCTGCGGCCGCTTGCCGACCTGGAGGTTGGCGAGTTGCGCTTTTGCCTGCGCCAACGCCGCTTCGGCCTGCGCGACCGCGATCTCGGCATCAGCGCTTTCCAGCCGCACCAGCGTGACGCCCGGGCTTACCATGTCGCCGCGCCGCACGGCCACGTCCTGAACCTGCGCCACCTCGATAGGGGCGAGCAGCACATAGTCGCCCTCGACATAGCCGACGGCGAGCGTGGCGGGTGCGGCGCAGGCGGAAAACAGCGTTGCTGCAAGAGGGAGAGAGCAGAGAAGGCTCATGCGTCGCTCGCCTTTCTTGAGGACAGGATGGCGACGAGATTGTCGCGAACCACGTCGAGCACCCGGGCGGCCTCGGCCGTGCCGAACGTGTCCCAGCCCATGCGCCGCAACACCACTTCGGAACCGATCCGGAAATAGAGCACCTGCCCGAGAAGCGTAAAAATGGTGAGCCGCGTCCTCTCGCTGCCGGCGGGCTCGCCCGTGGCCTGCTCCCAGATGAGGCAGAGCCGCTTGTGGACAGGCTCGAACACGCCCCCGTAGATTCGGTCGAGGGCGGCGGAAGGCTGCGCCATCTCGCGCAGCATGAAGCGCACGATGTCGCCCGCCTCCGGCCGCGCCACGACAAAGGCGATCATGCGCTCCAGCCCCCTGACAAGCTGGGCTTGCGCCGTTTCGGGGTTCACCGGTTCCGTGAAGGACGCTTCAAGCCCGCCAATGGCCTGTTTCGCCAATGCCTGTATTGTCTCGACGATGAAATCCGCGACCGCGATGCGCAAGCCTTCCTTGCCGCCGAAATGATAGGCGATGGAGCCGATATTGGCGTTGGCGCGCGCCGCCACCTCGCGTGTTGAGGTGCCCTCGAAGCCCTGGCTTCCGAACAGCTTCAGCGCGGCGCCCACCAGCGCGGAACGTGTCATTTCCGCCGGCGATATAGAGCGTGAGGTCGGATCTGAAACAGGCGTGCTCATGGCGATAATTTAATCAATCGATTGATTAAAGTCAATCTGACGGTGCGACTTGTGGACGCTTCGCAACCCGAACTGCCGGTTTACGCCTTTCGGACGGTTGATCTGGCCAGGCTGCGGCGTTTAACTCACCGCATGGCGCGGGAAGTGGAACGCAAGTTTCTGGTGATGGACGGGGATTGGCGGGAAAGGGCGGAAGCCCGCATCGCCATCGTCCAGTTCTATCTGGCCATCACCGCAGAGCGCTCGGTGCGGGTGCGGATTTCCGATGGAAGCAAGGCGAGGCTGACGCTGAAATTCGGCAGCGACCTCAGCGCCCGTGACGAGTTCGAATACGATATCCCGCTGGCCGACGCCAGGGAGATGCGGGCGTTCGCGCTCGGCAAGATCATCGTCAAGACCCGCCACCATGTGCGCCATGGCGGTTATCTCTACGAGGTCGACGTGTTTTCCGGCGCGCATGAAGGTCTTGTCGTGGCCGAACTGGAAACGCCGGACAAGGTCGATGACGCCGCGCTGCCGGACTGGCTGGGGCGCGAGATCACCGGCGATATCCGCTATTCCAACGCCTCGCTGGCCCTGAACGGTTTTCCTCCCGTGGCGAGGTGAGGCGCAGTGCAGGTTCAGGCCACGGGTTCGGGCTCCGGCCTTGACTGGCGCACCTGTGCGCGGGCATGGGATTTCGCGGAGGCGACTGTAGCCCGGTAGTGAACCAGTGGCGGTTTGACGCCGTGCGCTGTCAGCAGCTTGCGCATCTGCGGCGACGCGCCGGCGATGTAGAACAGCACGCCTTGCTTCGCGGCCTTGTGCGCCACGCCTTCGAGCACGTTGGCCCCGGTCGAATCCACCAGCGGTATGCTGGAACAGTCGAGGATGAAGGTCTTGCGCTGGTCGGCGATGCGGTCCAGCACCGTCCCGACCGTGGAGGCCGCGCCGAAGAAGAAAGCGCCGGATATGCGATAGACGACGATGTCGGGATCGGTCACGGCGGCAGCGTCATAGGCCTCGCGCTCGCCATTGGCGGCGTCGGCAAGGTCCTCGGCCAGAAGCGACGCTTCCGCCTTGACCTCCACCGACTTGGCCATGCGGTCGATGAACAGCAGCGCGCCTAGCGCGAAGCCGACGACGATGCCGGTGGTGAGGTCGCGGAAGATCACCAGCCCGAAGGTGATGAGCAGCACGGCGGCGTCGCCGCGCGAGGAGCGGATGAGCGCCCGGAAGGCCGGCCGCTCGATCATGTTCCATGCCACGACCGCCAGCACGCCGGCCAATGCGGCCAGCGGAATGTAGCTGGCGAGCGGTGCGGCCAGCAGCATGAAGGCGAGCAGGAACACGGCGTGCAGCATGCCCGACACCGGGCCGTGCGCGCCGGCGCGTACATTGGTGGCCGTGCGGGCGATGGTGCCGGTCACGCAGATGCCGCCGAACAGGGCGGAGCCGATGTTGGCTGCGCCCTGCGCCACGAGTTCGCAGTTGGAGCGATGCCGGCGACCGGTCATGCCGTCGGCGACCACGGCCGAAAGCAGCGATTCGATAGCGCCGAGCAGCGTGAAGGCCACGGCGTCGGGAAGCACAGCCAGCATTTTTTCAGCGCTCATCGCCGGCAGGGTGGGGCTTGGCAGCATCGAAGGAATGCCGCCGAAGCGGGTGCCGATGGTTTCGACGTCGAGCCCGCTTGCCGCAAGCGAAGCCAGCGCCACGGCGATCAGCATGCCGGGCCATGACGGACGCCAGCGCTTCAGCCCGACGATCACCCCTATCGTCAGCGCCGCGATCGCCACCGCGCCCGCGTTGACGGTCGGCGTCGCCTTGAAAAGCGCCATCAGCTTGGGGATCAGGTCGCCCGGCTCCTTTTCGGCGAGGCTGAGACCGAAAAGATCGGTCAACTGGCTGGCGAAGATGATGACTGCGATACCGGCGGTGAAGCCGACCGTGACGGGGTAGGGGATGAATTTGATGTAGGTGCCGAGCCTGAGCCAGCCAGCGGCGGCCAGCATCACGCCCGACATCATGGTCGCCAGAATAAGGCCGTCGACGCCCTGGCGGTCGACGGTGGCGGCGACGAGCACGATAAAGGCCCCCGCCGGTCCGCCGATCTGAAAGCGGCTGCCGCCGAACATCGAGACCAGAAAGCCGCCGACAATGGCGGTGAACAGCCCCTTTTCCGGGTCGACGCCCGAGGCGATGGCGATCGCCATCGACAGCGGCAGGGCCACGATGGCGACGGTCAGCCCGGCGATCGCGTCGGCTTTGAACTGGGAAAAGCCATAGCCTTCCCGCAACACGGTCACCAGTTTTGGCGTGAAGAGGTCACGGAATGTCGGCTCCGTGGAGCCGGAACGCTGCCTCGACCTGCGGCGCTGTTTCATGGATCGGCCTTCGCTCGCTACACCCGAAGCCCGGCGAACCTCCTTCGCGAGGTCCTCGGGCCATGTTTGTCTGCTCGGGCATGATCTCGGCCGGAAACGCTTTCCACTTTCCCGGGATCATGCTCCCGGCGGCGGCGCTGTCGGCGTCACAACGATCGCCGGCCGCCGTCGCGACCTCCTTGCCGACCCGGAGAAGAGCCCGCCGCGCTACGTCTTGAGGCGAACGCCCCTTCCGCCGCGCTCGCTTGGCTGGTTGTCGCCGATCAGCTCCACCCCGGCCTCATCGAGCGCCTGGATGACCTTCATCAGCGTGTCCACCACGCCGCGCACCACGCCGTCGCTGGCTTCCATCCGCTGGATGGTCGGCAGCGAAACGCCGGCCCGCTCGGCGAGCGTCCTCTGGTCGATGCCGGCGAGTGCTCGCGCGGCGCGCATCTGCGCTGCTGTGATCACCGCCACAGTCTCCCTTCCGGATCTGCAATATACATATATGATACGTTCATTGTGATGTGTCAAACATCATTATGAATGTTTAAAGCTTGATTATTGGGTGGTGGCTGAGATTTGCCATTACGCAGCATCAGGCGGGCGGCCATCCACCAGACCATCGCCCAGGCGAACCCGGCGCACCAGCCGGCCATCACGTCCGAGGGCCAGTGAACGCCGAGATAGAGGCGTGAGACGCCGACCAGCAGCGAGATGAACACCGCCAGCGAAAGGATGTAGGCGCGTGTCGCGTGATTCTGCGTCGTCTGGCTGGCCAGCGCGCCGAGCGTCAGATAGACGAGCGCCGAGATCATCGCGTGGCCGCTGGGAAAGGAAAGCGAGCTTTCCTGCATCAGATGCGGCACCACCTCGGGGCGGGGCCGGTCGATGCCGGCCTTGAGCAGGGTCGACAGGATCTGGCCGCTGACCACGGCGGCGATGACGAACAGCCCGGTTGCCGGCCGCCGCGCGACGAAGAAATAGAGCGCGGTCGCCGCCGTGATGAGCGTCAGCACGGCGGCGCTGCCGAGGGCGGTGATATCGCGCACGACCTTGGGCAGCCATGCCGGGCCGATCGGCACATCGGGATGGCCTTCCACGCGAAAGAGCAGCAGGATATCGCTGTCCAGCGCATGAGGCGCGCGGTCGGTGGCGACCTCCGTCAGTTCGAGGAAACCCCACAGCCCGCCGGCGACGATGACGCCGGCCAGCAGCATGGGCAATTCGATCCGGCCGATGAGGGCTGTTATCGGCTTCATCCTGACCTTCTTCCTCGTCCGCATATTTCCTTGCCGGTTGTTTCCGAAGTGGATGCCGGCGGTCAAGCGGCGGGAGAAGAATAGGCTGTCATGTCCTCAGGCGATATCCGGTTCGGAAGATCCAGGCGATCACGGCCACGCAGATGAACAGGAACACCAGCGTCATGCCGAGGCTCAGGCCCAGCGACACGTCGGCCTTGCCGAAGAAGGCCCAGCGGAAGCCGCTGACGAGGTAGACCACCGGGTTGAACAGGGTGATCGTGCGCCACACGCCGGGCAGCATGTCGATCGAATAGAACGAGCCGCCGAGGAAGGTGAGCGGCGTGACGATCAGCAGCGGCACAAGCTGCAACTGCTCGAACGTGCCGGCCCAGATGCCGATGATGAAGCCGAACAGCGAGAACGTCACCGCCGTGAGGATGAGGAAAGCGAGCATCCAGAACGGATGTTCGATATGCAGCGGCACGAACAGCGCCGAGGTCGCCAGGATGATCAGCCCGATTGCCGCCGACTTGGTCGCCGCCGCGCCGACATAGGCGATGACGATCTCCAGATAGGAAACCGGAGCCGACAGAAGCTCGTAGATCGTGCCGACGAATTTCGGGAAATAGATGCCGAAGGATGCATTGGAGATCGATTGCGTGAGCAGCGACAACATGATCAGCCCCGGCACGATGAAAGCGCCGTAGCTGACCCCGTCGATCTGGTCGATTCGCGAGCCGATGGCGGCGCCGAAGACGACGAAATAGAGCGAGGTGGAGATGACCGGCGAGACCACGCTCTGCAGGAGCGTGCGCAGGGTGCGCGCCATTTCCACGCGGTAGATGGCCCAGATCGCATGCCGGTTCATGAGGCCTTCCTGACGAGATTGACGAAGATTTCTTCCAGTGAGCTGTTTTCGGTGTCGAGGTCGCGGAAAGCGACGCCTTCCGTCTCCAGGTCGCGCAGCAGCGAGGCGACGCCCGGCCGTTCGCTCTGGTTGTCGTAGGTGTAGGTGAGCGCACCGCCGTCCGGCGACAGTTCGAGCCCGTAGCCGCTCAGCGATTGCGGCACCGCTTCCAGCGGCGTGCGCAGTTCCAGCCGCAACTGCTTGCGGCCAAGCTTGCGCATCAGTTCTTCCTTGTTCTCCACCAGAACGATTTCGCCGCGGTTGATGACGCCGACGCGGTCGGCCATCTCCTCGGCCTCCTCGATATAGTGGGTGGTGAGAATGATGGTGACGCCGCTTTCACGCAATCGCCGCACCATCGCCCACATATCCTGGCGCAGTTCCACGTCCACCCCTGCCGACGGCTCGTCGAGGAACAGGATTTTCGGCTCGTGCGCCAGCGCCTTGCCGATCATCACCCGCCGCTTCATGCCGCCCGAAAGCGTGATGATCTTGGCGTCGCGCTTGTCCCACAACGACAGATCTTTCAGGATCTGCTCGATGAACTCCGGGTTGGCGGGCTTGCCGAACAGACCCCGGCTGAAGGTGAGGGCGGAGCGCACCGTCTCGAAGGATTCGACGGTCAGTTCCTGTGGCACCAGCCCGATGAGGGAGCGCGCCTTGCGATAGTCGCGATCGATGTCGTTCCCGTCCACGCTCACCGTGCCGGAGGAGCGGTTGACGATGCCGCACACAATGGAGATCAGCGTCGTCTTGCCGGCGCCGTTGGGGCCGAGCAGGGCGAAGATTTCACCGTGCCTGATGTCGAGGTCGACGGATTTAAGCGCGTTGAAGCCGCTGGCATAGATTTTCGATACGCCGGAAATGGCGATGGCTGGGTGCATGGAAACCGCTTGGGGCTGGAATGTTTTTTCCTTGTCGTCCGAATGTCGGTGTGCGGCCGGCAAAGTCAATGCGGCTGCTGACATTTCCCGACAGGAGGACGAAACAGCCCCGACGGGTCTTGTCTTTCCTGCCGCGATGCACACTTAGTTCATCAATGCACCGGCAGCGAAACGGAGGTTGACCGAATGAGCCGAAAGATCGTCCCGCTACTGTTCGCCACGGCGCTTGGCGTCGGCCTCGCCCCCGCCTCTGCGCAGGATGACGACCGGGCTCCGCCGCCAAATGCGATGAAGCTGTCCGAGATCGTCGCGAAGGTCGAGCAGCGCGACGGGTTTCGCTATATCGACGAGATCGAATGGGAACGCGGCCTTTATGAGGTGACCTACTACACCACCGACAAGGCCAAGGTCGAAATACGCTTCGATCCGCTCACCGGCGAGCCGAAATAGCACTTTCCTCGCCTGTTGCGGGCGGGAGCTGCGCGCTCCTGCTTGCCGAGGTGCGGTGCGCCTGATAAAGCCCGCGCCCATGAGCACACCCCTCGATCACATCCGCAACTTCTCCATCGTCGCCCATATCGACCATGGCAAGTCGACCCTCGCCGACCGTCTGATCCAGCTGACGGGCGGCATGGACGCGCGCGAAATGGCCGGCAAGGAGCAGGTTCTCGATAATATGGATATCGAGAAGGAGCGCGGCATCACCATCAAGGCGCAGACCGTGCGCCTGAAATACAAGGCCAGGAACGGCGAGGACTACGTCCTCAACCTTATCGACACGCCCGGTCACGTCGATTTCGCCTATGAGGTCTCGCGCAGCCTCTCGGCCTGCGAGGGCTCGCTTCTGGTCGTCGACGCCTCGCAGGGCGTCGAGGCGCAGACGCTCGCCAATGTCTATCAGGCCATCGACAACAATCACGAAATCGTCGTGGTGCTGAACAAGATCGACCTGCCGGCGGCCGAGCCCGAGCGCATCAAGGAGCAGGTCGAGGACGTCATCGGTCTCGACGCCTCCGAAGCGGTGATGATCTCGGCCAAGACCGGCATCGGCATCGAGGATGTGCTGGAGGCGATCGTCAATAAGCTGCCGCCGCCACGCGAGGGCGATGCCACGAAGCCGCTGAAGGCTATGCTGGTCGATAGCTGGTACGACGCCTATCTCGGCGTCATCGTCCTGGTGCGCGTCATCGACGGTGTGCTGAAGAAGGGGCAGACCATCCGCATGATGGGCACCGGCGCGCGCTATCCGGTGGAGCGCACCGGCATATTCACGCCCAAGATGGAGAATGTGGACGAGATCGGGCCGGGCGAATTCGGCTTCATCACCGCCTCGATCAAGGAAGTGGCGGACACCCGCGTCGGCGATACGATCACCGAGGACCGCCGCCCGACCGTCGAGGCCCTGCCGGGCTTCAAGCCGGCGCAGCCCGTCGTGTTCTGCGGCCTGTTTCCGGTCGATGCGGCCGACTTCGAGGATCTGCGCGCCGCCGTCGGCAGGCTGCGCCTCAACGACGCGTCGTTCTCCTACGAGATGGAAACCTCGGCCGCGCTGGGCTTCGGCTTCCGCTGCGGCTTCCTCGGCCTGTTGCATCTGGAGATTATCCAGGAGCGGCTGGAGCGCGAATTCGACCTCGACCTGATCGCGACCGCCCCGAGCGTCGTCTACCGCATGGTGATGAACAATGGCGAGGTGAAGGAGCTTCACAATCCGGCGGACATGCCGGATGTGGTCAAGATCGACCACATCGAGGAGCCGTGGATCCGCGCCACGATCCTGACGCCGGACGATTATCTCGGAGCCATTCTCAAGCTGTGCCAGGACCGCCGCGGCATCCAGGCCGATCTTTCCTATGTCGGCAAGCGCGCCATGCTGGTCTACGATCTCCCGCTCAACGAGGTGGTGTTCGACTTCTATGATCGTCTCAAGTCGATCTCCAAGGGCTACGCCTCCTTCGACTATCACCTGACCGACTACCGCGAGGGCGATCTGGTCAAGATGTCGATCCTCGTCAATGACGAACCGGTCGATGCGCTCTCCATGCTCGTCCACCGAAGCGCGGCCGAAAAGCGCGGCCGCGCCATGTGCGAGAAGCTGAAGGATCTGATCCCGCAACACATGTTCAAGATCCCGATCCAGGCGGCCATCGGCGGCCGGATCGTGGCGCGCGAAACCATCTCGGCCCTGCGCAAAGACGTCACCGCCAAGTGCTATGGCGGCGACGCCACCCGCAAGCGCAAGCTTCTGGAAAAGCAGAAGGAAGGCAAGAAGCGCATGCGGCAGTTCGGCAAGGTCGACATTCCGCAGGAAGCCTTCATCCAGGCGCTCAAGATGAGCGATTGACGCCTCGCCATGCGAGCGCTGGTCCAACGCGTGAGCGAAGCCCGCGTCACCGTCGATGGCAGGGTCGTCGGCGAGATCGGCCCCGGCTTGCTGGTGCTGGTCTGCGCCATGCAGGGCGATACGGACGCACAGTCGCAATGGCTGGCGCGAAAGGTGGTCAACCTGCGTATCTTCCGCGACGAGCAGGAGCGCATGAACCGCTCCGTGCTGGATATCGGTGGCTCCGCGCTGGTGGTCAGCCAGTTCACGCTGGCCGCCGAGACGAAGGGCAACCGCCCGGGCTTTTCCACCGCCGCCGCTCCCGACGATGGCAAGAGGCTTTATGAACACTTTTCTTCGGCTGTGGCCTCGTATGGCGTGCCCGTCGCCAACGGCGTCTTCGGAGCCGACATGAAGGTTGCGCTGGTCAATGACGGACCGGTGACGATCTGGCTGGACAGCGAACGCTGATCCGCGATCTGGCCGCATGCGCTCGTCTGACACAAAGCAATAGCCGCGCTGAACCAAGCGCATCATTGACCCCTCGCTCCGTTTCGTGGCAAAGCCGGACCCGACTATGCTGCACTGCCGCAACGTGCCTTTGAGTGGAGGTTTGGGAATGTCGGATCGCATCGAAATCGCCGGACTGCGCATCGCGCCTGTACTGCATGACTTCGTGGCCAACGAAGCTCTGGCAGGCAGCGGGATCGACGCGGAGAAATTCTGGGCCGGCGTTTCCGCGATCGCCCACGATCTTGCCCCGAAGAACCGCGCGCTGCTGGAAAAGCGCGAGGCCCTTCAGGCGAAGCTCGACCAGTGGTATCGCGACAATGGCGCACCGCATGATCTCGAAGCCTACAAGGCCTTTCTGGGCGAGATCGGTTATCTCGTGCCGGAAGGTCCCGATTTTCAGGTCACGACTGAAAATGTCGACCCCGAGATCGCCGCGGTCGCAGGTCCCCAACTGGTGGTTCCGGTGATGAACGCGCGCTATGCGCTCAACGCCGCAAATGCGCGCTGGGGCTCGCTCTACGATGCGCTCTACGGCACCGACGCGATTTCAGAGGCCGATGGCGCGGAAAAGGGCAGGGGCTACAACCCCAAGCGCGGCGAAAAGGTCATCGCCTGGGGCCGTAATTTCCTCGATGAGAGCGCGCCGTTGAAGAGCGGCTCCTGGGCCGACGCCGGTGCGCTTTCGGTTCGTGACGGCAAGCTCGTGGTGGGCGACACCGGTCTTGCCGATCCGGCGCAGTTCGCCGGCTATCGCGGCGAGGCTTCTGCCCCTTCGGCGGTGCTCCTGAAGAAGAACGGTCTGCATGTCGAGATCGTCGTCGACCGCGACAGCGTGATCGGCAAGGGTGACAAGGCCGGCATTTCCGATCTGGTTCTCGAAGCGGCGCTGACCACCATTCAGGATTGCGAGGACTCGGTCGCGGCCGTGGACGCCGACGACAAGGTCGTCGTCTATCGCAACTGGCTGGGCCTGATGAAGGGCGACCTCGCCGAGGAGATCGTCAAGGAAGGCCGCACCTTCACGCGCCGCCTGAACGGCGATCGCAGCTATACTGCTCCCGATGGCGGCGAACTGGCTCTGCCCGGCCGTTCCCTGATGCTGGTGCGCAATGTCGGTCACCTGATGACCAACCCGGCGATCCTGCTCAGGGACGGCTCGGAAATCCCCGAAGGGGTCATGGATGCGGCGATCACCGCGTTGATCGCGCTCAACGATGTCGGTCCGAACGGCCGCCGCGCCAACAGCCGCGCCGGCTCCATGTATGTGGTCAAGCCCAAGATGCACGGGCCGGAGGAAGTCGCCTTCGCCGTCGAGCTCTTCGATCGCGTCGAAGACCTGCTCGGCATGAAGCGCAACACCGTCAAGATGGGCATCATGGACGAGGAACGGCGCACCACCGTCAACCTCAAGGAATGCATCCGCGCCGCTTCCGCGCGCGTGGCCTTCATCAACACCGGCTTCCTCGACCGCACCGGCGACGAGATCCATGCCTCCATGGAAGCCGGTCCGATGATCCGCAAGGGCGACATGAAGCAGGCCGCCTGGATCGGGGCCTACGAGGCCTGGAACGTCGACACCGGCCTCCAGTGCGGCCTTTCCGGCCATGCCCAGATCGGCAAGGGCATGTGGGCGATGCCCGACCTGATGGCGGCCATGCTGGAACAGAAGATCGCCCACCCCAGGGCCGGCGCCAACACCGCCTGGGTGCCGTCGCCGACGGCGGCCACGCTCCACGCCACCCACTATCATCAGGTTGACGTTCACGCCGTGCAGGCCGAAATCCGCAATCGCCCCAAGGCGAAGCTGGACGATCTGCTGACCGTGCCGGTGGCGGCGCGCCCCAACTGGACGCCGCGGGACATCCAGCTCGAACTCGACAACAATGCGCAGGGCATCCTCGGCTATGTGGTGCGCTGGGTCGATCAGGGAGTCGGCTGCTCCAAGGTGCCGGACATCAACGATGTCGGCCTGATGGAAGACCGCGCGACGCTGCGCATCTCCTCGCAGCATATCGCCAACTGGCTGCACCACGGCGTGTGCAGCGAGCAGCAGGTGATGGAGACGATGAAGCGCATGGCCGCTGTCGTCGACCGCCAGAATACGGGCGATCCGCTTTACCGGCCGATGGCCCCCGGTTTCGACGGCTCCATCGCCTTCCAGGCCGCCTGCGATCTGGTGTTCGAGGGGCGCAAACAGCCGAGCGGTTACACCGAGCCGCTGCTTCACAAGCGTCGGCTTGAACTGAAGGCGAAGCTGGCGGGTTAAGAAAACCACACGGCCGTGCAACTGCGAAGCCTGCGGCCGTGCCCGGATATGCAACCGTGGAGGACACCAGTGACAAAGCTTACCCTTGCAGCCGCCAATACAATGATTGAGGCTGCCTTCAGGAAGGGTGCAGAGGCGGGTTTGAAGCCTCTTACGGTGGTGGTGCTGGATGCCGGCGGCCATCCGAAAGCGCTTCAGAAACAGGATGGCTCTTCCATGATGCGGTTTGAGATCGCGGCGGGAAAGGCTTTTGGAGCGCTGGCGGTGGGCATGGATTCGCGCTGGCTGGAGCAAACCGCGAAAGATCGCCCGCATTTCATCGAAGGCCTGAATTCCGTATCGCGCGGGCGCATCGTTCCCGTTCCGGGGGGCGTGCTGATCCGCGATGAAGCCGGTGATGTTCTGGGTGCGGTCGGCATTACGGGCGATACGTCCGACAATGACGAGATGTGCGCCATAGCAGGCGTCGAAACGGCAGGTTTCGTCGCTGGGCGATAATGGTCCGGCGCGCTTGTCTCATATGCGCGCGTCTTGTGGTGTCGCCGGACTTGCGCTAGCCCCTTTTCATGATGATCGTTCTCGCCATTGATTGTTCCGCCGGCCTGTGCGCCGCCTGCGTCTACGACGCCGGCGCTGGCGTGGAACAGGGCCGTGAGGTGCGCGATCTCGGCAAGGGGCACGCCGAACATCTGATGGCGGTCATCGACGCGGCGCTCAAGGAGGCTGGCAAGACATTTGCCGAACTCGACGCCATTGCGGTTTCCGTCGGCCCCGGCTCCTTCACCGGCGTGCGGGTGGGCGTCGCGACCGCGCGCGGTCTGGCGCTGGCGCTGAACATCCCGGCCATTGGCGTGACCACGCTGGAAGCGCTGGCGGCTGAAGCGTCGCGACAGTTCCCCGGCCGCCCGGTTCTTGCCGTCCTCGACGGCGGACGCGGCGAAATCCACGCAGCGCTTTACGATGAGGAGTTGAGGCCGCTGTTCGGCCCGGCCGCGGCTTCGCTGGAGGAGGCGTCGCGTCTCGCTGCGGAGACGAGCGCCGTTCTGGCCGGAACGGTTGCGGGGGCGGTGGCTGATTCGGTCGGGAGCACTTTCGATATCGCCCCGCCAAAGCCGACGGCCGATATCGCCGTCTATGCGCGCCTCGCCGCACGCAAGGGGCCCGGAGATAAACCGCGCCCCCTCTATTTGCGTGAAGCCGACGCCAGGCCCCAGGCCGGGTTCGTGCTGCCGCGAACCGGTTCGTAACGGGTGGGGGCGGGAGGAGACACTTCGCACATGCGAATACCGTTCATTTCATCGCTGCGGCGGGAATATGCGCTACAGCCCCTGTCGGTCGATGAAAGCGCGATCGCCGCCGCGCTTCATGCCGAAGGCTTCAGCCGACCGTGGACGGATGAGGAATTCGCATCCCTGCTTTCGCAGGATACGGTGTTCGGCTTCGCCGCGCGGGAAGTAGGCAAGGGCGCTCATGCGCCGGCAGGTTTCGTTCTGGCGCGGCTCGCGGCCGGCGAGGCCGAGATCCTGACCATCGTGGTTGCGCGCGCCCATCGCCGCTGCGGGCTCGGCTGGCAACTTATGGACGCCGTGCTGCGCCAGCTTCATGCCCAGCGCGCCGAGGCGCTGTTCCTGGAGGTGGACGAAACCAATCCGCCCGCCATTGCGCTCTATCGCCGGCTCGGTTTCCAGGAGGTGGGCAAGCGCCCGAACTACTATCAGTCGCCCGCCAAGGGCCAGACAGGGGCGCTCGTCATGCGCCGCGACCTCCGCTGACCGTCGGGAACCGGATGATCGCCAAGCTGAGGATCGTTCTGGCGCTGGCGTATGTCGCCGTGGCGACTCTGATCCTCGTGCCGCTGCAAGTGATCGCGATGAAAACCGGGCTCTGGCGTGAAACCGTGATCCTGAAAGTCTGGCATCGCGTCATTCTCGGGGCCTTGGGCATAAGGGTGCATGTCACGGGAAGCCCCGCGCAGCACCGGCCGTTGCTGATCGCCGCCAATCATGTTTCGTGGACCGATATTCCGGTGCTGGGAGCGATTGCCGATATTCGTTTCATCGCCAAGGCCGACATGCGGGGATGGCCGCTGGTGGGCTTTCTCTCCAGTCTTCAGCGCACCGTCTACATAGAGCGCGAACGGCGGCGCAAATCCGGCGACCAGGCCGGCGAGATCGCCGTGCGGCTGGTGAATGGCGAGGCCATGGTGCTGTTCGCCGAGGGTACGACCGGAGACGGCAACATGGTGCTGCCGTTCAAGAGCACGCTGTTCGGCGCCGCCACCATGGCGGTCGCGGAAGGCGCGGCGACCGAAGTCGCGATCCAGCCGGTCGCCATTGCCTATACGCGCCTGCACGGCATGCCGCTCGGCCGCCGCTTCCGGCCGCTGGCGAGCTGGATCGGCGATCAGGATCTTGCCTCTCACGCAAGGGCGCTTCTGGAAAGCGGCGCAATGGACGTGGAGGTGCGTTTCGGCGAGCCGGTGATCTTCAAGGCCGGCGACAACCGCAAGCAGGCGGCGCGGCTGGTGGAGGAGCGCGTGCGCGCGCAGTTTGCCGCAGCCTTGCGTCCGCCGGCGTGAGGGCAGCCAAAGCCATAGATTCAGCCCGGTTTTGCTGATAGAAGCCCGCCGATGGAACAGACGCCGACCCTTCCGACCGAAAAGGGCACGCCGAAGAAGGTCTTCGTCAAGACCTATGGCTGCCAGATGAACGTCTACGATTCCCAGCGCATGACCGATGCGCTGGCCGCCGATGGTTATGTAGCGACCGAGGCGATCGAGGACGCCGATCTGGTGCTGCTCAACACCTGCCACATTCGGGAAAGGGCGGCCGAGAAAGTCTATTCGGAGCTTGGCCGCATCCGCGACATGAAGGCCGAGCGTGAGATCAATGGCGGCGAATTGCTGATCGGCGTCACCGGCTGCGTGGCGCAGGCCGAGGGTGGCGAGATCATCCGTCGCTCTCCCTCCGTCGATCTGGTCGTCGGGCCGCAGACCTACCACCGCCTGCCGGATGTGCTGACCAGGGTGCGCAAGGGCGAGAAGGTCGTCGAGACGGAATACGCCATCGAGGATAAGTTCGAGCACTTGCCGAAGCTGCGCCGCGCCGAAGTGGCGAAGCGCGGCGTCACCGCCTTCCTCACCGTGCAGGAAGGCTGCGACAAATTCTGCACCTTCTGCGTGGTGCCCTATACGCGCGGGTCGGAAGTCTCGCGCCCGGTTTCCCAGATCGTGGCGGAAGCCGAGCGGCTGGCCGATGCCGGCGTGCGCGAGGTCACCTTGCTCGGCCAGAACGTCAACGCCTGGCATGGCGAAGGGCCGGACGGCTCCGAATGGGGGCTTGGCCGCCTGCTGTTCAGGCTGGCCGAAATTCCCGGCCTTGCCCGCCTGCGCTACACCACCAGTCATCCGCGTGACATGGATGACGATCTGATCGCCGCGCATCGTGATCTCGGGGCGCTGATGCCATATCTGCATCTGCCGGTGCAGTCCGGCTCCGACCGCATCCTGAAGGCGATGAACCGACGCCACACCAGCGCCGATTATCTGCGCCTCATCGAGCGCATCCGCACCGCCCGCGCGGACATCGCCATGTCGGGCGACTTCATCGTCGGCTTTCCCGGCGAAACCGAGGCGGACTTCCAGGATACGCTGAAGATCGTGCGCGAGGTTTCCTACGCCTCGGCCTTCTCGTTCAAATATTCGCCCCGCCCGGGCACGCCGGGCGCGGAAATGGACGGCCATGTCGACGAGCCGGTCAAGGATGAACGCTTGCAGCGGCTTCAGGCGCTGCTGGCCACCCAGCAGCAGGCCTTCACCACATCCATGATCGGCCGCACCATGTCGACGCTGATCGAGAAACCTGGCCGTCAGCCGGGACAGAAGGTCGGCCGCTCTCCATGGCTGCAGCCGGTTATTGTTGATGAAAAGGTCGCCGAAATCGGTGACATTATTGACGTGCGAATCACGAAAACTGGCTTCAACAGCCTGTTCGCCGAACCGGTCTGATCGCGGATGACCCGTATGATCCGGCCCTGGCAGATCTGGAGAGACGGTTGAGCGCAACCGACCTGACGAATACGAGCCCGGACGGCCTGCCCGACAACAGCCCGGCCGCCAATGCCCCGTCCGGGGCCTCTGACATGGCTCACATCGTGCTCACCTTCGACAACAACAAGCTTGCCGGCGCGCTTTACGGCCAGTTCGACGAGAATCTGGCGCGGCTGGAGCAGAAGCTCGGCGTCGATATCCGCTCGCGCGGCAACCAGCTCACCATTCGCGGTTCCGCGGTGGCGGCCGAGCAGGCGCGCCGGGCGCTCGATAGCCTCTATGACATTCTCCAGAAGGGCGTCGACATCAGCCAGTCCGATGTCGATGGGGCGGTGCGCATGGCTGTCGCGGCTGACGACCAGCTCGTCCTGCCCACCATGGAGCGCAAGGGCAAGGTGTCCGCCGCGCAGATTTCCACCCGCAAGAAGACCATCTACGCCCGCTCGTTCAACCAGGACGCCTATATGCGGGCGCTGGAGCGGTCCGAACTGGTGTTTGGCGTCGGCCCCGCCGGCACCGGCAAGACCTATCTTGCGGTGGCGCACGCCGCCATGCTGCTCGAACGCGGCATGGTCGAGCGCATCATCCTGTCGCGGCCGGCGGTGGAGGCGGGCGAACGGCTGGGCTTCCTGCCGGGCGACATGAAGGAGAAGGTCGATCCCTATCTGCGTCCCCTTTATGATGCGCTTTACGACATGATGCCGGGCGACAAGGTGGAGAGGGCGATCGGGGCGGGCGTCATCGAGATCGCGCCGCTGGCCTTCATGCGCGGCCGCACGCTTTCGCACGCCGCCGTGATCCTCGACGAAGCGCAGAACACCACTTCCATGCAGATGAAGATGTTCCTGACGCGTCTCGGTGAAAACTCGCGCATGATCGTTACCGGTGACCCGACGCAGATCGACCTGCCGCCTAACACCAGGTCGGGCCTTGTCGAGGCGCTGCGGGTTCTGGACGGCGTGACCGGCATCGTCACCGTACGCTTCAACGACGTCGATGTCGTGCGCCATCCGCTGGTGGCCGAGATCGTCAGGGCCTATGACCGCGACGGCAAGGTCGCGCGCGGGCTGGAAGGCTGACGGTCCGACCCATGTCCGAAATCATTCGTGATCCGGCGGCGTCCGCGCCGTTACCCGTCGAGATCGACCTTCTTGTCGAAGCCGGCGAATGGCCGCCAGAGAACGAGCTTCTGCGTCTGGTGCAGCGGGCCGTGGGGGCGGCTCTGGCCGAACTGCAACTCGACTGGACGCAAAGCAGCGAACTCAGCATCGTCTTTTGCGACGACGCCCGCATCCGCGAACTGAACGCCGGCTGGCGGGGCAAGGACAAACCCACCAACGTGCTTTCCTTCCCCGCTTTTGAGTTCGGGCAGGACGAGCAACCACCCATGCTGGGCGACATCGTGCTGGCGGCGGAGACGGTTGCGCGAGAGGCGGAGCTGGAAGCAAAGCCGCTGGAGCACCATATCACCCATCTGCTTGTTCATGGATTTCTGCATCTTCTGGGGTACGATCACGAGACCGACGAAGAGGCCGAGCACATGGAAGCAGTGGAACGCCGGGCGCTGGCAAGGCTTGCCATTCCCGATCCCTATGCATAATTACTCTGAAAACCCGACCGGACGACGATGAACGAAACGCCAAATACTGCCCAGAACAATGAGGCAGGCATTTCCCGGGATATTCCCGGGAATTCCGACGAGGAACCCGGTCCGAGTAGCGCGACCGGCGCCCAGCCTGCCGAGGTTGCACCTGCCGGACCTGGACTTGTCCAAAAACTGATCTCGCTGTTCAGGCCGCGAAACGGCACCAATCTGCGTGAGGAAATTGTCGACGCGCTTGCCGAGACAGGCGCCGGCGCCGAAGGCTTTGCGCCCGGCGAGCGGGCGATGCTCAACAACATCCTGCGGCTGCGCGAGGTGCGCGTCGAGGACGTGATGGTCCCGCGCGCCGATATCGAGGCGGTCGAGATTGGCACCGCGCTCGCCGATCTCCTGGTCGTGTTCGAGCAGTCCGGCCATTCGCGCATGCCCGTCTATTCCGAGACGCTGGATGACCCGCGCGGCATGGTCCATATCCGCGACCTGCTGGGCTACATCACGCGCGGCGCCCGCGGCAAGAAGCGCCGCACCACCCGCAAGCAGCCGCTGGGCGAGCAACTCGATCTCTCCCAGGTGGATCTCACGCGCACCATCGGTGAGCTCAACCTCATGCGTCCGGTGCTGTTCGTGCCGCCATCCATGCTGGCGTCAGACCTCATGGGCCGCATGCAGGCGGCGCGCATCCAGATGGCGCTGGTCATCGACGAATATGGCGGCACCGACGGTCTGGCCTCGCTGGAGGACATCGTCGAGATGGTGGTGGGCGACATCGAGGATGAGCACGACGATGAAGAGGCGCTGATCACCAAGGCGGGGGACGGTGTGTTCATCGTCGACGGCAAGGCCGAGATCGAGGATGCGCAGGCCATGATCGGCAAGGACTTCGCGCCCGGCGAGCACGGCGAATCCGTCGACACCATCGGCGGCATGATCTTCAATACGCTGGGCCGCGTGCCCGCGCGTGGCGAGGTCGTGCAAGCCATACCCGGCTTCGAGTTCCATGTGCTGGACGCCGATCCGCGGCGCGTCAAACGCGTGCGTATTGTGCAGCTTTCCAAGGGCGATCGCCGCAAGCGCGCAGCGCGCGCGGAGCAGGCCTGAGGGGCGATCGCGACGCATTCATGCCCGGACAGCGCCAACGGCGGGTGGCGGCCGCTGACGAGATTGCGCAGCCGATGGCCGTCTTCAGCACCATCAGCCCGACAGCGTCGGACGTGACATCACAAATGCCCTTCTGCTGGAGGTTGTCAGGCCGGGGGTTTTCGCAGTGCGCCGGGGAGCGGTTGAGGGGCGGCGCGGTTCCTGCGCGGGGTGGTCTCTGCTAGGTTTGCCTGTGATTCGCGTTGATCGGAAGGTCTCATGCAACGCCTTGCCGGCCGGATAGTGCTGCTCTGGGGATGGCGGCGGGCGCTGGTCGCCTTCCTTGCCGGCATGCTCGCCGTTCTGGGGCAGGCCCCTTACGATTTTTCGGCGGCCTGCTTCATATCCTTCCCCGTGCTCGTCTGGCTGCTCGACGGCACCACCGGCGATGGTTCCGCAAGCCGTCTCGGGCGGCTGAAGCCTGCATTCGTGGTCGGCTGGTGGTTTGGTTTCGGCTATTTCCTCGGCGGCCTGTGGTGGATTGGAACCGCGCTTCTGGTGGAAGCGGAGAGCTTCGCCTGGGCGTTGCCGTTCGCCATGGTCGGCATTCCGCTGCTGCTGGCCTTTTTCTACGGATTTGCGGCGGCGGTGGCCCGTGCGATGTGGAGCAGCGGCATCGGCCGCATCGCCGCGCTTGCGGTGGGGTTCGCCCTTGCCGAATGGCTGCGCGGCTTCATCTTCACCGGCTTTCCGTGGAACGCCATCGGCTATGCGGCGATGCCGGTGACGATGCTGATGCAAAGCGTCTCCGTCGTCGGCATGGATGGCATGAACGCGCTCGCCGTGTTCGTCTTCGCGCTGCCGGCCCTCCTCATCGACAATTCGGGGCGGCGGGCAGGCGCGGCGTTTCTTGCCGGTCTGCTGATCGCGCATGCCGGCTTTGGTTATTATCGGCTTACGAAGGCGGTGCCGGATACCGATGGCCATATCAGCGTCCGCATTGTCCAGCCCAATATCGATCTGAGCGAAAAATGGGACAAGGATGTGCGTGATCGCATCTTCGCGTCGCTGCTCGATCTTTCATCGCGTTCGCCCGCCGATGGGGGGGAGCGGCCGCAACTCATCCTGTGGCCGGAAACGTCGGTGCCGTTCCTGTTC
The DNA here is from genome assembly GCF_040545755.1 of Aquamicrobium ahrensii. Taxonomy (NCBI): domain Bacteria; kingdom Pseudomonadati; phylum Pseudomonadota; class Alphaproteobacteria; order Hyphomicrobiales; family Phyllobacteriaceae; genus Aquamicrobium; species Aquamicrobium ahrensii. The sequence continues at coordinate 290,023 of NZ_JBEPMN010000002.1, forward strand.
ACCGACCGCCCCGATGCGCTGACGGCGATCGGAGAGATGTTGGAGGACGGCCAGCTGCTGCTCGCCGGCATCGTTCGTGAGGAAGCGGCTTCCGGGCCGGGAACCCGCACGCGCTATTACAACTCCGTCGTCGCCATCAATGATCGCGGCGAGATCGTTGACGCGGTCGACAAGGTGCATCTGGTCCCGTTCGGAGAATACATACCCTTCGCCGAGCTGTTCGCGGCGTTCGGCGTGGAGCAACTGGTCGCCGGCCCGATGAATTTCGACGCCGGCAGCCAGCGCAAGAATATCGAGCTTCCCGGTGGCGCGAAGGCGGCGCCCTTCATCTGCTATGAAGTCATATTTCCCGGACTGGTCGCTCGTGATTCCGCCGCCGCACAGGTCATGATCAACGTGACCAATGATGCGTGGTTCGGAAACACAGCCGGCCCTTACCAGCATTTCCGACAGGCGCAGATACGCAGCGTGGAAAACGGCTTGCCGTTGCTGAGGGCGGCGAACACCGGCATTTCGGGCGTCGTCGAACAGCACGGCGTCGTGGTCGATGCGCTGGCTGTGAATGCACAGGGCGTAATCGACGCCCGCCTGCCGGTTTACCTGGCGGAAACCATAAATCACGACCAACGTCGCATAATTGGCGTAATCGTGGTGCTGCTTCTTGTGACAGCCGCACTTGTCGTGAATGTAAGGCAGAGCCTACGATCGAATTGACAGCTCGTATATTAGAATTTCATATTGTATGGAATTACCGATTTCGTAGTAAGCGTTAGAACCATTCGGGCCTCGTGCAGGCCGGTGCGATAAGGCGTATATTCAAGAGAAAGCCGGAGGAATTCGGCGAGGAACGAATGGCGGAACAGAACAAAAAGAAGCCTAATCCGATTGACGCGCATGTAGGCGGTCGCATTCGCATGCGCAGGAACATGCTTGGCATGAGCCAGGAAAAACTGGGCGAGAGTCTTGGCATCACTTTCCAGCAGATCCAGAAATACGAGAAGGGCACCAACCGCGTTGGCGCCAGCCGTTTGCAGGCCATCGCCTCCATAATGGAGGTGTCCCCCGCGTTTTTTTTCGAGAACGCCCCCACCGACGAGCACACGCCCGTTGGGGGATTGTCCGAGGACTCTTCCATGACCTCGGTGATGGAGTTCTGTTCCAGTGCTGAAGGCATCCAGCTCAATCGCGCCTTCGTCAAGATCGGCGACCCCAAGGTTCGCCGCCGCATTCTGGAACTCGTCAAATCTCTTTCAGACGACAAGAGCGATCAATAAATTTCTCTTCCTGGCTTCGCCGGGGAAAGTCCTTTCCCTGACGCCTCCCCACAGCTTGACGACTCGCGGGCTGCCCCGCTAACACGTTGCGCGCCATATCGACGCAACGCCGGTGCAAACTTTCCGGCATTTCCAGAGGGGACATCCCGTGAGCCGTCTGAACTATCTTTTCACCTCGGAATCCGTGTCCGAGGGGCATCCCGACAAGGTCTGCGACCGCATATCCGATGAAATCGTCGACCTCGTTTATCGGGAGGCGAAAAAGAGCGGTATGGACCCCTGGAAGGTGCGCGTCGCCTGCGAGACGCTGGCCACCACCAACCGGGTCGTCATCGCCGGTGAGGTGCGCGTTCCGGACTCGCTGCTGAAGAAGGACAAGGACGGCAATATCCTCAAGGACGCCTCCGGCCACGCCGTCATCAATCCCTCGAAGATTCGCGCCGCCGCCCGCAAGGCGATCAGGGCCATCGGCTACGAGCAGGACGGGTTCCACTGGAAGACGGCCAGGATCGACGTGTTGCTGCACGGCCAGTCGCCTGACATCGGGCAGGGCGTGGACAACGCCGCCGACCGCCAGGGCGAGGAAGGCGCGGGCGATCAGGGCATCATGTTCGGCTATGCCTGCCGCGAGACGCCGGATCTGATGCCGGCTCCGATCTACTACAGCCACAAGATTCTCGAACTGCTGGCCGCCGCCCGCCACAAGGGCGAGGGCGATGTCGGCAAGCTCGGTCCCGACGCCAAGAGCCAGGTCACCGTCCGCTATGAGGACGGCAAGGCCGCGGAAGTCACCCAGATCGTCCTTTCCACACAGCATCTCGACGAAAGCTGGGATTCAAGGAAGGTTCGTCAGGTCGTGGAGCCATATATCCGCGAGGCGCTGGGCGATCTGAAGATCGCCCAGGACTGCAACTGGTACATCAACCCGACCGGCAAGTTCGTCATTGGCGGTCCGGACGGCGACGCCGGCCTCACCGGGCGCAAGATCATCGTCGACACCTATGGCGGCGCGGCCCCCCATGGCGGGGGCGCGTTCTCCGGCAAGGACACCACCAAGGTCGACCGCTCGGCGGCTTACGCGGCGCGCTATCTTGCCAAGAACGTGGTGGCTGCGAAGCTCGCCGAGCGCTGCACCATCCAGCTTTCCTACGCCATCGGCGTCGCCCAGCCATTGTCGGTCTATGTGGACCTGCACGGCACCGGCAAGGTCGAGGAAGCGGTTCTGGAGGAGGCGCTGCGCAAGGTCATGGACCTGTCGCCGAGCGGCATCCGCCGTCATCTCGACCTCAACAAGCCGATTTATGCAAAGACGTCCGCCTATGGCCATTTTGGCCGCAAGCCCGGCCGTGACGGTTCGTTCTCGTGGGAGAAGACCGATCTGGCGAAGGCGCTCAAGGAAGCCGTCGCCGGCTGAGCGAGGTGGTTGAAGCCATGTCCCCGCAGGAAACGAGACCCGGCCGCGCCAGCGAGGCCTTTTTCGGTCGTCGCAAGGGCAAGCCCTTGCGCTCCGGCCAGACGGAGGCGCTCGCTTCCGGGCTTGAAACGCTGGGGCTCGACCTGTCGAGCCCCGCACCGGACGATTTGCGCCGGCTGTTTGCCGCCAGGGTGACAGGCGTGCGGCTGGAGATCGGCTTCGGCGGCGGCGAACATCTGCTGCACGAGGCGGCGACGCATCCCGATACCGGTTTCATCGGGGTGGAGCCCTTCGTCAACGGCATGGCCAAGATGACGGCTGCGCTGGAGCGTCAGCCGCTCGACAACATCCGCCTGTTCAATGAGGACGCCACGCTGCTGCTCGATTGGCTGCCTGCGGCTTCGCTCGACGGCATCGATCTCTTCTATCCCGATCCCTGGCCGAAGAAACGGCACTGGAAGCGGCGTTTCGTCAATGCGGTCAATCTCGACCGTTTCGCCCGTGCGCTGAAGCCCGGCGGGCGTTTCCGTTTCGCCTCCGACATCGACACCTATGTCAACTGGACCCTGCTGCACTGCCGGGCGCATCCTGCCTTCGAGTGGCGGGCCGGCGAGGCGGCGGACTGGCATACGCCCTATGAGGGCTGGCCCGGCACGCGCTATGAGGCGAAGGCCCTGCGCGAAGGCCGCTCTCCCGCCTACCTGACCTTCCTCCGCTCCTGAAATCCTCGCTGTTTTTTCCGCATCGCGGACTTCGGATGAGGGTTCTTGCGCGCTTTCGCATCTGGTGTCACGTTGTGCCCTGAGGTTCAGCAATGAACCGGCCGGTATGGGAACCGGGGCATATGTGTCAGCCCGCAGTGGTGGGCATCAAGGGAGGAACTTAAGTGAAGCAGTTCGTGTGGGCATCCATCATCGCCGGCGCCATGGCCCTTCCGGCCATGGCCGAAGATTACAAGATCATGGCTCCGGCCGCGCCCGGCGGCGGCTGGGACCAGACCGCGCGCTCCATGCAGGCGGCCTTGCAGGACGAGAAGATTTCGGGCAGCGCGCAGGTCATCAACGTGCCCGGAGCGGGAGGCACCATCGGCCTTGCCCAGTTCGTCAACCAGTCTTCCGGCGATGCTTCGCAACTCATCGTTGGCGGCTATGTCATGGTCGGTGCGATCCTGACCAACGGTTCGCCGGTCACCCTCGATCAGGTGACGCCGATCGCGCGGCTGACCGGCGAATATGAGGTGATCGTCGTGCCGGCGGCTTCCGACATCAAGGATATGGCCGGTCTCGTCGAGAAGCTGAAGGCCGATCCCGGCAGCGTATCCTGGGCCGGCGGGTCCGCCGGCGGCACCGACCACATCGCCGCGGGCCTGATCGCCAAGGCCGAGGGCGTCGACCCGACCAAGGTCAACTACATCGCCTTCTCCGGCGGCGGCGAGGCTCTGGCCGCTATTCTCGGCAATCAGGTCACCGTCGGCATTTCCGGCTATGGCGAATTCGCTTCGCAGATCGAGGCCGGCACGTTGCGCGCCATCGGCATTTCCAGCGACGAGCGTGTAGAAGGCATCGACGCGCCGACCTTCAAGGAGGGGGGCGTGGACGTCTCGATCCAGAACTGGCGCATGGTCGCTGCGGCGCCTGGCATCACCGACGAGCAGAAAGCCGCGATTCTGGCCGATATCGAGAAGATGGCCAAGTCCGATAGCTGGCAGAAGACCCTGAAGGAAAAGGGCTGGGCCGACACCTATCTGGCCGGTGACGCCTTCACCGAACAGCTCAAGGCGGACACCGAAGCGACGACGGCGATCCTTAAAGACATCGGCCTCGTTCAATGAGCGGATCCGGTTCGCGTAACACCCAGCGCCGCCCCGACCGGGCGGCGCTGGGCATAGCCGCTGCTCTCGCCGCCGTCGCCGTCATCATCGCATGGAGCACATTGCAGGCCGGCGGCGTGGCCAGCTATTCGCCGGTCGGACCCAAGACCTTTCCCTACATCATTGCCGGCGGTCTCTTCATCCTGTCGATCCTGACCGCCGTAGAGGCTGCGCGCGGCCACTTTCCCCAGCGGGAGACGCAGGATTTCCCGCCCATGCTGTGGGTGCTCGCCGGTCTGGTGGCGCAGATGCTGACTATGAAGACCATCGGTTTCTCCCTTTCAACCGGCCTGTTGTTCGCCGCCACCGCGCGCGCGTTCGGCAAGCGGGAGTTTTGGAAAACCTTCCCCGTTGGCGTGGTCTTTGCGCTGCTGGTGTGGCTGATGTTCGCTAAGGGCCTGCAACTCACATTGCCTGCCGGTCTACTTGAGCGGCTGTTCTGACGGAGGCCCGGAATGGATACCTTCAGCCTGCTCGCACAGGGCCTGGTGGTGGCCATGGAGCCGTCCAACCTGCTCTATGCGCTGATCGGCGTCACGCTCGGAACGGCGGTTGGCGTGCTGCCCGGAATCGGCCCGGCGCTGACGGTCGCGCTGCTGCTGCCCGTCACCTACAAGCTCGATCCGGCCGGCTCGCTGATCATGTTCGCCGGCATCTACTATGGCGGCATGTATGGCGGTTCAACCACCTCGATCCTGCTCAACACGCCGGGTGAAAGCGCCTCGATCGTTACGGCTCTTGAAGGCAACAAGATGGCCAAGTCCGGCAGGGCGGGGCCGGCGCTTGCAACGGCCGCCATCGGCTCTTTCGTCGCCGGCCTGATAGCGACGCTCGGCCTGGCCTTCATCGCCCCTTCGGTGGTGAAGTTTGCACTCTCCTTCGGCCCTTCCGAATATTTCGCGCTGATGCTGCTGGCCTTCATGACCGTTTCGGCCGCCTTTGGCGAATCGACGCTGCGCGGCATCACCTCGCTGTTCGTCGGTCTCGCGCTGGGTCTGATCGGTATCGACCAGTTGACCGGACAGGCGCGGCTGACCTTTGGCATGCCCAACCTCTTCGACGGTATTTCCGTCACCACGCTGGCGGTGGCGTTGTTCGCCATCGGCGAGACTTTCACCGTCGTCGCCCAGCGCGCCACCGGCGAGGACAAGGTGGAGACGGTGAAGGGCTCGGTGATGATGAGCCGCGAGGACTGGCGCCGCTCATGGATACCGTGGCTGCGCGGCACCGCCATCGGCTTCCCGATCGGGGCCATGCCCGCGGGCGGCGCCGATGTGTCGAGCTTCCTGTCCTATTCGGCGGAGAAGAATTTTTCGAAGCATCCGGAGGAGTTCGGCACGGGCGCCATCGAAGGCGTGGCCGGACCGGAGGCCGCCAACAACGCGTCCGCCGCCGGCACGCTGGTGCCGTTGCTGACGCTGGGTCTGCCGACGACGGCCACGGCGGCCATCATGCTGGCCGGCTTCCAGCAATTTGGTCTCCAGCCCGGACCGCTGCTGTTCGCCACCAACGCGACGCTGGTGTGGGGTCTGATCGCCAGCCTGCTGGTCGCCAACTTCATGCTGCTGGTGCTCAACCTGCCGCTGATCGGCCTGTGGGTGAAGCTGCTGTCGATCCCCAAGCCATGGCTCTACGCCGGCATTCTGGTGTTTGCGACGCTCGGCACCATCGGGGCGGACGGCTCGACCTTCTTCCTCGGTCCGGCGCCGGTGTCGTTCGGCCTGCTTCTGCTGATGCTGTTCGGCGTGCTGGGCTACGGGCTGCGCCGTTTCGGCTATCCGATCGCGCCGGTCGTCGTCGGCCTCATCCTCGGGCCGATGGCCGAGAAGAGCCTGCGCCAGGCGTTGCAGATCAGCCAGGGCGACCCGATGGCGCTGTTCCATTCGTGGATCGCCATCCTGTTGTGGGGGCTTGCGATCTTGGCTGTGGTGCTGCCGCTTTACCTGCGCGCCAGAGGCAAGGGCAGGATGCTTGCCCAATTCGCAACCGACGAAGATTGAGTCGGCAGGAATGGAAAAAACAAAAGGGCGTCCTTGAGGGCGCCCTTGGTCTTTCCAGTCAGTGTCCGGCCCAGTCAGTGTCCGGCATCGTCGTCAGTTGAAGCGGATTTTGCCGAACTGCTTCGGGTCGATGCCCAGCTTGCGAAGATGGCGAGCTTCGGGGGTGACGCCACGCTCCACCGCGTTCGCGGCGGCGACGGCGCTGCCCATCATGTCGAGGAAGGCGCCGATTCGGTTGAACGGCTTGTAACGGGTCATTGTCTTTCCTTTACTGCTGCGCCGAATATCGTTTTGTGCGGTGCAACATAGATATAGGAACCATGTGCCCGTTTCTCCAGAGCAGGAAGCGCATGCGTGCCCTGCGCCAGCCGCACAGCTCGCCAAATTGCGGATGGCTGGCGCATGCTATTGAACCATCCGCGCACTTCGTCTATATACGACGCAAATTCTTGGTCGGTATGACGAAGAGTGGGTCCAACCGGTCCCGCTCTTTTTTGTTAGCTACCGGCCTTCGGATCAGGAAGCACATGACGTCAAGCGAAGTTTCCGGCGACGATAGTCCCGATCGCGAAAGCGGTGATGACCGTATTATCCGCGAAAGCGGCCTTGAGGCGCGTATAGCCGCAATCATCCTGCCGGTGCTGCGTGGCATCGGCTTCCGGCTGGTGCGCATACGGCTCTCCGGCCAGAACGGATTGACGCTCCAGATCATGGCCGAACGCAATGACGGCTCCATGACCGTCGAGGATTGCGAGGAAGTGAGCCGCGCCGTCTCGCCGGCGCTCGATGTGGAAGACCCCATCGAAAAGGCGTATCATCTCGAAGTGTCGTCGCCGGGCATCGACCGGCCGCTGGTGCGCAGGGGCGATTTCGCCACGTGGCTGGGCCATCTGGTGAAGATCGAGACCTCGACGCTCGTCGCCGAGCGCAAGCGCTTCAAGGGCCGGATCACCGAGGTGGACGACGAGGGCATTCTGGTGCTGCGCGATGTGCCCGCCTATGGCGAGGAGCCATCGGTGCGTGTGCCGTTCGATACGATTGCCGAGGCGCATCTGATCCTTACGGACGACCTCATCCGCGATGCCCTGTCGAAGGACAACCGCGCCCGCAAGGAAGCGAAGAAGCGTCAAGACGAAACCGACGAGGCGTTTGAAGACGGCGCCGAAGACGGAAACGAACACGAAGCGAATTGAACCGTCGCGATGAAGCGGCCCGGTTCAGGGAGAAAGACATGGTTGTAAGCGCAAACAGGCTCGAACTGCTGCAGATCGCCGATGCGGTCGCGCGCGAGAAGTCGATTGACAAGCAGATCGTCATTGACGCCATGGCCGACGCCATCCAGAAGGCGGCGCGTTCGCGCTACGGTCTGGAAACCAACATCCGCGCCGACATCAACCCGCAGACGGGCGAGATGAAGCTCCAGCGTCTGATGGAGGTCGTCGAAACGGTGGAAGACTACGCCACGCAGATCGCTCTGGTCACGGCCCGCGAACGCAACCCTGACGCCCAGATCGGTGACTTCATCGCCGAGCAGCTTCCGCCCATGGATTTCGGCCGCATCGCCGCCCAGTCGGCCAAGCAGGTGATCGTCCAGAAGGTGCGCGAGGCCGAGCGCGACCGCCAGTACGACGAATACAAGGATCGCATCGGCGAGATCGTCAACGGAACCGTCAAGCGCGTCGAATATGGCAACGTCATCGTCGATCTCGGCCGTGGCGAGGGCATCATCCGCCGCGACGAGCTGATACCGCGCGAAATCTACAAATATGGCGACCGTGTGCGCGCCTATGTCTATGATGTGCGCCGCGAGCAGCGCGGCCCGCAGATCTTCTTGTCGCGCACCCATCCGCAGTTCATGGCGAAGCTTTTCACCATGGAAGTGCCGGAGATCTACGACGGCATCATCGAGGTCAAGTCGGTGGCCCGTGATCCGGGCTCGCGCGCCAAGATCGCGGTCATTTCCCGCGATTCCTCCATCGATCCGGTCGGCGCCTGCGTCGGCATGCGCGGCAGCCGCGTTCAGGCGGTGGTCGGCGAGCTTCAGGGCGAGAAGATCGACATCATCCCGTGGTCGCCTTCGGCCGCCTCCTTCATCGTCAACGCCTTGCAGCCGGCCGAGGTCGCCAAGGTGGTTCTGGACGAGGATGCCGAGCGCATCGAGGTTGTGGTGCCCGACGACCAGCTTTCGCTGGCCATCGGCCGTCGCGGCCAGAACGTGCGTCTGGCCTCGCAGCTCACCGGCTGGGACATCGACATCCTGACCGAACAGGAAGAAAGCGAGCGCCGCCAGAAGGAATTCGTGGAACGCTCCAACCTGTTCATGGAAGCGCTCGATGTCGATGAGATGGTCGGTCAGGTTCTGGCCTCGGAAGGCTTCACCAGCGTCGAGGAAGTCGCCTATGTCGACGGCGACGAGATTTCGACCATCGACGGCTTCGACGAGGAGACCGCCGCAGAGATCCAGACCCGCGCCCGCGAATATCTCGAGCGCATCGAGGCCGAGCATGATGCCAAGCGCAGGGAGCTTGGCGTCGAGGACGAGCTTCGCGAAATCCCCGGCGTGACCACCGCCATGCTGGTGACGCTCGGTGAGGACGGCGTGAAGACGGTCGAGGACTTCGCCGGCTATGCCGCCGATGATCTCGCCGGCTGGAAGGAGCGCAAGGACGGGGAGACCAAGGTCTATCCGGGCGTGCTGGCTTCCCACGGCATTTCCCATGCCGATGCCGAGCAGATGATCATGGCCGCGCGCCTCAGCGCCGGCTGGATCACCGAGGAAGAAGCCGAGGTCTCCGATGAGGCCGAGGCCGACGCCGAAGCCGAAGCGTAACGTGATGAGGATCGGGACGCCATTTGCCGGATATGAACGATCGCACCTGCATCGTCACAAGGAAGACTGCCGAAACGGATGATCTGATCCGTTTCGTCGTCGGCCCGGATTCGGTCGTCGTCCCGGACCTTAAGCGGAATCTGCCTGGCCGTGGTTGCTGGGTGAGCGCCGATCGCCTACATGTGGACCAGGCGGCGGCGAAAAATCTGTTTTCGCGCGCCTTCAAGGCCAAAGTCGAGGTGCTGCCGGAGTTCGGCGCCATGGTCGACAGGTTGCTGGCGCGATCTGCTCTGGGCATGCTTGGGCTGGCCCGGAAGGCTGGTGCGGCCGTTTTCGGAGCAACCAAGGTGGAAGACGCTGTGCGCGGCGGCGCTGCGCTGCTGGTTCTTCATGCCGAGGAAGCTGCGGAAGACGGTGTCCGCAAGATCAGTCAGGCCCGGCGCGCTACGGTGCATCTGGGCGGTCCCGCGATCCGTGCCTACAAACTTTTCCCCGAGGCCGAATTGGGTTTGGCATTGGGGGGCACAAATGTGATACATGCAGCCGTTCTCGCGTCGGACGCGGGAGCGGCGGTTCAGAAGCGCATGGTTGCGCTCGACCGTTACCGGGGCGGATCCCCGGACGATCTGGCGATGCTTGCGGCGCTCGCCGGCCAGGATGATGCCGCAGAGGATTGGGAATGAGCGATACGAAATCGGGCGACGACAAGACTTTGAGTGTGACGCCGAAGAAGACGCTGACGCTGAAGCGTCCGGGACTGGAACAGGGAACTGTGCGCCAGAACTTCTCGCATGGACGCACCAAGTCGGTCGTTGTCGAGACCAAGAAGCGCAAGTTCAACATCCCCGGTGAGAAGCCGGAGCCGTCCGTGTTCGCTCCGAAGCCGCCGGCGCCTGCACCGGCTGCGCCCGCGCCGGCTGCTCCTGCTGCCCCCGCCGTTCGCGAAGCGCCGAAGGTTGCGCCGCCGCCCGCGCCGCAGCCCGCCGAGCGCCTGGTGCTGAACGCGCTTTCGCGCGACGAGATGGACGCCCGCCGCCGCGCGCTCGAGGATGCGAAGTCGCGTGAGGTCGAGGAGCGTGCCCGCGCTGCCGAAGACGCGCGCCGCCGCGCCGAGGAAGACGAACGCCGCAAGCGCGAGCGTGAGGATTCCGCGCGCCGCCAGGCCGAGGAGGAGGCCCGTCTTCAGGCCGAGGCCGAATCCCGCCGTCGCGCCGAGGAAGAGGCCCGCCGCCGCGCGCCCGCCGCGGCCGAAGAAGTTGAGGAAGGGGCCAAGCCCGTCAGGCGCGCCGCTGGCGCCGCCGCTCCGGCCGTGCCGCCGCGCCGCATCGCGACGCCGGAAGTGGCCCGCCCGGTCAAGGCCAAGGGCGACGACGATCGCCGTCGCGGCAAGCTGACGCTGACCAGCGCATTGTCCTCCGAAGACGGCGATTCCCGCTCGCGCTCGCTTTCGGCGATGCGCCGGCGCCAGGAAAAGTTCAAGCGGGCCATGTATCAGGAGCCCCGCGAGAAGGTCATGCGTGAAGTAACCCTGCCGGAAACCATCACCATCCAGGAACTGGCGCAGCGCATGTCCGAACGCGCTGTGGACGTGGTGAAATTCTTCATGAAGCAAGGCCAGATGATGAAGCCGGGCGACGTCATCGACGCCGATACGGCTGAACTGGTCGCGACGGAATTCGGCCACACCGTCAAGCGCGTGGCGGATTCCGACATCGAGGAAGGCCTGTTCAACATCGCCGACAATCCCGATGATCTGGTGTCGCGCCCGCCGGTCGTCACCATCATGGGACACGTCGACCACGGCAAGACCTCGCTGCTCGACGCCATCCGCCATGCCAAGGTGCAGTCTGGCGAAGCCGGCGGCATCACTCAGCATATCGGCGCCTATCAGGTGGAGAAGGACGGTCAGAAGATCACCTTCATCGACACCCCCGGCCACGCCGCCTTCACCGCCATGCGCGCCCGTGGCGCGCAGGCCACCGATATCGCTATCCTGGTGGTGGCGGCCGACGACAGCGTGATGCCGCAGACGATCGAGTCGATCAGCCACGCCAAGGCGGCCAACGTGCCGATCATCGTGGCGATCAACAAGGTCGACAAGCCGACCGCCGACCCGCAGAAGGTGCGCACCCAGCTTCTCCAGCACGAGGTGTTCGTCGAATCCATGGGCGGTGAGGTTCTGGACGTCGAGGTTTCGGCCAAGACCGGAGACGGCATCGACAAGTTGCTTGAGGCGGTCCTGCTTCAGTCCGAAATTCTCGATCTGAAGTCCAATCCGGACCGTACCTCGGAAGGCGTGGTCATCGAGGCGCAACTCGACAAGGGCCGTGGCCCGGTCGCCACCGTTCTGGTGCAGACCGGTACGCTTATGCCCGGCGATATTCTGGTTGCCGGCAATGAGTGGGGCCGTGTGCGCGCGCTGGTCGACGACCGTGGCGAGCATGTGGAAGAGGCCGGCCCGTCGATGCCGGTCGAAATCCTCGGCATGCAGGGCACCCCGCGTGCCGGCGATCGCTTCGCTGTTGTGAACAACGAGGCCCGCGCCCGCGAGATTACCGAATATCGCCAGCGCAAGGCGCGCGACAAGGCGGCCGCCAGGCACGCCGGCCAGCGCGGTTCGCTGGAGCAGATGATGTCGCAGATGCAGACCAGCAACCTCAGGGAGTTTCCGCTGGTCATCAAGGGCGACGTGTCCGGTTCGGTCGAAGCGATCAATGTCGCGCTGGACGAGCTTGGCACCGATGAGGTGCGCGTGCGCCTCGTTCATTCGGCTGCCGGCGGCATCACCGAAACCGACGTGTCGCTGGCCGAGACTTCCGGCGCCGTCATCATCGGCTTCAACGTGCGCGCCAATACGCAGGCGCGTCAGGCGGCCGAAGCCGCGGGGATCGAGATCCGTTACTACAACGTGATCTACAACCTGATCGACGACATCAAGGATGCGATGTCGGGCATGCTCTCGCCCGAGCGCCGCGAGACCTTCCTCGGTAACGCCGAGATCCTCGAAGTGTTCAACATCACCAAGGTGGGCAAGATCGCGGGCTGCCGCGTCACCGAGGGCAGGGTGGAGCGTGGTGCGGGCGTGCGCCTGATCCGCGACAACGTCGTCATCCACGAGGGCACCCTGAAGACGCTGAAGCGCTTCAAGGACGAGGTCTCCGAGGTTCCGGTGGGTCAGGAATGCGGTATGGCGTTCCAGAACTACGAGAACATTCAGGCCGGCGACGTCATCGAGTGCTTCCGCGTCGAGATGGTGGCCCGCAAGCTGTAATCCGCCATCAGGCGACTTTGCGAGTGGCGGCCGGCATGGCCGCCATTCTTTTTGCATTCGGGCGAGGTGCGGTCCAATTCCCGCCCCCGCGTGTTCGGGATTGAAGACATGTCCAATACAGGCAAAGGCCCATCGCAGCGCATGCTGCGCGTCGGCGAACAGGTGCGCCACGCACTGGCGGAAATGCTCCAGCGCGGCGAAGTTCGCGACGATCTCATCGAGATGACGGTTATCTCGGTTTCCGAGGTGCGCATGTCGCCCGATCTCAAGATCGCGACTGCTTTCGTCGCCCCGCTCGGCGCGAAGGACGACGCTGCTGTCATCGCGGCGCTCAACAGGCATGCGCGCTTCATTCGCGGGCGCATGTCGCCGGCGCTGAGACAGATGAAATACATGCCGGAATTCCGCTTCCGGCTCGACACCAGTTACGACAATTTCCAGAAGATCAACGAGCTGCTCCATTCGCCGGAGGTGGCGCGCGATCTCGGTCAAGAGGACGAGGACAAGGAATAGTGGCGCGCCGAGGCAAGAAGAAGGGCCGGCCGGTTTCCGGCTGGGTGGTGCTCGACAAGCCGGTGGGGCTTGGCTCGACCGAGGCGGTGTCCAAGATCAAGTGGCTGTTTCATGCGGAAAAGGCCGGTCATGCCGGCACGCTCGATCCACTGGCGTCCGGCATGCTGCCGATCGCGCTGGGCGAGGCCACCAAGACGGTGCCCTACGTGCAGGATGGCGCGAAAGTCTATCGCTTCACCGTCGCCTGGGGCGAGGAACGCTCCACGGACGATCTTGAAGGCCCGGTGACGAAGACCTCCGAAAAGCGCCCGTCGGAAGACGAGGTGCGCGCGTTGCTGCCCAAATATACCGGTGTCATCCTTCAGATCCCGCCGCAGTTCTCGGCCATCAAGATCGCCGGTGAGCGTGCTTACGACATCGCCCGCGAGGGCGCGACGGTGGATATTCCGCCGCGCGAAGTCGAGATTGCGCGCCTTGATATCGTCTCGCATGAGGCCGACAAGACCGTGTTCGAGATCGAGTGCGGCAAGGGCACCTATGTGCGCAGCATCGCGCGCGACATGGGCCGCGATCTCGGTTGTTTCGGCCATATCGCCGAATTGCGCCGCACCGAGGTCTATCCCTTCACGCCGGATGATTTCGTCACGCTGGAGGAGTTGGAAGCGGCCGTCCCGCCGCCGCCCGCCGAGGGCGAGGAGCGGATGCCGGGCGATCGTTTCGCCGCGCTCGACGACTTGCTCGTGGAAACGTTGGCCGCGCTGGAAAGCCTGCCTCAGGTCGCTGTCGGCGACGACGCCGCCAACCGCATACGGCTTGGAAACCCCGTCGTCATCCGGGGCCGTGACGCACCTGTGGAAGCCGATGAGGCCTGCATCACGGCGCGTGGCAGGCTGGTCGCGATCGGCGCGATCGAGCAGGGCATGTTTAAGCCCAAGCGCGTCTTCACGTGCTGAGCCGTTCTTGAACTGACCGCCCAGACGGGTAAGGTTGCCGCATTTCCTGCGGCGGCCCGGAGCGGACATGGCGAAGACAGGCAAGGCGCGGCATCGGCGGCGCAAGCGGCGCACTCCGGTCGGCGCGGCCCCCGGCACGCTGATCGCCGATCCGGCCGCCAGCGCGACAAATCTTTGCCTCACTCTGATCGCCCCGGACAAGCGCCGCAGCATTCGGAACGCCAAAATCGCGGATATCGCCGCCAGCCGCGGTGACTGGCCGGTAATCTGGATCGACTGTTCGGGGCTGGCGGATGTCGCCACCATCGGCGAGATCGGCAGGATGTTCGGCCTGCATCCGCTGGCGGTGGAAGACGTGGTCAATTCCGACCAGCGGCCCAAGGCGGAGTTTTTCGACGATCACGCCTTCGTTGCGCTGCGCATGGTGGATGACGCCGCATTGCAGCGCTATGAGCAGATTTCCGTGTTCTTCGGAGAGAAATTCGTCATCACCTTTCAGGAGCGCGAGGGTGATCCATTCGACCCCGTACGCCGGCGTCTCGCCGCCGAAGGGCCGAACCGCCTGCGCGCGCGACAGGCCGACTATCTCGCCTATGCGTTGATCGACGCCGTGGTGGACAGCTATTTCGCCCCGATCGAGCTCATCAGCGACGAGATCGAAAAGATCGAGGAAGACATGCTGGGCGGGGCTCAGAAAGGGCTGATGCAGGAAATGCACGTCCTACGCAGGGAAATTACGGTTCTGAAAGGGGTTCTGTGGCCATTGCGCGACGCGCTGGCGGCGCTGATCCGCAATGACGACCCGTTCGTGACGCGCGAGACCAAGGTCTTTCTCAACGACACGCTCGACCATGCCATGCGCCTCATAGAACTGGTGGAGACGCAGCGCGACACGTTGACAGGGCTGATCGAGATGCATCTTTCGCTGACGCAGGCCCGAACCAACGAAGTGATCTCGCTGCTGACCATCGTCTCGACCATATTCATTCCGCTCACCTTTCTGGTCGGCGTATGGGGAATGAACTTCGACCCGGACTTTTCGCCCTGGAACATGCCGGAACTGCGGGCCTACTATGGCTACCCGGCGGCGCTCCTGTTCATGTTGGGCATCGCATTTGCGCTGTTCTGGTTCTTCAGGTGGAAGAAGTGGCTTTAGCCGCTATCCGCCGGGCGCAGGGCCGCCATGCCGAATCCGTGCTGGCTTTCTGCGGCCGATTGCACTATATGCGCGGCTGTATCGTGGCTTTTGCCGCGATTTGAGTGGCCTTTGCTGGACGACATCCCGGCTTCAGGCGTCCCGTTTCCTCCAGCATACAAAGGAAAAGCACGATGTCGATCACTGCCGAACGCAAGAAGGAATTGATGGCGCAGTTTGCAACTGCCGCGGGCGACACCGGTTCGCCCGAGGTGCAGGTCGCCATCCTCACCGAGCGTATCAAGAACCTGACCGAGCACTTCAAGGGCCACAAGAAGGACAATCATTCCCGCCGTGGTCTTCTTGCGCTCGTATCGCAGCGCCGCAGCCTCCTTGACTATCTCAAGGGCAAGAACGAAGCGCGCTACCAGACGCTTATCGAGAAGCTCGAACTGCGTCGTTAAACATTTGACCGGCGGGTATCGCAAGACACCCGCCGGTCGCGCATCCGGGCTGCATAGCGGCCCGCAGGTTCCGTGGCGAAGAGGGTCGCCGGAACCGCTCCGTGGACGGTCATGGGGCAGGATTGCAGGATGCTCGCACCGGCGTTGTGCCGGATTTCGCCGAGCTTCCCGTTGTCTTGCCCGTGGCTGCCCCAAAGAAGCCAGCAGGTTTGGACCGCGTTGCAGAAGGCGACGGCGGTCCGGCGCATATGAAGGACAAGACATGTTCAATAAGCACAAAGTGGAAATCGAATGGGGCGGTCGCCCGCTCATTCTGGAAACCGGCAAGATCGCCCGTCAGGCCGATGGCGCGGTTCTCGCCACCTATGGCGAGACCATGGTTCTCGCCACCGTCGTTTCGGCCAAGGAGCCGAAGCCGGGCTTCGATTTCTTCCCCCTGACCGTCAATTATCAGGAAAAGACCTACGCCGCCGGCAAGATCCCCGGCGGGTATTTCAAGCGTGAGGGCCGCCCGAGCGAGAAGGAGACGCTGGTTTCGCGCCTCATCGACCGCCCGATCCGCCCGCTTTTCGCCGATGGCTACAAGAACGACACGCAGGTTGTCGTCACCGTCGTCCAGCACGATCTCGAGAACGATCCGGACATTCTGGCGATCGTCGCCACCTCGGCGGCGCTGACGCTTTCCGGCGTGCCTTTCATGGGCCCGATCGGCGGTGCGCGCGTCGGCTACATCAACGGCGAATATGTGCTGAACCCGCACATTGACGAGATGCCGGAATCGAAGCTCGATCTGGTAGTCGCCGGTACTTCCGAGGCCGTTCTGATGGTCGAATCGGAAGCGCAGGAACTGCCCGAGGATGTGATGCTCGGCGCCGTCGTGTTCGGCCAGAAGGGCTTCCAGCCGGTCATCGACGCGATCATCAAGCTGGCCGAGGTCGCCGCCAAGGAGCCGCGCGAGCACAAGGTTGATGATCTTTCCGCGCTGGAGAAGGAAATCCTCGCCATTGCCGAGGCCGATCTGCGCGACGCCTACAAGATCACCGACAAGCAGGCCCGCTACGCCGCCGTCGACGCCGCCAAGGCCAAGGTCAAGGCTGCCTTCACGCCGGCCGAGGGCGAGGAAGCCAAGTGGTCCTCCGAGCAGGTCGCCACGACGTTCAAGGAACTCCAGGCCAAGATCGTGCGCTGGAACATTCTCGACACCGGCTCGCGCATCGACGGGCGTGACCTGAAGACGGTCCGCCAGATCGTTTCGGAAGTCGGCATCCTGCCGCGTACGCACGGTTCGGCGCTGTTCACGCGCGGTGAGACGCAGGCCATCGTCGTGGCCACGCTCGGCACCGGCGAGGACGAGCAGTATGTCGACGCGCTGACCGGCATGTACAAGGAGACCTTCCTCCTTCACTACAACTTCCCGCCCTATTCCGTGGGTGAGACGGGCCGCATGGGCTCGCCGGGCCGCCGCGAAATCGGCCACGGCAAGCTCGCCTGGCGCGCCATCCGTCCGATGCTGCCTTCTTCCGAGCAGTTCCCCTACACGCTGCGCGTCGTCTCCGAGATCACGGAGTCCAACGGCTCGTCCTCGATGGCGACTGTTTGCGGCACCTCGCTGGCGCTGATGGATGCCGGCGTGCCGCTCCAGAAGCCGGTCGCCGGCATCGCCATGGGTCTCATCAAGGAAGGCGAGCGCTTCGCGGTGCTCTCCGATATTCTTGGCGACGAGGATCACCTCGGCGACATGGACTTCAAGGTGGCCGGCACGGCCAACGGCATCACCTCGCTGCAGATGGACATCAAGATCGACGGCATCACCGAGGAGATCATGCAGGTCGCGCTCGGTCAGGCCCGGGACGGCCGACTGCATATTCTCGGCGAAATGGGCAAGGCCATTTCCGAGAGCCGCGGCCAGCTCGGCGAGTTCGCGCCGCGCATCGAGGTCATGACCATCCCGACCGACAAGATCCGCGACGTGATCGGTTCCGGCGGCAAGGTCATCCGCGAGATCGTGGAGAAGACCGGCGCCAAGATCAACATCGAGGACGACGGCACCGTGAAGATTGCTTCGTCGAGCGCCAAGGAGATCGAGGCGGCCAAGAAGTGGATCCACACCATCGTGGCCGAGCCGGAAGTGGGCGAAATCTATGAAGGCACGGTGGTCAAGACCGCCGACTTCGGCGCCTTCGTCAATTTCTTCGGCCCGCGCGACGGTCTTGTTCACATCTCGCAGCTGTCCGACCAGCGCGTCGCCAAGACCACCGATGTGGTCAAGGAGGGCGACAAGGTCTGGGTCAAGCTGATGGGCTTCGATGAGCGTGGCAAGGTGCGCCTGTCCATGAAGGTGGTCGATCAGGCCACCGGCAAGGAGCTCGCCAGGGAAAAGAAGGCTGAAGGCGAAGACGCCTGATCCTTTTCTGAAGCTGGAAGATCGAGCGGGCGCGCCGAAAGGCGCGCCCGTTTCCGTTTGAGCTATGTTGTCAGGGCGAGCCTGCCGGAGGTCAGTTCGAGATGGCGCTCGATGTTCAGCGCGTTCAAAAACGCCTCGTCATGGCTGACGACGAGCAGCGCCCCGTCATAGGCTCGCAAGCCCGCCTCGATGGCCGCGATGGAATCGAGGTCGAGATGGTTGGTGGGCTCGTCCAGAATGAGCAGGGGAGGCGGTCGTGCGCCACCGAGCACACAGGCAAGGGCTGCGCGCAACAGCTCCCCGCCGCTCAGCGCCGACACCTGTTGAAGCGCCGCATCTGCGCGGAACCTGAACCGGGCGAGCGCCGCCCGGCAGGCGTTCTCGTTGGCTTTCGGATTGAGCTTGCGGAAATTGTCGCGCACCGAAAGGTTCGGGTCCAGAAGGCTGGCGCGCTGGTCGAGCATCGCCATGTCCGTAGCCACATGCACCGTTCCGGAAAAGGGCGCGAGACGCCCGGCGATCACTTCCAGCAAGGTCGTCTTGCCGGAACCGTTCGGACCGGTGACAGCGATGCGCTCCGGCCCCGTGACCGTCAGGGACAAATTGCAAAGCACCGGCCGACCGGCCTCGTAGCGTGCGCTGATGTGGTCGAGCCGCAGCACCGTCTTGCCAGCGGCAAGGCCGGCGGAAGGCAGCGAGACGGACAGCTTTTGCAGCACCTCGATGCGTTTGCGCGCTGTCGAAACCGCTTCGCGGGCCTCGGCCTGCCGGGCGTCGGCAAGGCGCGTTGAAGCCCCGCCGCTGTTTTCGGCGCGTTCCTTCATGCCTCCGATGAGAATGCGCGGCATGTCGCCTTTGGCCGCCTTCCTGCGGCCGCCGCTGTCCTTGCGGGCCTTGCGTTCCGCCGCGGTCTGCGCCGCGCGGGCGACTTCCACCGATTTCTTCTCGGCGACGTCCAGGTCATGCCGGGCAGCCGCCAGTTCCAGTGCCTTGCGCTCCTGATAATGCCTCCAGTCGCCGCCGTAGCGGGTCGCGCCGAGCGAAGTCAGTTCGACGATCTCGTCCATGAAGCCGAGCAATTCACGATCATGGCTGACCACCAGCGCCCCCTTGAGCCAGCCGGCGAGCATCTCGCAAAGCGCCTTTCGGCCATCCCGGTCGAGATTGTTGGTGGGCTCGTCCATCAGCAGGAAATCGGCGTCCGAGAAGAGAAGCGCCGCAAGCCCTGCGCGGGTTCGCTGTCCGCCGGAAAGCGCGGCGAGGGGCGCGTCCGGCCCGGCGTCCAGCCCCATTCTGGCAAGGCTCCAGCGTCCAGTCGATGTCGGCCAGTTCCTCGACCGTCGCCTCGCCCGCGCTTGCGCTCCGGATCAGGGCAAGTCGGGTGCGGACGCCGAACAGGTCGGCGATGGTGGCGGCAGGGTCCACCTGAACGGCCTGGTCGAATACGGCAATGGCGCCGTTGACCGAGACGGAGCCGGTCTGGAGCGGCAACCTGCCGGAAATGATGTGGAGAAGGGTGCTCTTGCCGACGCCGTTGCGGCCGATCAGGCCTGTGCGGCCGGGACCGAAGGCAAGATCGAGATTTGAGAAAAGCCGGCGGCCGTCAGGCGTGGAAAAGCCGAGATTGGAACAGACGATCGAAGCGGGCATGCGTGAAGATTTCCCTGATGACAAAGCGGGTTTGCGTTGCAGTCAGAGAGAAATCGTTCACCGGCGCCTCCAGTCTGGGAAATGGAAGCCTATAGCTAGGGTTTTGCGGGCTTCTATGCAAGTCTGCGGGTCGAAAACGCGTTGCGACGCTGAAAGACGCTGGACGAGCGGCGAAATTGGTCTATCAGCCGCATATGGCTTCCGATTTCCTCAAAACCCTGTTCTATCCGTTCGAATCCGGCGCGCTGGATGCGCCCGGCGCAGGCAGCCATGTGCTGTTTCTGGGAGCCGAGCCGGGTTTCCGGCTGCCCCAAGGTTTTGAAGCCCATCTGCATTGTGTGCAGGCTTTCCGCCCGCATTTTAAAGCTCTTCAATCTGCGGGGAGAACAGTCACCCCGCAGGCGGAAGGCGAGGGTTACGCCATGGCGCTGGTGCTGGCAGGCCGCCATCGCGGGCAGAATGAATTGTGGATCGCCGAGGCGCTTGAGCGCGTCGCACCCGGCGGCACGGTCATCGTCGCTGGCGGCAAGGAAGACGGCATCGCCTCGCTGCGCAAGCGCATCGATGCCCTCGTGCCGCTGGTGGATGCCCTGCCGAAATATCACGGCATCGTCTTCTGGCTGCACCGGCCCGATAACGATGGCGCTGCCGAAAAGCTGCGCGCGGATAATCCGCCGGCGCTGGTCGAGAACCGTTTCCACACCGCGCCCGGCATGTTTTCCTTCGACAGGATCGATGCCGGATCGCGCCTGTTGGGTGAAAATCTGCCTGCCGGCATTTCCGGCCATGTCGCGGATTTCTGCGCGGGCTGGGGTTTCCTGGCCGCAGGCGTCGCGAACCGCTTTTCCGACATCAAGTCGCTCGATCTCTACGAGGCTGATTTCGAGGCGCTGGAGGCGGCGCGCCGAAACGTGCCGCAGGCGTCCGGCTTTTTCTGGCAGGACCTGATCGGCGAGCCGGTCGAACGGCGCTACGACTGGATCGTCATGAACCCGCCCTTCCATCAGGGCCGCGCAGCGGAACCGGACATTGGCCGCCGGTTGATCGAGACGGCCGCGAAGGCTCTGAAGCCGGGAGGTCGCCTGGTGATGGTCGCCAACCGGCAGCTTCCCTATGAACTGGTTCTGTCGAGCGCCTTTTCGTCGTCGCAGGAAATTGCCCGCGACAACCGTTTCAAGGTGCTTCTGGCGCGCAGGTGAAAACGCCGGACGGGCAGGGCTGGTCCGGCGTTGCAAGGGAAAACAGGTGGGTGCGGTTCAGCCCTTGTCGCTGTCCATGCGCTTCAGTTCGTCCAGCGTCGGCATAGACACGATGTTGTAGCCGGAGTCCACATAGTGGATCTCGCCGGTGACGCCCGATGACAGGTCCGACAGCAGGTATAGCGCTGAATTGCCGATCTCGTCGATATTGACGGTGCGGCGCAGCGGCGCGTTGCGGCTCTGGTAATTGAACATGTAGCGGGCGTCGGAAATTCCAGCGCCCGCCAGGGTGCGGACCGGGCCGGCCGAAATGCCGTTAACACGAATGCCGCGTGGCCCGTAGTCGTTGGCGAGATAGCGCACGCTCGCCTCCAGACCGGCCTTGGCTACACCCATGACGTTGTAGTTCGGCATGACCCGCACCGAACCGGCATAAGTCAGCGTGAGCATCGAGCCCCCTTCGTTCATCAGGGCGGCGGCGTTGCGCGCCACTTCAGTGAAGGAATAGCAGGAAATCACCATGGTGCGCACGAAATTGTCGCGCGTTGTGTCGGCGTACAGGCCCTTCAGCTCGTTCTTGTCGGAAAAGCCGATGGCGTGGACGACGAAGTCGAGCCCGCCCCATTTGTCCTTCAGCGTCTCGAAGGTGGCGTTGACCGAGGCGCTGTCTTCCACGTCGCAAGGGATGAGCAGCGATGCGCCGACCTGCTCGGCCAGCGGCTTGACGCGGCGGCCGAAAGCCTCGCCCTGATAGGTGAAGGCCAGTTCAGCGCCCTGCGCGGCAAGCTGGCGCGAGATGCCCCAGGCGATGGAGTGGTCGTTGGCCACGCCCATGACAAGGCCGCGCTTGCCCTTCATCAATGAATCCATTCTGGAATCCTTTATGCGGAATAGCGCTGGAAGACCAGGGTTGCGTTAGTGCCGCCGAAGCCGAAGGAGTTGGAAAGCGCTATGTCGATCTTTGCGTCGTCGATGCGCTTGCGCACAATAGGCATGCCCTCGAAGTCGGGGTCGAGCTCGCTGATATGGGCGCTTTCGCCGATGAAGCCGCCCTGCATCTGCAGGATCGAGTAGATCGATTCCTGCACGCCGGCGGCGCCCAGAGAATGGCCGGTGAGCGACTTGGTGGAGGCGATGTTGGGCATATCCGCGCCGAACACCTCACGGATGGCCGCCATTTCCTTGGCGTCCCCGACCGGCGTGGAGGTGCCGTGCGTGTTGATGTAATCGACCTTGCCCGAAACGCCCGCAAGAGCCTGGCGCATGCAGCGCACCGCGCCTTCGCCCGATGGAGCGACCATGTCGAAGCCGTCGGAGGTCGCGCCATAGCCGACGATCTCGGCATATATCTTCGCGCCGCGCGCCTTTGCGTGCTCCAGTTCCTCAAGAACCAGCACGCCCGCGCCGCCGGCGATGACGAAACCGTCGCGGGTTGCGTCATAGGCCCGGGAAGCGGAGGCCGGCGTGTCGTTGTACTTCGAGGACATGGCGCCCATGGCGTCGAACAGGTTCGACATGCTCCACTCCAGGTCCTCATGGCCGCCGGCGAAGACCATGTCCTGCTTGCCCCACTGGATCAGTTCAGCGGCGTTGCCGATGCAGTGCGCCGAGGTCGAGCAGGCCGAGGAGATGGAATAGTTCACGCCGTGGATCTTGAACCAGGTGGCGAGGGTGGCCGAGGCGGTCGATGACATCGCCTTGGGCACCGCGAAGGGACCGATGCGCTTGGGCGAGTTGTTCTTCAGCGTGATTTCCGCGGCTTCCACGATGGTGCGTGTGGAGGGACCGCCGGAACCCATGATGATGCCAGTGCGCTCATTGGTGATGTCGCCTTCCTCAAGACCGGCGTCGGCGATCGCCTGATCCATGGCGACATGGTTCCATGCGCCGCCGCGTGACAGGAAGCGCATGGCGCGGCGGTCGACCAGTTCGGACGGGTCGAGCGTCGGTGAGCCCCATACCTGCGAGCGGAAGCCGTGTTCGGCAAAGGAATCGGAAAAGCTGATGCCGGATCTGGCGTCGCGGAGCGAAGCCGCCACTTCTTCGGCATTGTTACCGATGGAAGACACGATACCCAGGCCCGTGACAACGACGCGTCTCATGGAGTGCTCCTTCATGGCTGGCGGGATCCGGTGAAGATCAGGCCGTCGCTTCCTTGAACAGGCCGACCCGAAGATCGGTGGCCTTGTATATGGTCTCTCCATCGGCCTTCAACCAGCCGTCGGCGATGCCGAGCACCAGACGACCGCGCATCACGCGCTTGAAGTCGATGCCATATTCGACCTTCTTGACGGCCGGCGTGACCATTCCGGTGAACTTGACCTCGCCGGTGGAAAGTGCGCGACCCTTGCCGGGCTCGCCCAGCCAGCCGAGGAAGAAACCGGTGAGCTGCCACATGGCGTCGAGCCCGAGACAGCCCGGCATGACCGGGTCGCCGATGAAGTGGCACGGAAAGAACCAGAGATCACGATGGATATCGAGTTCGGCGCGGGCGAAGCCCTTGTCGAACTCGCCGCCCGTCTCGCTGATCCCGGTGATGCGATCGAACATCAGCATGGGCGGGTAGGGAAGCTGCGCATTGCCCGGGCCGAACAGTTCGCCGCGTGCGCAGGCGAGCAACTCCTGATAATCGTAGCTGGATTTCCCTGCGGCCATCAAAACGTCCCCGTCCAAGTCGAGCGGCATTCCGCCCTGTAGTTTTAGTAACACAGTCCGTTTCAGGCCGGAAACCGTGGTTTACCTTGCGAGGTGGCTCTAACGCGACCCTTTGTCCGGGTCAATGCACGCTATTGATAGAAAGGTCGCGAAAGAATATATCTGGTCCAGATATGGTTTAGCCGGATGCCCTGTTTTGCCGGGGTCGCGGCGTTCAGGACAAACAGGCTGAACCGGAAAGCAACATGATGGATGTGTACGCGACCAAGATGAGGAACGCTGTGGATAAGCGGGTTCGCGACGCCGGTCTGAGGCCGACGCGCCAGCGTGTGGCGCTGGCCGAGCTGCTGTTCGCCAAGGGCGATCGCCATTTGTCGGCGGAAGAGCTGCATGAGGAGGCGCTTGCCGCCGGCGTTCCGGTTTCTCTGGCGACCGTCTACAATTCTCTGCATCAGTTCACGGAAGCCGGGCTGCTGCGCATCCTGGCCGTTGAAGGGTCGAAAACCTATTTCGACACCAATACCTCCGATCACCATCACTTCTACATCGAAGGCGAGAACCGTATCTTCGACGTCGAAGGAGAGGCGATGACGGTGAACAATCTTCCCGAGCCGCCGGAGGGGATGGAAATCGCCAATATCGATATCGTGATCCGCCTGCGGCCCAGGCAATAATCCAGACAATTTATCGTGACGCGAGCGCTTCTGCGAATTGAGGGTGCGGCGCTGCTGGCGGCTGCCGTGGCCTTCTATGCCGTTTCAGGCGCGAACTGGTGGCTGTTCGCCATTCTCCTGCTTGCGCCGGATCTCTCCATGCTGGCCTATGCCGGCGGACCGCGCATCGGCGCGTATATCTACAATGCCTGTCATTCCACTGTCGGCGCGCTTGCCCTGCTGGCTGGGGGCTATGTCGCGGGTGCGGCGGCGCCGGTCAGCCTTGGCCTGATCTGGCTCGCCCATATCGGCATGGACAGGGCGCTGGGTTATGGCCTGAAGGAAACCTCCGCGTTCCGCGATACGCATCTTGGCCGCATCGGCAGGGACTGAATCGCCTCAGTCGTCCACCTTCTCGCCCGGATAGGCGCCCCAGACCAATGACTGGCTGATCCACCCGGAGCGGCCGCCAAAGTTCATTTCGCACCATTTGCCGTCACAGGATTTGATCGTGCCGATCACGCCGGGCTCCAGCATGGCCGCCACGCCGGCTTCCTCGGACGGCCGGCGCAGCAGGTTGATTCGCGTGTCCTTGCCGCGCTGCCAGGGCGCTACGATCGCAGTGCGCTTGCCCGAAAGCAGCGACTGGTTGATCCAGCCTTCCGAGCCGTCGGCATCGCGCACACGTCGCCAGTTGTCGTATTCCTGGATGATCTCCATCGGCAGGCCGGCCTTGGTGTACATCCAGTCGACGGAATAGTTGGTGCCGGGGCCGACGCGGGAATTGACGCGGGCCGATTTCAGGCTGACGAAGCGAGGAAGCGGTAGTCCGCTGGGGCCGAGACGCATATTCTGGGTCTGTGCGCCGGCCGATTGCGCGCCGGCAGACTGGGCGTGGACGAAATTTGGGGCGACAAGGCCGAGCAAAGCTGCGCCCAGGGCAAGATGGCTAAGGCGAAACGATACGAAACCAGACACTTTCGTTCCCTTGCAGGCATTCTGTTGAACGGAGCGGGTGCGATGGCGCTGCCCCTTTTTCTTTGTCTTCACCGGCTCGGCTTGGTACATGCTTGGTGCATGGGAGCTATCGAACCGCGACCGCTTTGCAGTTTCGCCGGTCTTGGTTAAAGAGGTCTCAACGGTAACCGCGATCGGGGTAAATATGGCCGGCAGGAAGAAGCCTCTCGTCGTCATCACGCGCAAGCTGCCCGACCCAGTCGAGACGCGCATGCGAGAATTGTTCGACGCGCGGCTGAATGTCGAGGACAGACCGATGAGCCAGGCCGAACTGATCGCGGCCGTGAAGGAGGCCGATGTGCTCGTGCCGACCGTGACCGACACGATCGATGCGGCGGTGATTGCCGAGGCCGGCGAGAACCTCAGGCTGATCGCCAATTTCGGCAACGGGATCGAGAAGATCGACATAGCTGCAGCAACCGCCAGGGGCATCACCGTCACCAACACGCCGGGCGTTTTGACCGAAGACACGGCCGACATGACCATGGCGCTGATACTTTCCGTGCCGCGCCGGCTGACGGAAGGCGCGAATATCCTGCCCGAGGGCAAGAAATGGGCGGGCTGGTCGCCGACATGGATGCTGGGCCGGCGCATATGGGGCAAGCGGCTGGGCATCGTTGGCATGGGTCGCATCGGAACTGCGGTCGCCCGCCGCGCCAAGGCCTTCGGCCTGTCGATACACTACCACAACCGCCACCGTGTGATGGGCGCGCTGGAGGACGAGCTGGAGGCGACCTATTGGGAAAGCCTCGACCAGATGCTGGCCCGCATGGACATCATCTCGGTCAACTGCCCTTCGACACCGGCAACCTACCATCTCCTGTCAGCGCGCCGGCTGGCGCTGATGCAGCCCAGCGCCTATCTGGTCAACACGGCGCGCGGAGATCTGATCGACGAGGAAGCGTTGGTGAAGATGCTGGAAAACGGCAAGCTCGCGGGCGTCGGTCTCGACGTCTATGAGAACGAACCGGCGATCAATCCCAGGCTGCTCAAGCTGGCGGCCAGGGGCAAGGCTGTGCTTTTGCCCCATATGGGCTCGGCCACGCTGGAGGGCCGCATCGATATGGGCGAAAAGGTCATCATCAACATTCGCGCCTTCTGCGACGGCCACCGTCCGCCGGACCGGGTGATCCCGAGCCGCGTTTGACGCCCGCTGGCTGTCGGATCCGCGCTCATGGCGATTGCCGAAGGGCTGTAATCAGCCCTTGTCGCGGTCGCGGCGCTTGTAGTGAATGGTGTCGAAGCGCGCGGCCAGCGCATCATAGAGCAAAAGCCGGCCGACCAGCGGCTCGCCGATGCCCGTGATCAGCTTGATCGCCTCCATCGCCTGCAAGGTTCCCATCACCCCCACCAGCGCGCCCACCACGCCGGCGGCGGCGCAGGAGGGCACGAGGCCGGGTGGCGGTGGTTCTGGAAACAGGTCACGATAAGACGGATTCACCCTTCCGTCATCATCCGCTTCAAACGGTTTCAGCACGGTGAGCGAACCGTCGAAACGCCCGACCGCGGCATGGACCAGCGTGCGTTTCTCGCGCTCGCAGGCGTCCGCCACGGCAAAGCGCGTCTCGAAATTATCGGTACCGTCGACGACCAGATCGTAGGCGGCAACCAGAGCCGGGGCGTTTTCTGCCGTCAGGCGCAAGCGATGCAGCTCGATTTCGACATGCGGATTGATGCGCAGGATCGCGTCGCGGGCGCTTTCCGCCTTCGATCGGCCAAGCGAATCCGTGCCGTGGATGATCTGCCGTTGCAGGTTGGAGAGCGACACCTCGTCATCATCGACGATGCCGAGCGTGCCAACCCCGGCTGCCGCCAGATAGGCCAGAACCGGCGCGCCAAGGCCGCCGGCGCCCACCACCAGAACCCGGGCGGCCTTGAGCCTGCGCTGCCCTGGACCGCCGATCTCGGGCAGCACGATGTGGCGCGCATAGCGCTCAAGCTCGTCGTCGGCGAGGGGCGGGAGGGCCACGGGGGCAAGCGATTTCATGCGGGGGAAACTAGCATTTTCCTTCGCCTCGTCACCCTGGAATTGTCGGCCTGAAGGTGGGGCGTATCCGGCTATGCCCGATCTTCCGTCACCGCGCCGTGGTCCACGGTCAGGAACTGGGCCCGGCCTTCAAGGCTGGAAAACAGCGCGGCGTCCGTCCCGGTCATGAAAGCCTGGCATTGCATGTCCTCCAGAATGGAAAACAGCGCCGCGCGCCGCCCGGCGTCGAGATGAGCGGCGATCTCGTCGAGGAGCAGGATCGGCGTCATGCCGGATATCTCGCCGGTCAGCCTTGCATGGGAAAGCACGATGCCGACCAGAAGCGCCTTCTGCTCGCCGGTCGAACACAATTCGGCGGGCATGGATTTTGGCCGGTGGCGCACGATCAGGTCCGAGCGGTGCGGCCCTTCCAGCGTGCGCCCGGCGGCGCGATCGCGTTCACGGCCTGCGGCCAGCGCGCGGCGAAACCCTTCCTCCACATCGACTGCCGGCCGGGCGCCGACCTGCGCCTCCAGTTCCCCGGCAAGGGCGATGTCGGCCTGCGGGAAGGGGCCATCGCCCGGCAATTGCTCGATCTTGGCGGCGAGCAGCCGCACCAGTTCGGCGCGCGCGGCGGCGATCGCCACCCCGGTTTCGGCAAGCTGCGTCTCGATCGCCTCGAACCAGGCGCCATCGCGCGAATTTTCGGCAAGCAGCCGGTTGCGGCCCCGCATCGCCTTCTCATAGGCCAGCGCGCGCTGGCCGTGGGCGGCGTCGACAGCCAGCACAAGGCGGTCGAGAAAGCGACGGCGGTCGCCCGCCGGCCCCGTGAACAGCGTATCCATGGCGGGCGTCAGCCACACCACGCGCAACCATTGCAGCAATTCATCCGCATTGCGCGCCGGCGCGCCATTGATGCGCACGCGCCGTCCGCCTTCGCCCCCGTCCGCCGCCATGATGCCGGTGCCGATATCGACCTCGCCTTCCGGCCCGTCGAGTCTTGCGTGCAGGGCAAAGCCCCCGTCACCGCCTTCGCGCGCGACATCGGCATAGGGCGCGCGCCGCAGGCCGCGCCCCGGCGCGAGCAGGGAAATGGCTTCCAGAAGGTTGGTCTTCCCGGCGCCGTTATCGCCGCTCAGCACCACCGGTCCCGGATTCAGTTCCAGCGCCAGCGACGCATAGTTGCGGAAGTTCGTCAGCGTCAGCCGACTTATGTGGGGGCCGGAAAGGGTTTCCATGGAACGGGCATCGCAAACGCGTCGCGAGGCGCACTATACCCGCATCGGCATCAGCACATAGAGCGCGTTCTCGTCGCTGGTGTCGCGGATGAGGGTCGGTGAGCCGGCGTCGGCCAGCAGGAATTCGGCATCTCCGCTGCTGAGCTGGCTGGCGACGTCGAGGAGATAGCGGGCGTTGAAGCCGATCTCGATCGGGTCCGATGAATAGTCGGCTGCCAGTTCCTCAGTCGCGCTCCCCGAATCGGGGTTGTTGACGGCCAGTGTGAGCTGGCCTTCGCTGATGGACAGCTTCACGGCGCGTCCGCGTTCGGACGAGATGGTGGAAACGCGGTCGACGGCGGCGGCGAAGCTCTGGCGGTCGATGACGAGGCGCTTGTCGTTGCCGGTCGGGATGACGCGCTGATAATCGGGGAAGGTGCCGTCGATGAGCTTCGAGGTCAGCACCACAGAGCCGATGGTGAAGCGGATCTTGGTTTCCGAAAGCTCGGCCGTCACCGCCACGTCCGGGGCATCGACCAGCTTCTGCAACTCGCCCACGGTCTTGCGCGGGATGATGATGCCCGGCATGCCTTCCGAGCCGGCGGGCGCATCGATTTCGGCGCGCGCCAGACGGTGGCCGTCCGTCGCCACCGAGCGCAGCTTGAGCTTGCCGTCCGTCTCATGCGTGTGGAGGAATATGCCGTTGAGATAGTAGCGCGTCTCCTCGGTGGAGATGGCGAACTGGGTCTTCTCGATCAGCCCTTTGAGCGCTGCGGAATCCAGGCGGAAGATGTGCGGGAAGGAGCCGGCCGAAAGTTCGGGGAAGTCCGACTGCGGCAGGCATTGGAGCCGGAAAGACGACCGGCCGGACGTGACGGTCATGGCCGTGCCGTCCTCGTCGGTCTTCAGCATGACTTCGGCGCCGTCGGAGAGCTTGCGCACGATATCGTAGAGCAGGTGGGCCGGGACCGTGGTCGCGCCGGGCTGCTCGACGCGCGCCGGCGTCGCCTCCGTCACTTCGAGGTCGAGGTCCGTGGCTTTCAGTTCGAGGCTGGAGCCGTCTGTCGAAAGCAGGACGTTGGAGAGGATCGGGATGGTGTTGCGCCGCTCGACCACGCGATGAACGTGGTTCAGGGACTTGAGAAGGTTCGACCGTTCCAGGATTACACGCATGACGAAACAGGCTCGCTTGAAGGAAAGGGCAGGTTCCCGAACCGGCAACCTGCCTCAGTCTGCATTGCTTAGAGCATCGGGCCGAAAAGTGGAATCGGTTTTCGGAGTATCCCCATGCTCAATCAAAATGTTGGAGCGGCCTTGTGCGTCCAAAAGAACGCGTGGCGCTCCGGAATGGGAGCCAAAGTGACAGGAAAACCGTGCCGAAAGCAAGGCCGAACGGCCTTTTGCTGCGGGTTTTGCAGGCTTTTCGGGCACGACGGCGAATACGACGTCATGCCCCACATGCTTTCCGTCAGGCCTGATCGTTGATCAGGCGGCGCAACAGTTCCAGTTCCTGCGCCAGCGTGTTGTCGCTGTCGGAAAGGCCTTCGATCTTGCGCACCGCGTGCAACACGGTGGTGTGGTCGCGGCCGCCGAAACGCCGCCCGATTTCCGGCAGCGAGCGCGGGGTCATCACCTTGGAAAGGTACATGGCCACCTGGCGAGGCTTGACGATGGTGCGCGTGCGGCGGTTGGAAAGCAGTTCCGTCTTGGACACGTTGTAGTGGCGGGCGACGATGCGCTGGATGTCCTCGATCCGCACCCGCTTCGGCTCTCCCGAGCGGTAGATATGCCCGAGGATTTCGTCGATGCGGTCGACCGTGATCTGCGGTTCGAAAGACTGGCGGAACAGAAGCTGGTTGAACGCGCCTTCAAGCTCGCGGCCGCTGCCGGTGATGGTGCGGGCCACATGTTCCAGGATCGCGTCGGAAACGTCGATTGCTGCGTCCTCCGCCTTGGCCGCAGCCAGTCGCTGCTGGAGCATCGACAGGCGCATGGAGAAATCCGGAGACGACATTTCGAGCGCAACACCGCCATTGAGGCGCGAGCGTACGCGCGGCTCCAGCGATTCCAGCTCCGCGGGCGGGCGGTCGGCGGCGACGACCACCTGTTTGGCGCTGTCCAGCAGCATGTTGATGAGGTGGCAGAACTCATGCTGGATCGACTTGCCCTGCAGGAACTGCATGTCATCGATGATGAGCAGGTCGATGTCGCGAAGTTGCTCCTTGAGCGTCAGCGCATTGTTGTCGCGGATGGCGGTTGCGAAGCGCCACATGAAATATTCGGCCGTCAGATAGACGACGCGTGACCGGGGGTTCTGGCGCAGCGATTCCGCCGCGATCGCCTGCAGGAGGTGCGTCTTGCCGAGGCCGACAGTGGCGTGAAGGAACAGCGGGTTGAAACGAACCGCGCTGGAGTGGGATTCGGCCACGGCGCGGGCCGCAGCGAATGCGACACGGTTTGACGGGCCTTCAACGAAGGAGGCGAAAGTGTAGCGCGGGTCGAGCGGCGACCCCAGCACGCTCTGCCGGAATTCTGTCTCGACGGTGGCCGGGCGCTGCATGGGCATGCGCTCCGCCTTGCCGGCATTGACGCCATTGGAAGTCATGGTGGTGGCGAGCGCCGTCTGCGACTGGTGCGGGGCTGGCCGGCCCTGGGCGTCGGTCCCTGCATCCGTGGCGCGGGCGTGTCTGGCGGCGGATCGCACGATGATCTCGACCTTGAGGATCTCGGGATCCTCCTCCTTCCACAGCGCGACGATCTGGTCGAGGTAGTGGCCATTGATCCAGGAGCGCAGGAAGGCGGTGGGCACCGAGATGCGCACAACACCCTTTGAAGCCTCCGCCAGCTTCATGCGTCCGAACCAGCTTGAATACACCTCCGCCCCAAGACGCGCCTTGAGCTGCGTCTTGACCCGCTCGAACTTATGATCCGCCTCCCCGAGAGATGTCACGTCATGTCCTTTGACAGCTTCCCCCTCGTAGGAAAGGTTGCCAAGTTCCCTGCCCATGCCGCTCTGCATCTCGTGATCCTTGTCCCGCACTTTCGCGCCATGGGCATGTCGCCCGTGGCGTCCTCGTTGTCATTTTCTCCGACGGGGCCGCCGCTGGCCGTCGCCGGATATGCTCGTTGCGCAAGGAGTCGTCTCCGACCCCTGTCCCGCAACAGGGAAGCTATGCGCATGGCAAAGCAAGCCGTCCGGCATCATGCCGGCCAAACTCACACATGCCATACAATTGACTGGTCCCCTGCCAGTATCGAAAGCGACAACCAACCTGCCCACGGACGAGCGCCCACGGTGCCAATGCTGCCATTTTTTGATTAGGTCGAGGGCTCAGGGCCCGTCCCTTTCGATGAACAGACACTACCGAAATCGTTGTGGAAAGGGCAAGGCCGCATCTTACCGGTTTTTAACGAATCTGGTTACCAAATTGCTCTCGAAAAGGCTGCCGCGAATGCTCGCGTTCATGAAAGCCATTGGGATTCAAACCCTTTTCGCGAACGCCGGGAAACGATAGCTGGCGAGATTCTTTTTTTTAATATTTCGCTTGACACCGGGTTGTCCCCTTTCGGCCGCCGCCGATATGAACAAGTTGTGGATGACCTTCTTTAAACATATGAAATAAAAGAACTTTTCCTGTCAGCGCCAGGATCGTCAAATCTGTGGCGGTACAACCTGAAAGACACATACCGGCAGAAGTTCAGGCAATGAAAAGCGTGCCGTTGGGGAAGCTTCCGGGGTGTCTTTTCCGGTTTTCGCCGAATAACGAAAAAACCCGGCGCAAGCGCCGGGTTTCACGAAAACTGGGAAGTCGCGTTAACGATTACGCCGACAAAGCCTTAAGACGCTGGGCAAGACGCGAAACCTTACGCGACGCAGTGTTCTTGTGCAGAACGCCCCTGGTGGCGGCGCGCATCAATTCAGGCTGCGCAGTCTGGAAGGCGGTCTCCGCGGCTGCCTTGTCGCCAGCGGCCAGAGCTTCTTCGACCTTGCGCACGAAAGTGCGGATGCGCGAGCGGCGGTTCTTATTGATCGCGGTGCGGCGAGCAATCTTGCGCGTAGCCTTTTTGGCCGAGGGAGTGTTGGCCATATTGCCTCTCTTCTGATCTCAACGGTGAGCGCTTGCGGATGCCCGCCGGGCGCAAAAAACAAATGGGCAGCCACAGGGCCACCTCAGTTGGGCGGCTTATAGTTCAGCTTTCGAAGCCCGTCAATCTTGCTTCGCATTCAAACAGCGATTTGAGGGGCGTTCCCGGCCTTATTTGTTGCGGAATTCCGGCTTCCGCTTCTCGACGAATGCGGCCATGCCTTCCTTTTGATCCTCCAGCGCGAACATGGACTGGAAGACTCGCCGCTCGAATCGCAGGCCCTCCGACAGCGTCACCTCATAGGCGCGGTTGACGGCTTCCTTGTTCATGATGACAGCGGGCAGGGAGAAGTCGGCTATCTTGGCCGCCGCCTTCAGCGCTTCCCCGACAAGTTCGCCGACAGGCACGACGCGCGAAACCAGACCGGAACGCTCGGCTTCCGCGGCGTCCATCATGCGGCCGGTAAGGCACATATCCATCGCCTTGGACTTGCCGACGAAGCGGGTCAGCCGCTGCGAGCCGCCCATGCCGGGCATCACGCCTAGCGTGATCTCGGGCTGGCCGAATTTGGCGTTTTCGCCGGCGATGATGAAATCGCACATCATGGCCAGTTCGCAGCCGCCGCCAAGCGCATAGCCGGCGACTGCCGCGACGATCGGCTTGCGGGTGCGGGTGAAGTCTTCCCAGCCCGAGAACAGGTCGCCGAGATAGACATCCACATAGTTTTTCGACTGCATCTCCCTGATGTCCGCGCCTGCGGCGAAAGCCTTTTCCGAACCGGTCAGGACGATCGCGCCGATGTTGTCGTTTGCATCGAAGGCCTTTGTGGCGGCGAGCAGCTCGGTGAGAACGGCGGAGTTCAGGGCGTTGAGCGCCTGCGGCCTGTTCAGAGTGATCAGGCCGACCTTGCCATGGGTCTCCACGATGATGTTTTCGTAAGTCATGCGCTTCCTCTCCTGAACGGATTTCCTGGCCGGCCTATTTCTGGCAGGCGCGGCAATAAAAAGTCGAGCGGCCGCTCTGCACGATCCGCTCGATATAGCCCCGGCAATGCGGAGTGGAACACGGCTCGCCTTCGCGGTCGTAAGCGGCGAAGCTGTGCTGGAAATAGCCGAGCGAGCCGTCGGTGTGCATATAATCGCGCAAGGAGGAGCCGCCGGCTGCGATGGCGTCTGCAATGACCGCACGGATCGATTCCGCCAGCTTTTCACGTTGCGCAGCCGCCTTCCGGCCCGCCCCGGCGATGGCCCCCGCCGCTTTCAGTGGAGAAAGGCCGGCGCGCCAGAGAGCCTCGCATACATAGATATTGCCAAGGCCTGCGATCAGGCGCTGGTCGAGCAGGGCGGCCTTCAGCGGAGCCTTGCGGTTGCGGAACAGAACGGCGAGCAGGTCGGCGTCAAGCGCATTGCCGGTCGGCTCGACGCCGAGACCGGCCAGCATGGGGTGTTCATCGGGAACCGTCTCGCTAAACAGCATGAAACCGAAACGGCGCGGATCGTTGTAGACGATGCGATGAGGCGCCTGCGAAGCGGAAGTCACGTCGAACACCACATGATCGTGGATGGAGTCTCTGGATCGCTCATAGTGGAAGTTGCCCGGAGCCGCACCATCCTCGATGCGGAACGATCCCGACATTCCAAGATGGCAGATGAGTGCCGGCCCATCCTCGATATGAATGGTCAGGTACTTGGCGCGCCGCCCGACAGCCGCAATGGTGCGTCCGTTCAGCCGCTCCGGGAAATTTTCGGGAAAGGGGAAGCGCAGATCAGGTCGGCGGATCTCGACCCTGTTGATGCGCGCGCCTTCCAGAACCGGTTGCAGCCCGCGCCGGACTGTCTCCACCTCGGGCAATTCAGGCATGGCCACCAATCTGCTTGTAGAAGGAGCGTCCGTATCTGCCGGGCGCAATGCCGAGATGCTCGGCCACGGTCTCGCCTATATCGGCGAAGGTGGTGCGCATGCCCACGCTGCCGCCGGTCAGTCCCGGCGCCAGTCCCATGAGCGGTATGCGTTCGCGGGTATGGTCGGTGCCGCGCCAGGTGGGATCGTTGCCATGGTCGGCGGTGAGCAGGAAGAGGTCGCCCGGTTTCAGCCGCGCCAGCGCTTCAGGCACGCGGCGGTCGAACGCCTCAAGCGCCGCCGCGTAGCCCGAGGTGTCGCGCCGATGCCCGAATTCGGTGTCGAAATCGACGAAATTGGCGAAAACGAAATCGCCGTCGCGCGCCTCGTCCATGGCGTCCAGCGCCTGATCGAACATGGCCATGTTGTCTGCCGCCTTGCGCAGCTTCGTCACGCCGCGATGGGCGAAGATGTCGCCGATCTTGCCAACCGCGAGCACGCGCCCGCCCGCTTCCGTGAGCCGGTCGAGCAGCGTCGGTTCGGGCGGGGAGACGGCGTAGTCGCGCCGGTTCGGCGTGCGCCTGAAGGTGGACGCGTCCTCTCCGACGAAGGGCCGGGCGATGACGCGGCCGATCTTGAGCGGATCGCAAAGGCGGCGCACGACCTTGCAGAAAGCATAGAGCCTTTCGAGCCCGAAATGCTTCTCATGAGCCGCGATCTGCAAGACGGAATCGACCGAGGTGTAGCAGATGGGCTTGCCGGTCGATATATGCTCGGCTCCGTACTGTTCGATGATCGTCATGCCGTCGGCGTGGCAGTTGCCGAGGATGCCGGATATCCGGCCTTGCTCGATCATGGCTTCTGTCAGGGCAGGCGGGAAGGCCGGAACCGTGTCGGGAAATTTCCCCCAGCCGAAGCGAAGCGGCAATGCGGCGATTTCCCAATGGCCGGAAGGGGTGTCCTTGCCGCTGGAAATCTCCTGCGCGGCCCCGTGGAAGGCGGACGCCAGAACAGGCGGACCGGATGCTTCAAACCCGTAGCCAGTGGCGACCTGCGCGGCTTTGCCCAGCCCGAGAGACACCATGTGGGGAACGGACAGGGGGCCTGAGCGCAGGCCGGAGCGGTCTGCGCTGCCGGCGCGGCAGGCGTCGGCGATATGGGCGAAAGTGTTGGCGCCTTCATCTCCAAATTCGGCGGCGTCCGCGGCGCCGCCGATGCCGAAGGAATCCAGAACGAAGACGAATGCACGCGCCATTGCAGCCTTGCGGTGGCGATCACGAGGTCCGGCTGTGCGTCGGGGCGCGATCGGAACGATCCAGCGAAACCGGGGGCGGCCTGCCGCAAAGCCGGTTTGTCGACCAGACATAGGCTGGCGCAGGGGCCTTTGCAATCGCCAATGCGGAGTGGGCGTCTCTCAGCAGGTCGCGCACGCGATTTCACGTCGGATGCGTGGGCGCGCGTAATAGACCTCTTCCATCTTGAGGCCGGTGAAGAAGCCCATCAGGCCGGAGGCGGTGTCTCCTTCCCTGGGCCAAAGCAGGATGGGAAAGTAGTTGAGCCTGCTTTCCACCTTGATCAGGAAGCTGTCGCCGGTTTTCAGCGCTGCCGGCACAACGACAGTCGATCCCGCCTTGAGAGCTTTTGCATACTTGCCGCTGGCGTCGACCGTTCCGGACCATACGACCTCGGGCACGGCCCCTTTCTGCTCGCTGCTGACCTTGATGGCGGTGACGGTCATTTCCGGGCTGGAGCGGGTGTAAGGGCGCATCGTCGATTCGCTGATCTGGATGATCTCCTTCAGCGCGGTCGCCGACAGCGCGTCCTGCTGGCCCACCAGGTCGGCGACCATCGCGCCCAGACGGCTGAGCCGCCGGTTGGTCTCGATGCCCTGCACGGCCTCCACCGTCATGAAATAGAGGATCAGCAGGATGGGGGCGATGAAGGCGAACTCCACAGCCGCGACGCCGTCGCGGTTGCGGATGAAGGCTGCAATCCTTGTCGTCAGTGAGTTGATCATCCGCTGTGCCCCGCACCAAATACCGATGTTGTTATGTCCGGGCTGTTCAAAATGGCTCGTTCTGCCAGACGAAGGAGGCGAAGTGCAGAGTTTTCCCATCGATATTGGCCATGTATCTGCTCATGAAATCGGTGACGACAGGCCATTTGTAGAAAACCCGAAGCATGTTCCTCGACATGGTCGGTCCCGGAGCGATGGCGAAATCCGGCTCCGTGATATTGCCGGGCGTCAGGACGACCTTGTCCTTCTCGATAACAAAGCCGTACTGGGCGGCGTCGGAGAAGTTTTCGAAGGTTCGCAGGTCGATCAGCAGGCCGTCACAACCTTTGCTGACGATGACTTCCAGACGGCCGCAGATTTGCGCGGTGACCGTTTTCCTGAGCTCTTCCTGTTCGGCCGCCGTGTTGGGAGCTCTCAGTTGCCCGGTGCGGAACTGGCGCGCGACATCGTCGGCGGCGTTCGTCAAAACCGTCTGCGCGGCAAATGATATGCAGCTTTCCAGTATGGCGAAGGTCAGCAGTGCGAAGGGCAGGATGAGCATGGAGAACTCGATCGCCACGCTGCCCTTCGTGTCGCGCCGGAACTTTGCGAGAAAACCCGGGCGGCGCCGTTCGCCGCCTGTTTCGCAACCGTTGGAAGTGTGTTCCATGTTCGTCCTGCCACCCCTTGCCAGTTGGCCGGACTATAGATGCAAGCCGTTGAGGTCCGGTTTGAACGGCCGCTAAATTGCACGCGCTTCCGTTAAGCCCGCTTCAACCATGGCTTCGCGATGCCGGAAGGCGCAAAGCTGCGGTCAGTTTCCGGGCATCCGATCCGCTTCATCCCTGCTTTCGCAGTAGGGTGTGCAGGACAGGGTCGTCACGTCGGCGCGACGATAGACGCGCACGGTCGAAGCAGTCTGGCGAACCACGGTCACCTGTTCGTCCATGATCGGTGCGCCCTGCTTGTCGAGGATGACCAGATTGGTCATGCCGAAACTCTTGCCCGTCAGAACGAGCGTCGTGGCGTCCTGGACGGAAGCATCGGCG
Organism: Aquamicrobium ahrensii; assembly: GCF_040545755.1. Lineage (NCBI taxonomy): Bacteria > Pseudomonadati > Pseudomonadota > Alphaproteobacteria > Hyphomicrobiales > Phyllobacteriaceae > Aquamicrobium > Aquamicrobium ahrensii. The sequence continues at coordinate 327,478 of NZ_JBEPMN010000002.1, forward strand.
ATGGCGGAACTGCCGATGACGATGGTGTCGGCCGGACGCGGCAGTTTGACGATGCGGGCTTCGTTCATGATCACCTGGATGCCGGCTTCCATGGCCGGAACGGCAGCGGTTGCTTCGGGCTGAACGGGATCGGCTTCGGTCGCCATGACTGGAAAGCATGCGGCAGCCAGCAAGGAGCCCGCAATCAACATCGGTCTCGACACGGACATCATAAGTTCTCCCGCTCCGCCAGAGTGCTCAACGGAATATGAACGATAGTGGTGAACCAACTGTTAAGCCCCGCAGAGCAGGAGAAACGCGCGAGATCACCGATCTTTAACGCCATGCGTGTAGTCTTCGGAAGTCGTTCACATCCGGTGTCGTACCTATGCTTGAAGCTCTGATTTTCGTTGTGTTTCCGTTCTGCATGGTCTTCGCAGCCGTTTCGGACGTGTTGTCGATGACGATCGCCAACAAGGTGTCCCTGCTTCTGGTGGCCAGCTTCATGGCCATCGCGCCGCTGACCGGCATGGACTGGAGCGTGTATGGCATGCACCTGATTGCCGGCGCGCTGGTGCTGGCGGCGACCTTCATTCTGTTCGCCATCGGCGGCATGGGCGGCGGCGACGCCAAGCTGATGGCCGCGACGGCCGTGTGGATGGGGTTCGAGCCGGTGCTGCTGGAGTATCTGCTTTATGCATCCTTCATCGGCGGCCTGCTGACGCTGGCGACGCTCGCTTACCGGAAGTCGATGTTCGCGGATTTCACGCGTCACAATATGTTCCTGCGTCATTTCGCGGATTCGAAGGTGGGCATTCCCTACGGTGTCGCTCTCGGTTTCGCCGGGCTGGTGATTTATCCCAAGACCGCGCTCGTGGGCTGGGCGCTGGCGCGGCTGGCGGCCTGATCTCCGTCCGATCCGCTAGCGAGATGCGCCGCACGAACTGTGCGGCGTATTTTTTTGGCCCGGTGCAAGGCGATAACTTTGCGTTAAGCAAATTTGTAAGCCCGGCATTAACCATAATTTGAGGATTGCCGCTGCAAAGTCCGACCTGGGTTGATGGTTGCCAGGGGCTAGGGGTTGGACACATGCCTGCATCGCGACTGATAATTTTGGGCGTTGCGGTCGCTGCCGCCGGCGGCGCGGGGTATGTCGCCAAGAACATGGTGGTTCCGCCACCGGCCGAAGTTGTGGTCCAGCCGGGGCCGCAGGAGCCGGCCGTCAGAATGACGGACGTGGCCGTGCTGTCGGGCGACGTGCCGCTCGGCGCCCCGCTCGGTTCCAACGTCAAATGGGTTTCCTGGCCCGCCGATGCGGTCAACCAGCATTTCATCACACGCGACAGCGAGCCCGATGCGGTTGAGAAGCTGAAAGGCTCGGTGACACGCATGGCGATGTACAGCGGCGAGCCCGTCCGTCGCATCAAGCTGATCGACGAGGGCCAGAGTTTCATGTCCTCGATCCTGCCCTCAGGCAGCCGCGCCGTGGCGACCTCGATCGCGGCGGACACATCGGCAGGCGGCTTCATTCTGCCTAACGATTTCGTCGATGTGATCATGACCCGTCGCAGCGACATCGCCGGCAGCACCGGTTTCTCCACTGAAACCATCCTGCAGAACATCCGCGTTCTCGCCATCGATCAGACCATCCAGGAGGATGAGGAGGGCAAGAAGACGCGGGTGGGTCAGACGGCGACGCTGGAACTGACGCCGCAGCAGGCCGAAATCATCACCGTCGCCCAGCAGATGGCCGACAGGCTCACGCTGGCGCTGCGCTCGATCAAGGATACGCAGGAAACTGATCTGGACGAGGCCGACTATCTGGTCACCGGCGGTGGCCGCGGCACGGTGCGTCTCATCAAATCCGGGGAAGTTTCCGTAGTGGGAGCAAGGAAATGAGGTCTGTCGCGAAACTTCCTGCCGCTTTCGTCGCGGCGGCCGCCTTGCTTGCCGCCGCCGGTCCGCAGGGCGTCGCAACGGCCGATGCCGCCAGCACGGTGCGTGCCTCCGCCGCCAACCAGCGCATCAAGCTCGGCCTCAACAAGTCGGTTGTGATCGACCTGCCGCGCGACGCTTATGACATTCTGGTGGCCAACCCCGGCGTTGCGGATGCGGTGACGCGCACCTCGCGGCGCATCTATCTGTTCGGCAAGGCGGTCGGTGAAACCAACATCTTCGTGTTCGGGCCCAATGGCGAGCAGATCGCCAGCTTCGATCTTTCCGTAGAGCGCGACGTCGCCGGAATCGAGGGCTATCTGAAGCGCTTCATTCCAAATTCCGACATCAAGGTCGAACTGGTCAACGACAATGTGGTTTTGACCGGCACCGTGGAGACGCCGCTGGACGCCAAGCGCGCCGAGGAGCTTGCCAGCGCCTTTGTGACAGGCGGCGAGGCGACGACCGGCCAGTATTCGCAGACGGCGGCTGGCGGATCTTCGAGTTCAGGCGTGGCCATCAACAATCCGGACAGAGCCCGGCGCCAGAGCGCCATCATCAACATGCTTCAGATCATGGGCGAGGATCAGGTCACGCTGAAGGTGACGGTCGCCGAGGTCAGCCGTTCGGTGATGAAACAGCTTGGCGTGAATCTCGTAGCCGGAGGCGATTCGAACGGCATCAATTGGGGCACCATCAGCAAGCCCATTTACGGGCTTGGCAAGCCCTTGGCGCAATCCGGCGCGGGAATGACAAGCGGCCTCTTGGAGAGCTATCTCAACAGCATGGAACAGGCCGGCGTCATGAAGACACTCGCCGAACCTACGCTTACTGCGATTTCGGGAGAGCGGGCGACGTTCCGCGTCGGTGGTGAATTCAACCTCGTCAATGGCCAGTCGGTCTCGCCGCCTAGCCCTGCGCGCGACAATAACGGCGACGGAGTGATCGACGAGCCTCCTTCTTATGGCGGCGTGACCTACGAGGTCCAGAAAATCGAATATGGGATTGGACTGGAATTTCGGCCCGTCGTTTTGTCGGCCGGGCGCATCAGTCTGAAAGTTCGCACGTCCGTCTCCGAGCCGACGATGGAAGGATCAGTCGGGCTGACTGCGGATCCATTGATGCTGCAAGGCTCGAATATGATATCCATTCGCAAGCGCTTGGCCGACACTACGGTGGAACTGCCTTCGGGTGGTTCGATGATGATCGCCGGACTTGTACGTGACGACATTCGTCAGGCTGTGAACGGCCTTCCAGGACTTTCCAAGCTGCCAGTTCTGGGCACGCTGTTCCGCAGCCGTGATTTTGTCCGCAACGAAACCGAACTGGTTATCATCGTCACGCCTTACCTGTCTAAACCGGTGGCGCGCAACGAGCTGGCCAGGCCGGACGACAATTTCAATGCCGCAAGCGACGGGGCCGCCATGTTCCTTGGCCGTGTGAACCGTGTCTACGGCGCCATGAAAACCGACAAGCCCGCTGGCCGCTATCACGGCATGGTCGGCTTCATCTACAAATGAGCGGGGAAACGGGCATGGCAAACGCAATGTTCAGGACAAGAACAACCGCCGCAATCTGGGCCGTGGCTGCGGCAGCACTGCTGGCCGGCTGCGCCAATCGGGACAGTGTGACCGTCGGATCAATCCCGGACGACTACCGCACCAACCATCCCATCGTCATTTCCGAGAAGGACAAGGCGCTGGACCTGCCTGTCTCGGCGTCGGCGCAGGGCGTCTCGAAGATGCAGCGGCAGGCTCTGGCCGGTTTCCTCGACGGTTACGACACCAGCGCGGCCCCCGTGCTGACCATCGCCGCGCCATCCGGTTCCGCCAATGAGCGCGCCGCTGGCAAGGTCGCCCGTGAGTTTGCACGGCTCGCCGCCGCGAACGGCGTACGCCCCAACCGGATCGCCATGACGCACTATCAGGCGTCTCCCGATGAACTCACCGCGCCGATCAGACTGGTCTACAGCTCAATACAGGCCCAGACCGGTCAGTGCGGGCGCTGGCCGAAGGACGTTCTGGATACGGCGGATAACAAGCACTACGCCAATTTCGGCTGTTCCTATCAGAACAATCTTGCGGCCCAGATCGCCAATCCGGCAGATTTGCTGGGGCCACGCGAGCAGACGTCCATTGATGCGGATAACCGCAAAAAGGTTATCGAAGATTATCGCCGGACCGGCAATGGCGTCACCGCGCGCGAAGTGAATTATTGACGAACACGGCCTGTCCGGGGGGCAAGCAGCATGACAAATCTAGCCTATGACGACACCATCGAGGCAGAGCGCGTCGACATGACCGCCATGCAGGCGTTGCGGCCAATCCCGCGCATCTCCATTCAGGCCTTCTGCGAAAGCGAAGGCGTATCTGCGCCCATCGAACGCGCCGGCGAGGATCGCCGCATGTCGAAAGCGCATCTCAAGGTGCATATGGGCGGCGTTTCCACGGCCATCGATTTTTATCAGACCGCGCCGACGCCCAACCTGATCATCCTGGAATCGCGCAGCGAGCCGAAAGAACTGCTGGAACAGCTGGCTCAGCTTGCCGAGCATTGCGACCCCAGCACCAAGGTGGTGGTCATCGGCCACTATAACGATGTCGGCCTCTATCGCGAACTGATCCGCAACGGCATTTCCGAATATGTCATCGCGCCGGTGTCGATGGCCGATATCGTCAGCGTCATCGCGACGATCTTTGTCGATCCCGATGCCGAGCCGATCGGCCGCTCCATCGCCTTCATAGGCGCAAAGGGCGGGACGGGCTCCTCCACGATCGCGCACAATGTCGGCTGGGCGATCTCCTCGCTGTTCAAGTCGGAAGTCGTGGTGGCGGACCTCGATCTGGCCTTCGGAACGGCGAATATCAATTTCGATCAGGACCCGGCGCAAGGCATCGCTGAGGCGGTGTTCTCGCCCGAGCGCGTGGACGAGGTATATCTGGATCGCCTGCTGGCGGAATGCGCCGAAAACCTTTCGCTGCTGGCGGCGCCCTCGACGCTTGAGCGCACCTACGATTTCGAGCCGGACGCATTCGCGCAGCTGATCGATACGGCGCAACGCACCGCGCCTATCCTGGTGCTCGATGTGCCCCATGTCTGGAGCGGCTGGAGCAAGAACACGCTCATCCATGCCGACGAGGTGGTGATCACCGCGACCCCGGAGCTTGCAAACCTGCGCAACACCAAGAACCTGATGGATATGCTGAAGCGCCTGCGGCCCAACGATCCGCCGCCGAAGCTGATCCTCAATCAGACCGGCGTGCAGAAGAGACCGGAAATTTCCACGCAGGATTTCTCCGAGCCGCTCGATATCGAGCCGATGGCGGTCATCCCGTTCGATCCGCAGCTTTTCGGCAACGCCGCCAACAATGGCCGCATGCTGGGCGAGATGGATGCGAAGAGCCCGATCGTGGCCACGATCAACGAGATCGCGCATGTGCTGACCGGGCGGGCGGAGATCAGGGCTCGCAAGAAGCCCGGCCTGGGCTCGATTATCGAAAAGCTCAGACGCGCGAAGTAACGGGCCTCTCGGGTGCGCAAAGGTAGACGATGATGTTCGGAAGAAGAGGCAACGACGACAGGAGCAAGCCGGCTTTCTCGAAGCCTGCGCCTGCTCCCGCCGCGCCGATTTCGGGCAGGGTGGATGCTCCGCCGGCCCGCGCCGCCGAGCCGGTCGCGCCAATGCAGCAGCCCGCCCGCCGCACCGTGGAGGCGCCTCCGCTCGCAGCCCAGCCGGTGCGGGTGCAACGCACGCGCAGCGAGAGCTACTACGACACCAAAAGCCAGGTCTTCGCGGCGCTGATCGACACCATCGATCTGTCCCAGTTGGCCAAGCTGGAGCCCGATGCGGCGCGCGAGGAAATCCGCGATATCGTCAACGACATCATCGCGATCAAGAACTTCGCCATGTCGATCGCCGAGCAGGAGGAACTGCTCGAGGACATCTGTAATGACGTTCTGGGCTACGGGCCTCTGGAACCCTTGCTGGCCCGCGATGACATCGCCGACATCATGGTGAACGGCTCGCACAACGTCTATATCGAGGTGAACGGCAAGGTCGAGCAGACCAATATCCGCTTTCGCGACAACCAGCAGCTTCTCAACATCTGCCAGCGCATCGTCAGCCAGGTCGGCCGCCGTGTCGACGAATCTTCACCGATCTGCGACGCGCGCCTGCCAGATGGCTCCCGCGTCAACGTCATCGCCCCGCCGCTGGCCATCGACGGTGCCGCGCTCACCATCCGCAAGTTCAAGAAGGACAAGCTCACTCTCGATCAGCTTGTCCGGTTCGGGGCCATTTCGCCGGAAGGCGCGGAAATCCTGAAGATCGTCGGCCGGGTGCGCTGCAACGTGGTCATCTCAGGCGGCACCGGCTCGGGCAAGACCACGCTGCTCAACTGCCTGACGAACTATGTCGATCGTGAGGAGCGAATCATCACCTGCGAGGACTCGGCCGAGTTGCAGCTCCAGCAGCCGCATGTGGTGCGCCTTGAAACCCGTCCGCCCAATCTGGAGGGGGAGGGCGAGGTGACGATGCGCGACCTCGTCAAGAACTGTCTGCGCATGCGACCAGAGCGCATCATCGTGGGCGAAGTGCGTGGCCCCGAGGTCTTCGACCTGTTGCAGGCGATGAACACGGGCCATGACGGCTCGATGGGCACCATTCACTCCAACAGCCCGCGCGAGTGCCTCAACCGGATGGAATCGATGATCGCCATGGGCGGCTATTCGCTGCCGCAGCGCACCGTGCGCGAGATCATTGTCGGTTCAGTCGACGTCATCATCCAGGCGGCTCGTCTGCGCGACGGGTCGCGCCGCATCACCCACATCACCGAAGTGCTCGGCATGGAAGGCGACGTGATCATCACGCAGGATCTTGTCGTCTACAACATCAAGGGCGAGGACGCGAACGGGAAGCTGATCGGCGAGCATGTCTCGACCGGTATCGGACGCCCGCATTTCTGGGATCGTGCCCGCTACTATGGCGAGGAGCACCGGTTGGCCACCGCGCTGGAAGCCATGGAGAAGCGTGCCGACTGAATCCCTGAGCGTGGAGCGCAAGCGCAATGTTTGGAATCGACAACACCGTTCTGATGTTCATCGCCCTGGCGGGCGTCAGCGCCGGAGCGATCGCCTATGCGCTGCTTTTCAATCGCATCAGCGACGAGAGGAACGTCGGCAAGCGCCTTCAGACGATCAAGGCGGCCGAGACGGATCGGGCCGTGGTCAAGGCTTCGCGGGACCGCATGGCCGAGGCGGCCAAGCGGCGGAAATCCGTGCAGGAAACCCTCAGGCAGCTCGATGAAAAGCAGAAGCAGATCGATCTCAGCGTCAAGAAGCCGCCGCTGAAGGTGCAGATCCGGCAGGCCGGCCTGAACCTCACGATGGAGCGGTTCTATCTTTACTCCGCAATCTGCGGCCTTGTCCTGACGCTGGTCGGATTCGTCATCGGACTCCCGACGATCGCACTGCCGGGCGCGCTGGTCGTCGGCGGTCTGGGCTTGCCACGCTGGCTCGTGTCTTTCCTGCGCGCGCGCCGGGTCAAGGCCTTTCTGAACGAATTTCCCAATGCGCTGGATATCATCGTTCGCGCGGTGAAGTCCGGCCTGCCGCTCAACGACGCCGTGCGCCTTATCGCCAACGAGTCGCCGGAACCGGTGCGCGGCGAGTTTCGCCGCATCGTGGACTCCCAGCAGATGGGCCTGTCGATACCCGAGGCGACCATGCGCATGTCCGAAACCATGCCATGCCCGGAGGCGGCGTTCTTCGGCATCGTCATCCAGATCCAGGCGCAGGCCGGCGGCAACCTGTCCGAGGCGCTGGGCAATCTTTCTCGGGTGCTGCGCGATCGCAAGAAAATGAAGGCGAAAGTCTCGGCGTTGTCGATGGAAGCCAAGGCTTCCGCCGCGATCATCGGCTCGCTGCCGTTCATCATCGCGTTTCTCGTCTACCTCACCAGTCCCAGCTACATCCTGCCGCTGTTCACGACCTCGACCGGTCACCTGATCCTGGGGGTGTCGGGTCTATGGATGTCGATCGGCATCTTCGTGATGCGCAAGATGATGAATTTCGAGGTCTGAGGTCATGAGTTTGGCCACACCTTTTGATCGGAGGCTGCCGTGAGCGCTCAAACCATCAAGACCCTGACCGATCCGGCGTTCCTGACGGCGATTCTGGTCGGCATCGCCGTCTTTGCGACGATGATGACGTTGCTTCCGGCTTTCGGCGGCAACCCGCTGAAGCATCGCATGAAGGCGGTGGCGCTCGAACGCGACGAACTGCGCGCGAAGCAGCGCGCCCGTCTGGCCGCGGAAGCGGAGAAGCGCAGCCGCGGCCTGCGCGAGCAGCAGTCGACTGGTATGCGCAGCATCGTCGAGAAACTCGATCTGCGTCGGCTGCTGGCCGACGAGAACACGGTCCGTCAGCTCAAGACCGCGGGTTTCCGCGGTCAGAACCCGATGACCAGATTCCTGTTCTTCCGCCTCGTCCTGCCCTTCGTGGGGCTTAGCCTCGCCGTGGTCTACATCTTCGGGCTTGGGGTGATGGAGGACAAGCCGATGATGGTCCGCGTATTCGCTTGTATCGGCGCCGCCTATGCGGGGTTTTATGCGCCGGTGGTCTACGTCACCAACAGGGCGACGAAGCGCAAGGAGTCGATCAAGCGCGCCTGGCCGGATGCGCTGGATCTGATGCTGATCTGCGTCGAATCCGGCATGTCGATTGAAGCGGCCATGCGCAAGGTGGCCGAGGAGATCGGCTCGCAATCGGTCGAACTGGCCGAGGAATTCGTGCTCACCACTGCCGAACTCTCCTATCTGCAGGAGCGGCGGCAGGCCTACGAGAATCTGGCGGAACGCACCGGGCTGGAACCGGTCAAGTCCGTCACGCAGGCGCTGGTTCAGGCCGAACGCTACGGCACCCCGGTGGCGCATGCGCTGAGGGTTCTTTCCAGCGAAAGCCGCGACACGCGCATGACCGAGGCAGAAAAGAAGGCCGCCGCCCTGCCACCCAAGCTCACCGTGCCGATGATCCTGTTCTTCCTGCCGGTGCTGTTCGCCATTATCCTCGGCCCGGCCGGAATCCAGCTCAGCCAGAACGGCGGTTTCTTCGGCGACCAGCCGCGTAGTTCCGCAACGGAATAAAGCGCGGCATCGAAAGCAAAAAAGGCAGGACTGGCGAGGCCATCCTGCCTTTTTGTCTTCACATGTGATCGCGTGGGATGCGGGCGCTGCGTTCCCGGTCGAACACGTTGCGCCCGTCGTGGAAGGCCTCCATGCGCTCGGACACGATCCACTCGGTTTGCGTGCAGGAGAGCGTCATGGTGCTGCGCGTCATCGCCTCCCATCCCTCGCGTGACGTGATGCATGTGGAGGTGATCCCGGCGGTCATCGAGAGTGCGTCCCCCGGCGCGATCGACCACACCTGTTCAGTAATGTCCCGCCCGCAAAGGCCATTGCCGGGATGGCGGTTCAGGCCGGTGTCCTCGCTCACGCGATAGTGTGTGACGCCATTTTCCAGATCGCGCTCGACACTGCGGCTGGAGGAGCCTTCCTCCAGCGCCTCATAATGCGGCAGGGGATCGGGATTTTCCGGTTCCGGCACATCGATCCTGTCGTGATCGCCGAGCAGCGGCAAGTCAAGTTTGACCGAAGCCAGTTCGATTTCGAGCGTCGCATCATGGGGAGGCGGCAGCATAAGCGGCCAGTAGGCGCTGGAAAGCGAAAGGCGGATGCGGTGGCCCGGCGCAAAGCGATACCCGCACGCGTCGAGCGCCAGTTCCACATCGACCGGCTTGCCCGGCTCCAGCGCCTGCGGATGGGCGTTGCCGTTGCGATGGGCAAGGTTGAGCAAGCCGAAGCAGACACGGGTGGCTGTGCCGTCCGGGTGGATGTCCACAACCCTTGCCGCCAGATTGGCCAGCGGGGCGTCGCTGGACAGCCGCAGTTTCAGGAGAGGCTGACCCAGAATGAGGCATTCCCCGGCGAGCGCCTCGGTGTCGAAGGTGAGCGATCCAGCGTCGTCCGCCCGCTGATCGCCCGGCATTTCCGAATCCGGCTTGAGGGTGAAGAACTCGCCGGCGGCGATGCCTGTATCCAGCGGCGAGCGCAGGGAAGCGTTTCCGGAAGCTCTTTCGGCCGGATCGGTTTCAAGGCGGCCAGATCCATTGATGGCCAACGCTCTGGGCTCAGGTTCGCTCCAGGCGTCCTTGGCGATCCAGTAGCCCGGATCGGCCTCGCGCCAGCGCGCCGGGCGTGGACCGTCGAGAATATAGGCGCGAACCTGCGGCGCTGTTTCCGCGCCGTTTTCTTCGCCGCAGAGCCAGCGCCGCCACCATGCGATCGCTTCGGCATGGAAATCCGCGCGCGGCTTCGGATAGGCGAAATGCGGATATTTGTGCACCCACGGCCCGATCAGCGCCTTGGCTTTGCCGGGCATGCCCTCCACCGCCTTCAGCGGCGTGTTGCGGTAGCCGTCGGCCCAGCCGGCGATGACCAGCGCGGGAACGGGAAAACCGTCGAAATCCTCGCAGATGGAGCCATGCTCCCAGAACGCGTCCCGGCGCTGGTGGGCCAGCCATTCCTCCATGAAGAAGGGCTCGCCTTCCAGCCGCTCCAGCCACATGTCGCGCCAGCGCTCGCCCACGATTTCCGGGTCCGGCGAGCGCGACTGGTAGGCGCTCATCGTCGCCGCCCAGGAAAATTGCGCCGACAGATGCGCGCCGTTCTTGTAGTGGATGTCGTCATTGTAGCGGTCCACTGTCGAGGCGATCGAAATCACCGCCTTGAGCGCTGGCGGCTTGAGCGCCGCCACCTGCAGGCAATTGAAGCCGCCCCACGAAATGCCCATCATGCCGACGCCGCCGTTCGACCAGCCCTGGGCTGTGATCCACTCGATCACCTCGGCGGCATCGGAAAGCTCGCGCGGCGTATACTCGCCGTCGATGACGCCCTCGGATTCGCCGCTGCCGCGAATATCGACGCGAACGCCCGCAATGCCCGCGGCTGCGAATGCCGGATAGGTGGATTCGTCGCGCGGGGCGGTGCCATTGCGCTTGCGGTAGGGCAGGAATTCCAGCACGGCGGGCACGGGGTCGGCCGGGCCGGCGTCATCCGGCATCCAGATGCGCGCCGCCAGACGCGTGCCGTCCTTCAGGGTGATCCATTCGTTTTCGATGACGTGGAAGGTTTTTTCGGTCATGGCTCTCGTCGCAGGAAATCGGGACCGGCAGAAGACTGCCGGTCATGCCTAACACAGGGCAGGGACGGTTACGGTCAGGCCTCGATCCAGATCCTGCTGGCGATACGGCCGTTGGAAATGTCGTTGCCGATGTCGTGGACGTAGCCCTTCAGCTTCTTCGAGCCCGCGTTCACATAGTCGTTGAACACCGGCAGGATCAGTCCGCCCTCGTTGTGGATCATCAGCGCCATGTCGCGATACAGCGCGCGGCGCTTGTCCTCGTCCAGTTCGCCGCGCGCCTGCACCGCCATCTTGTCGAATTCCGGGCGCTTGAAGCGGGTGTCGTTCCACTCGGCGTTGGAGACATAGGAGGTGGAGTAGCGCGAGTCCTGCGTCGGGCGTCCGCCCCAGTAGGAAGCGCAAAATGGCTGCTTGTTCCAGACCTCGGACCAGTAGCCGTCGCTCGGTTCGCGCCGCACGTCGAGCGTGATGCCCGCCTTGGCGGCGCTTTGCTGGAACAGTTGCGCGGCGTCGACCGCGCCGGGGAAGGCGGCCTCGGAGGTGCGCAGCAGGATAGGCCCGTCATGGCCGGACTTCTTGAAGTGGAACGCCGCCTTTTCGGGATCGTAGACGCGCTGCTCGATATCGGTCGGCGCCAGCGCATAGTTGGCGTTGACCGGATAGTCGTTGCCGATGGAGCCGAAACCGCCCACCACCTGCTTGAGCAGCGCTTCGCGGTCGACCGCGTATTTCAGCGCGAGGCGCAGATCGTTGTTGTCGAAGGGGGCGGTGTCGCAATGCATCAGGAAGGAGTAGAAACCCTTGCCGGGGCTTTGCAGGATTTCGACAGTCGGGGCGCGGGAAATCAGCGGCACGACTTTCGGTTCGACGAGGTTGATGAAATCGACCTGTCCGGCGCTCAGCGCGCTGATGCGGGCGGTGGAATCGTTCATCACGATGATCTCGACGCTGTCGACGAAACCGCGATCGTCGCGCCAGTCATCGGTGTTGCGCTCGAATGTGGCGCGAATGCCCGGCTCGAAGGCGGCCAGCTTGTAAGGGCCGGTGCCGATCGCCGCGTTGGGGTCGCCCGCGCCGCCCTCGGGCTGGATCTGAAGATGGTAGTCGGTGAGCACCAGCGGCAGGTCGGCGTTGCCTTCCGCCAGCGTGATGACGAGGTCCCCGCCGCGCTCCTCGATCTGCTTGACGCCGGACAGAAGGCCCAGCGCGCCGGACTGGGAGTTCTCGTCGGCATGGCGGCGCAACGTCGCCACGGCGTCGGCGACCGTCATCGGCTTGCCGTCATGGAAGCTGACGCCCTGCCTGATCTTGAAGGTCCATTCCGAAGCGTCGGGAGAGGGCGACCAGGATTCGGCCAGCGAGGGCAGCGCCTCGCCGGTCTCGGGATGGGATTCGACCAGTGTGTCGCCCCAGCAATGTGAGATGACGAACATCACGCTGGCGGAGGCCAGCGCGGGGTCGAGCGTGTCGGCGGAAGCGCCGCCCGCAAGACCCATGCGCAGACTGCCGCCGCGCACCGGCGCTTGCGCCCGTGCAGTGGGGGCGGTCAGAAGGCCGGCGGTCGCTGAAACGCCCAGCAGTGCGCTGCCTTGCAGGAAGCCGCGGCGGGAAACATGGAACGTGTTGCGAGACTCGGTCATCGGGGCCCCTCTTTGCCATTTTGGATGCGCAGGATAATGGACCCCGAACCGGCCGGTGCAATTTCGCAGCTTGACGCGAATTTACGCTGGTTTACGCTATAAGGATGGGTAAGCTTCATGAAAATTTCGGTGATAATCTGAAATTCGCCTGCGCGACCCGGCAATCGATCTCCGAACTTTGCCGGGCCATCGGCATCAACAGGCAGCAGTTCAACCGCTACATCAATTCGGGAACGCTTCCCTCGGCGCATAATCGGCTCAGGATCGCCAGCTTTTTCGGTTTCCAGGCGGAAGATTTCGACCTGCCGTCAGCCGCATTCCGGCGCAAGCTGGAGGCGAAGCGCCAGCCCCTGCTGGCGGAAGGGCCGCTGGCCGCCGCCTTTCCCGGAAACCTGCAGGCGCTGCGGCCCTATCTGGGCTTCTACCAGACCTGGCATGTGTCGTTGTCCTGGCCCGACCGTATCGTCTGTTCGTGCGCGCATATGCGGGAACGGGACGCCCAGATCGTCGTCACTTCGCTGGAACGGATCGAGGATGTGGAAAGCGGCATTCGCCAGCGTTCGCGCTATGTCGGTCTGGCTGCCTATCAACGTCAGCGCATTTTCCTGACCGAACTTACGCGTGGCGATGCGCCGACTTTCGGCCAGACGATCCTGATGCCGTTCGAGATTCATCAGCGCCAGTATCTGCGGGGGCTGACCATGGGGGTCTCATGGCGCAACGACAATCTGCCTTACGCCACGCGAACCGTCTGGCGTTATCGGGGCGTCCGCACCGACCGGCGCGCGCTGATCGCGAATTGCGGCATATACGAACTGAATTCGGCGAATCTGCCGTCCGTCGTCGTTTCCTTCCTGACGCAGGCCGCACCGGTCGCACTGCGTGCGTGAGGCCGGATCGGCAAGCTCGCGAAGCGTTTCAGGCAGTCCGGGAGGATCAGTTCGCCGCGGACTTCTTCCCATCCTGCGCCTTGAGCTGGCTCCACGCGTTCTGCTGCGCCAGCATCGAGCGCAGATAGGCGATGTTGGCGCGCGCCTGTTCGGGGGAAAGCTCTTGCGAAGCGATGCGCTCGGCCTCGTCGAATCTGCCCTGAAGGCCGACGACGAGCGCGAGGTTCTGGCGCACGCGGCTGTCGGCGCCGGGCTGGCGTGAGGCGGAGGCGAGGAAAGTCTCGGCGGTGCGCAGATCGCCCTCCAGCACGTAGGACATGCCAAGATTGGACAGCACCGACGGTTCGTCCGGCTTGAGGTCGAGCGCCTTGCGGTAGAGCTGGCGCGCTTCGTCCTTCTGGCCGGTCTGGTCGAGGATGGCGCCTTCGGCCGACATCAGCCGCCAGTCGGGATATTCGGGGGTCTGGGCGCGACGCACTGCATCCAGCGCCGGCTCGAACTGGCCGTTGGCCGCCAGCGCCTTGCCGTAGGCGGCCAGCACCTGCCGGTCCTTGGGATGGGCGATGGCCAGCTTGCGCATGACGGCCAGAGATTGCCCGGCGTTGCCGTCCATCTGCAACACGCTGGCGAACTGGATGGCGGTGGCCTTGTCGTCCGGATTGGCTGCATAGGCCTTGCCGAGCCTCGCCGAAGTGCTGCGCAATTCGCCGGTGGACATGGTTTCGATCGCCTTGCCGGGGCCGGTGCGGCCAATCGAACCTGTCTTGATCTTGTCGGTGCCGCAGCCCGAGAGGCTTGCCATCACAACGATGGCGAGCGCCGCCGCGGCAAAGCGACGTCCGGTTGCGGCGTGATTGCGCCAAATGTGCATGAGAGCCCGCCTCCATCTGCTGGCGCGGCCGTTTTCGCGCGGCCGGTCCCCATGCAAATCAATAGTCCGTTAACCCTAATGGATGGTTAATTCGCGCTTCTCATGCTCCGGAAGCGTTAAGAATCCGGGCCATTCCTGAAGAGGGAGGGCGCGCGCCGGGATGAGCGCGTTCCGCCCCATTTTCAGGGCGGATCAGCCCACCCGCACCTGTTCCGTCACCGCTTCCGGGTTCGCCAGATAAGGGCGGGGCGATGACCATGAGCTGAGATCCGCGCCGCTCGGGTTCTGGAAAACGGCCAGCCCGAACTCGGGCAGAATGGCGAACAGATGATCGAATATATCCGCCTGGATGCCCTCATAGGAGGTCCACACCGTGGTGTTGGTGAAGCAATAGATTTCTATCGGCAGGCCTTCCGGCCCCGGCTGAAGCTGGCGCACCATGATGGTCATGCCCTTGTGCACGCCCGGATGGTTGCGCAGATAGGTGTCCACATAGGCGCGGAAGGTGCCGATATTGGTGATGCGCCGCGTGTTTGCCGCAACCCTGGCCTTGTCGCCAAGCTTGCCGTTCCACTCGGAAATCTCCGTCTTCTTGTGCTTCAGATAGGCTTCGAGCAGACCGAAGGACTCCAGCTTGCGGAGTTCGTCTGGCGTGAGGAAACGGATGCTGGTCTGGTCGAGATAGATCGAGCGCTTGATGCGCCGCCCGCCCGATTCCTGCATGCCGCGCCAGTTCTTGAACGAATCGGTGACCAGCTTGCGGATCGGAATCGTGGTGATGGTCTTGTCGAAATTGCGCACCTGAACCGTGTGCAGCGCGATCTCGATGACGTCGCCGTCTGCGTTCAGGCTCGGCATCTCGATCCAGTCGCCGACCCGCACCATGCCCGTCGAGGAAATCTGGATGCCGGCGACGAGCGAAAGCAGCGTGTCCTGAAAGACGAGGATGAGGACGGCGGCCATGGCGCCGAGACCGGAGAGCAGGATCAGCGGCGAGCGATCGATGAGCGTGGCGATCATCAGCAGCGCGGCGACCACATAAACCGCGATCTTGACGACCTGGATATAGCCCTTGATGGGCTTCATCCGCGCTTCTGCCCTGCGGTGATAGAGCGTGTCGACGATATTGAACGCCGCACTGATCGCCATCGCCACCATGAGGATCATGAAGGCGCTGGCGACGTTCGTCACCACCGCCGCCACCACCGCCGGCAGGCCAGGCACAAGCGTGACGCCGCCTGCGATCACCATGGCCGGCATGACATTGGCCAGCCGTTCGATGACGCCATAACGGCGCAATTCCTCGTCCCGGCCAAAGGCCGTTCTGGCAAAGATGCGGTTGAGGATTTGCAGGAGGACCGACTTCACGATGAAATTGGCGAACAGGGCCGCCAAAACCAGCGCGATGAGCGCCGACAGGGTTTGAAGCCAGGGATAGGACTGGAAAAATTCCTGTATTGAGACCGTCACTGTCTCGCTTGCCTCACATTTCGGGGTGAATGTCGTGCGCCACATCAGGGCGAAATCGGCAGAAGGCTAACCATAGCGGAAATAAGGTCAAAATTGGAACCCGGGCAAAAAAGGGTTCCTCGCTGAAAAGAAGACTATCCGCTTTTCCAGGCGGTGAGGCCGGCGAAGGCGGCCGCAGCCATCTTCGCCGTCCGGCGCATCGCGCCGAAGCCGTCAGCCGATGACGGTGATCGTTCCGGTCATGTTGGGATGGAAGCGGCAATAATAGCTAACGCTGTCGTCTTGCCGGACGACATGCGTGGCGCTCTTGCCGGGGGGCAGCATCACCTCCCATCCGTCCTTGACGGTTGCTGTATGCGCGAAAGGATCCTTGTTGATCCATTCGATGGTCTGGCCGGCCCGGACCTCGACCGAGGCCGGCTCGAAGGCCATTTTATGAACGGTCACATGCACGGTGTCGCCATGCGCTGAGGCCGCGCCCGCCGTGGCGAGGAGGGCCAGGCCGCCCGTCAGAAAAACCCGCCTGTCGAGGACGAGGCGGCTCATTTCAGATCCGCCGCAACATGCTCGGCATGCTGCTGGTGCCCCTGAAACAGCTTCAGACCGGTTTCAAGCAGGGACTTCAACTCCCCGTTCTCGGCCGAGGGGATGAGCACCGTTTCCAGCGCCGCATTGACCTGCTTGTGGAACGCGATCTCGTTGTCGACATAGGCCTTGTCGAAGGCCGCGCCGTCGAGCTTTTCAAGCTTGGCGCGCTCCGCCTGAGCGGCCGCCGTCAGCGCCTGGCTGGTGGCGTTGTCCTCGGGCGTCACGTTCAGCTTCTTCACCAGCGCCAGCGCCTGTTCGTTGACCGCCTGATGGTCGTTTTGCATCGATGTGGCGAAGTCGACGACGGCCTTGGTGTTGCTTTTCGTCAGGGCGAGTTTGGCGGCCTCGATATCGATGACGCCGGCGGTGTAGGCCACATGCGCGATCTGCGGATCGGTGGGCTTGTCCTGCGCCTGAGCGGCGGGCGCGGCGAACAGCAGGCAGGCGATGCCCAGCATGGAAACCAGAGGCATTCTCATGGCGATGTCCTTTCAGGGGCGGCGTTCCGCCCCGTAATGGTGGTTGACACAGCATTGGACGCCGCGTGCCGCCGGACGTTCCCGCTGGAGCGTCGGACGGAAAGGTGGGCGCGGTTGTTCGGATTGTTCCAATGCCCGATCAAAATGCGGGATCGTCCTCCGTGCGTCCGGCAGGACGCACGGCGCTCTATCTCATTGTTTTGGTCACATTTCCGGACGCAAAACCGCTTCACACTTTTGCTGGAAATGCTCTAATTGCCGGTCGACAGGCGTGCCAGCACCGCTTCAGTGAGGCGCTCGCAGCGCTTCCCGGCGAAGGGGAAGGCATCCACCAGAACCGGTCCGATCTGCGCCTCGAGCTGCTCCTTCACCATTTTGCGGGCGCGGTGGAGACGGGTGCGCACCGTGGAAGGCTGAAGGTCGAGCAAAGCCGCCGTCTCCTCGACGCTCAGGCCCTCGATCACCCTGGCGACGAAGACCAGCCGGAAGGGCTGGGGCAATGTGTCGGTGGCCTGTTCCACCAGATGGAGAATCTGCCGCTGCGCCATGGTGCGTTCCGGGTCGTCGCTGCCGTTGCGGATGGGAAAGGGAATAATAATCTGCGAGGCGCTGTCGGGCCTGTCCACAGCGTTCCGCTTGAGGCGCTTGCGCCTGCGCAGACGGGAGGCCGCCTCGTTGAGCGTGATGCGCGACAGCCATGTCGACAGGCTGGCCTCGCCGCGAAAGCGGTGAAGATGGGTGAAGGCCTTCAGATAGGCGTCCTGCAGGGCGTCCTCGGCGTCGGCGTCGTTGCGCAGCACGGCCCGCGCCAGCCGGTAGAGGCGCTGGTTGTGCTGGCGCACGATCTGGCGGACGGCGGCGGGATCGCATCTGGCGGCGCGGCGCGCCAAAGCCAGCTCGGCCGATGACGGCGCGTGATGCTTGCTGGAAAACGGATCCGGGATCGCAGCTTTCACGGGAATGCTCCTGTTGCATCCTATTTGATGTCGGCTGCGTGGAAAAGTTCCCGCCTGTTTTCCACCGTCGCTTGCATTGTTTCGGCCGAGTTCCGAAATTGTCGGGATCGACTCATCGCCAAACTGCTCATCGCCGGGTCTGGAGACATATGATGGCCGTAGAATTCGCCGCGACCGATCTTGCCGGAGCGCTTCCTGTTCATCTTGTCGGGAAGGACGGGCTGGATCGCGCGGGGTTGTCCGGGCAGGCGTTGGCCTGGGCGAAGGCCAATGGCTTCACCGGGGAAGCGGGCAAGACGCTTGTGCTGCCGGGCGAGGGCGGCAAGATTGGCGGCGCGCTGTTCGGCCTTGGCGATGGATCGAAAGGTGCGCTGGCGCTTGGCGGCCTCGCCCGCTCGTTGCCGGAGGGCGACTGGCGGCTGGAAGGACGGCTGGAAAAGCCGGAACTGGCGGCGTTGGCGATTTCCCTCGGCGGCTATGTGTTCACCCGCTACGGCAAGAAGCCCGGCCGCGCCCTGCGGCTGGCTTTGCCCAAGGGGATCGAGGCAAAGCGGCTGGAAAGGCTGGCGGAAAGCGTTTTCCTGACCCGCGATCTGGTCAACACGCCGGCCAATGACATGGGGCCGGATGCTCTGGAGCAGGCGGTGCGGGGGCTTGCCGAAAAGCATGGAGCGGCGGTCGCGGTCACGGCAGGCGACGATCTTCTGGCGGCCAATTTCCCGATGATCCATGCGGTCGGCCGCGCGGCGGCGCAGGCGCCGCGTCTCATCGACCTGCGCTGGGGGCGGGAAGACGCGCCCAGGGTGACGCTGGTCGGCAAGGGCGTGTGCTTCGACACCGGCGGGCTCGACATCAAGCCGGCGTCCGGCATGCTGCTGATGAAGAAGGACATGGGCGGGGCCGCGAACGTGCTTGGCCTCGCGTCCATGATCATGGCGGGCGGGTTGAAGGTGCGGTTGCGCGTTCTCATTCCGGCGGTGGAAAACGCCATCTCCGCCAATGCCTTCCGCCCCGGCGACGTGCTGCAAAGCCGCAAGGGCCTGACTGTCGAGATCGGCAATACGGATGCCGAGGGGCGTCTCGTTCTGGGCGATGCGCTGGCGCTGGCCGATGAGGAAAAGCCCGAACTGCTGATCGACATGGCGACGCTGACGGGGGCGGCGCGCGTCGCGCTCGGTCCCGACCTGCCGCCCTTCTACACCGATGACGAGGCGCTGGCCGCCGACATCGCCGCCGCATCCGTCAATGTCGAGGATCCGCTGTGGCGCATGCCGCTGTGGCGACCCTACGATGCGAAGTTGTCCTCGAAGGTGGCCGATCTGAACAACGTCACCACGGACGGGTTCGCCGGCTCGATCACCGCCGCGCTGTTCCTGAAGCGCTTCGTGGAGAACACCGCGGCGTGGGCGCATTTCGACATCTATGCTTGGAACCCGACCGAAAGGCCGCACGGACCGGCGGGTGGCGAGGCGCAGGCGATCCGTGCGCTGGAGCAGGTGATCGCCAATCGCTTCGCGTGAGATTTCGCGCCGAAACTGAAACGGAAGCGAAACGATTATGATCTAAACCGGATGCATGACGGTTTCCATGCGTCCGATACAGGCCTTGCGGCTGTGGCGACAGGTCTGCCTGCATGAGGTGCGTGACGACGCGCCGGACCTCACCATGCGCCAGATGGCGATCCTCTTCACCATCTATCTGGACCCGCCGCCGCATACGGTGCGCGGGCTTGCCGCAAAGCTCGGCGTCACCAAGCCGGTCATCACCCGGGCGCTCGATACGATGGGGGCCATGAAACTCGTGGCGCGCCATCGCGACGAGCAGGACCGCCGCAACGTTCTCATCCGGCGCACCGTGGAAGGCGCGCTCTATGTCGAACGCTTCGGCGATGCTATTGTCGACAAGGCATTTGAACTTCCGATCTGAAAGCTCCCGACCGTGACCCTGCGCGACCGCCGTCTCCATGCCTTCCGCACCGATCTTGCCGATAGGCGGCTGGAGGGTGAGGTGGAGGCACAGCGTTTTGTCGCCGGAAATCCGGCGCGCATTTCGGCCCCCGTCGCAGATGTGTTGACCGCGCCGCGCGCCGATGCGGGCGTCAACACCCAGTTCCTGTTCGGCGATGACGTGCTCATCTACGAAACCGGCGATGGCTGGGCCTGGGTGCAGGCAGAGCGCGACGGCTATGTCGGTTATGTGCGTGAGGCCGAAATCGGCGAACGCGGCGGCGAGCCGACGCATCTGGTCTCGGTGTCGCGCACATTCGTCTATCCCGGCCCCGATCTCCGTTTTCCGCGCGCCGGCGCGTTGTCGCTCGGCTCGGCGGTCACGGCGGTCGGCGTGGCCGAGACGCGTGGCACGAACTATGCGCTGCTGGCCGACGGCAAGGCTGTGATCGCCCGCCATCTTGCGCCGGCAGGCGAGTTTGCGCCGGATTACGTGGCGGTGGCGGAAACGCTGCTCGGCACGCCCTATCTGTGGGGCGGGGCGTCGGGCTTCGGCATCGACTGTTCCGGCCTTGTCCAGCTTGCCATGCGCATGAGCGGCCGCGACGTGCTGCGCGATTCCGACATGCAGGCGGCCGGCCTTGGTGAACCGCTTGAACCGGGCGCGGACTATGCCGGCCTGAAGCGCGGCGATCTGGTCTTCTGGAAGGGGCATGTCGCGATCATGACGGACCAGAAAAATATGATCCACGCCAACGGCCACACCATGACCGTGGCGCGCGAAGGCCTGCGCGAGGCGATCGACCGCATCGGCTATCTCTATGGAACTCCGACCGGCTTCCGCCGCCCGTAAGCTCCCGATTTAGCCCTTGCTCCGGCGCAGATGCTCGTCCAGCCGCGGCATGATCTCCACGAAATTGCAGGGCATGTGCCGGTAATCGAGCTGGGCTTTCAAAATTCCGTCCCAGGCGTCGCGGCACGCGCCGGGGGAGCCCGGCAACACGAAGACGAAGGTCGCGTTGACCACGCCGCCGGTGGCGCGGCTCTGGATCGTGGAGGTGCCGATCTTGTCGTAGGAGATGCGGTGGAAGACTTCCGAGAAGCCGTCCATGCGCTTCTCGAAGATGGGCTCCAGCGCATCGGGGGTGACGTCACGGCCGGTGAATCCTGTGCCGCCGGTGGTGATGATGACGTCGACGCCGTCGTCCTTCGACCACCCCAGAACCTTGTCGCGGATCAGTGCCTTGTCGTCGGTCACGATGTCGCGCGCCGCCAATATATGGCCGGCGTCCGTGATGCGGTCGGCCAGCGTCTGGCCGGAACGGTCCTCGGCGAGGCTGCGCGTGTCCGATACGGTCAGCACCGCGATGCGCACGGGAATAAAGGAGCGTTCCGTTACCATGGCTCTAGCCTGTCGTTGTCGTGGTCGCGGCGACAAACCAGCCAGGTTGTTCGCGACGAATGGTCCCGGCTGCGGCGGTAGCCGCCTGCGCATGTTCGTAAAGGCCGAAGCAGGTGGCCCCCGAGCCCGACATGCGCGCAAGGCTTGCGCCGCTGGAGCGAAGCGCAGAAAGGCTTTCGGCGATGACGGGCGCGATGGCCAGGGCCGGCGCTTCCAGATCGTTGCGGCTGGCGGCGAGCCAGTCCAGCAGCGAAGTAAAATCAAAGCGGGCCGGCAGGGGTTGCAGCGGCGGATTCTCGCGGCTGGCGAGCGCGGAAAACACCTGCGGCGTGGAGACTTCCACGCCCGGGTTGACCAGCACCATGGCGAGCTGG
This sequence comes from Aquamicrobium ahrensii, assembly GCF_040545755.1. Classification (NCBI taxonomy): domain Bacteria; kingdom Pseudomonadati; phylum Pseudomonadota; class Alphaproteobacteria; order Hyphomicrobiales; family Phyllobacteriaceae; genus Aquamicrobium; species Aquamicrobium ahrensii. The sequence continues at coordinate 349,206 of NZ_JBEPMN010000002.1, forward strand.
GGCAGGCCCGCAACAGCCTCGATTCGCTCGCCAACGCCACGCGCCAGCAATGGCCGGGCGGCGAGGCACATCGGCACATCCGCGCCAAGGTCGGGCGCGACGGAGGCGAGGGCGTCGCCGTCCGCAAGCCGCCAGTGACGGGCGAGCGCTCTCAGCGTCGCCGCCGCGTCGCTCGATCCACCACCGATGCCGGAAGCGATCGGCAGGTTTTTCTCAAGCTGGATGGACACGGGCGGCAGGTCGGCTCTGCCACATGTGCGCCTCAGCGCCTCGCGTGCGCGGATTACGAGATTTCCCTCGTCAACGGGCAGGCCGCCCGCGTAGGGGCCATGGATGGAGAAGTGGTCGTGCGGCGCGTCTTCGAGGGTCAGCCGATCGCCATGTTCCGTGAAGACGGCCAGCGTTTCCAACTCATGATATCCGTCCGGCCGACGGCCGACGACATGCAAGGCGAGGTTGATCTTGGCCGGCGCGGCCTCGGCAAGCGCGCAAATCGCGTCCACGGCTGGCGATCAGTCTCTGGCGACGCGGTATTCGCCCGTCTCGGGGTCCTTGACCAACGTGCCGTTCGCGCCCGTTTTCTGTTGCTGCTCGGCGCGGCGAATCTTGGCCGTCACCCGTTCGGCCTCCCGTACGAAGGCGCGATAGCCGACAAAGGCGACAATGCCCACGGCAACGAAGAAGATGATCTGCGGCATCTCAGCTCTCCTGCGGCGCGATGCCGAAAGGCATACGGCCGATCATGGGTCATGGTAGCGCGTGTGCGCGGCTTTTCAAAGGCCGAAGCGCGACCAGAGGGCGCGCTCCTGCGCCGCACCCAGCACGCTTTCGACCGTCGCGGCCGCCATTTCCGGCGCCGCGCCGCCGCGCGATCCGAAGGGCCCGATCCGCGACAGCAGGCCGCGCTGGGCGCTGATCAGCTTGAGGCGGGTCTTCGCCCCATAGCGCTGCTTCAGCACGGAACGCATGTCGCCAAGCGCATCGACGAGGCCAAGCTCCAATCCCTTTTTGCCGGTCCAGAACAGGCCGGTGAACAGGTCGGGCTCGTCCTTGAGCTTCGCGCCGCGCCGCGCCTTCACCATTTCAATGAAAGTGTCATGGATTTCGAGTTGCAGGCTCTTCAGCCGCGCGACATCCTCTTTCTTCTCCGGCTTGAAAGGATCGAGCACGGATTTGTTCTGGCCCGCGGTGTGGACACGGCGCTCGACGCCGATCTTCTTCAGCAGTTCGGGAAAGCCGAAAGAGGCTGAAACCACGCCGATGGAACCGACGATGGAGGAGGGGTCGGCGATGATCTCGTCGCCCGCCAGCGCGATCATGTAGCCGCCCGAGGCCGCGACATCCTCCACGAACACCAGCACCTTGCGGTTCTTCTCGGCGGCGAGATCGCGGATGCGCTTGTAGATCAGCCGCGACTGCACGGGCGAGCCGCCCGGCGAATTGATCGAAATGGCGATGGCGGGCGCGTCGAGGGCGAAGGCCTTTTCGATCAGCCCCGCCGTCGTGGCCAGAGAAAGGGCGGGACGCAACTGCGATCCTCCCGCCATGATGGCGCCGTGCAGCCGGATGACCGGTATGGTGACGATATTGGAGCGCCAGGCTTTCGGCAGGAGTCGGTTGAAAAGTCTCTTCAAGGCAGGTGTCTCCGGCAATGTGCGAGGCATGTAGGCATTCGGGCGGCCTCGGCAAAGGCGTCAGTCGCCGAAAAGTGAGGCAAGCCCGTTATTGATGCGGTCCGTATGGGAGCTGAAGCGGCCGCTGTCGCTCTCATGCAGGATCAGCGGCGGGCGGATGGCGAGCTTGCCGCGCGTTCCGCGTGTGGCGCGCGTGACGATGCGGATCGCGGCCGCATCCGGGCGCGGATGGATGGCCATGAGTTCGACATTGCCGAAACGGCTGCCCATCGCATCGAGGATGGCGTGCAGCGATTGCGGGCGTGCGATGACGCAAACGCCGCCGCGTGGGCGCGTGACCGCCGCCGCGCTGCGCAACCAGTCTTCGAACAGACCGTCCTCCATGACATGCGCCAGACGTTTCAGTTCGTCCGGCGTCGCCCGGTCCGCTTCCGCGTTGAAGGGCGGGTTCATGATCACGTAGTCGAAGCTGTTGTCGACAAGTCCCGCCGCCTGCCGCGCCGCGCCGGTCAGCGCCACGTCGGCCTGCAACGCCTCGGCCCGGCCTGAAAGATGGGCGTTGTCGGGGAGGGCGAGCGTGGCTTGCGCGAAGGCGGCCATTTCCGCCGCGCGCTCGACCAGAACCGCGCGCGCCTGCGGACAGCGCGACAGAACGGCAAGGCCGGCGGCGCCAGCGCCCGCCCCGAAATCGGCCAGCCGGCCGGCAAAGGCGGAAGGCACGCTCGCCGCCAGCATCATGGCGTCCATGCCGGCGCGATGGCCGCCCTTTGCGGGCTGGACCAGAAAGAAGCGGCCGCGATGGAAGGCGTCGACGGTATGGCTGCCCGGCGCGGCGGAAACGGCCTGTGCGGTCATTGCTTCCGGATCTCGTTGCCGATGCCGGCGTCCGCCAGAATCCTGCGCGCCGTTTCAGCCTGTTCGGCATCGACGAGGATGCGGCGCGGCAATATGCCGAGCGAGCCGTCCATGACGCTCATGTTCTGGTCGGCGACGATGCAGGCAATGCCGGCGTCGCGCATCAGCGCCTCCACGAAGGAGATGACCACGGCGTCGTTGGTGCGTACAAGCTCGATCATGGCCGGCATTTTGCAGGTATTGGCCTGTGTGTAAACGCGCCGCTCACTGCTCCTCCATCAATGTGGCGAAATGCGCTTTCAGCCGGTCGATATCCGCCTGCGACCAGCCCTGCACGTCGGTCACCTCGATCCATGCGTCGATATAGTGCTGCGGGGCGTACACATGGCCGTGGCCCATGGGCGTGGTGGTCGCGGTCATCATGTCGACCAGCAATTGCAGGAAGCTGACGATCGGATACCAGCGCATCTGGGGGGAAACGTCCGGACCGCGCGGTTGGTTCATCCATTCCGGCGCGCGGTAGACCGAGAGCGGGTCGAAGAACGCCACCGCATCGCTGGCATATTGCAGGTAGACCACCCTGAGCGGTCCCCAATGCGCGCCAGGAATGTTCACTTCGTTCTCCTGGCCCGTGAACCGGACATAGGAGCCGTCGCGGAAGCGCGGCATCCAGACCGGCGAGCCGGGATTGCGACGCGCTGTGATCGAGCGCCATAACTGGCTGGAATAAGGCGGCCCTGCCCACAGCGCGCCCTGATAGGGATCGCCCAGCACCTCGAACAGCTCGCTGGAACGCTGGGAATTCATGGCGCCGAGGCTGAGGCCGTAAAGGTAGAGCTTCGGCCGGCTTTCCCGGGGCAATGCAGTCCAGTGGCCGTAGACTTCCGTGAACATCGCCCGCGAAACCTCTCCGCCATATTCGGGCTCGATCAGAAGCGACAGCCAGCTTGCAAGGTAGGAATACTGGATCGCGACGGTGGCGACATCGCCGCCATGCAGATATTCCAGCGTGTCGATGGCCGGCGGGTCGATCCAGCCCGTGCCTGTGGGCGTGATGAGGACGAGCGCCGACCGTTCGAACGCCCCGACGCGCTTCAGTTCCTCCAGCGCCAGCCGCGCCCGCTCTTCGGGCGTTTCCGCCGAACGAAGGCCGACATAGACACGCAGCGGCTCCATGGCTTCACGGCCAAGGAAAGTGGAAATGTCGTCCTTCGATGGAGCCGTGGCCACGAATTGCCGTCCGCGCCGGCCGATGCCGTCCCAGTCGAGCAGCGATGCCGCACTGCCGGTTTTAACCGGATCGTCCGGCTGTGGCGTGTCGGGTTCGATCAGTTCGTCAGCGGCCCGGAACGAGCTGTCGGCGACGTAGATGGCGTAGCGCAGGAGCACGCCGTTGAGCAGGCTGAAAAAGATGATGGCTGCGGCGGCGACGCCGATCACCGTCGCGATGCGGCGTGGCAGAAAGCCGCGCAACCGGCGGTCGATGAAGTTGAGCGTGAGACGGAACAGCCGGCTGACGCCGAGCAGCATGGCGAAGGTGAGAATCGCGATCAGCCCGACCCGGAACGGATAGACGCTGTCTACAGGCTCCATGTCGACCAGCGTTCGGATCGAGTTTTGCCATTCTGAAGCCTGCCAGAGAAAGATGACCGCGACCGCCGCGCAAAGGGCTGCGGCGGTCCGTTTCGCCCATCGCGAAGCCGGCGGCTTGAGCGCGGGCAGTTCGAGATAGCTCCACAGCCACACGCCAAGCACGCCGACAAGATAGCCTGCGCCGAAGGCAAGGCCAGCCAGTGCGCCCTGAAGGAGCCAGGTGCGTGGAATGAGCGAAGGCGTGAAGGACGCGGCGAAGAACAGCGTTCCGGTCAGCAGGCCGATGGTCGACAGGGATTTTACGAGACGCGAAAACAGACCGCCAGTGCGGGACGTGATAGAAAGGGACATTGCTTCACCGTCGCCGTTTGATCTTTGCCAGCTATAGGCGGCGCAGGGCCTGTTTTTCCAGACCATTCCTGTTCGCCGCGGTAAAAAAGCAGCTTATGCCGCGCCAATTCGCCTCTTGCCGTGGGGTGACCATCTCCCTAGAGTCCGCTATATGCTGCCGCGTCCGCGGGTCTGTTGGTCAGGAGTCGTTTGTTGGGTATCGTTGTCAATCTCGAGGGCGGCAAACGCGATGCCGCTTCCATCAAGGAGCTGGTTTCGCTGACCGCTTCGGACATGGGGCGCGTCAACGAGCTGATCCTGTCCAGGGCCGGTTCGGACGTGCAGATGATCCCCGAGGTCGCCAATCACCTGATTTCCTCGGGTGGCAAGCGCCTGCGGCCGATGCTGACGCTCGCAGCGGCGCAGATGTTCGGCTACGAGGGCGAGGGGCACATCAAGCTCGCCACCGCCGTCGAATTCATGCACACGGCGACGCTGCTGCATGACGATGTCGTTGACGAGAGCGGCATGCGGCGCGGCAAGAAGACGGCGCGCATGATCTGGGGCAACCAGGCCAGCGTTCTGGTGGGCGACTTCCTGCTTGGGCAGGCTTTCCGCATGATGGTCGACGTCGGCTCGCTGGACGCGCTGGACATCCTCTCCACCGCCGCCTCCATTATCGCCGAGGGCGAGGTGATGCAGCTTGCCGCGGCCAAGAACCTCGAAACCACCGAGGACGAGCATTTCGCCGTCATCAAGGCCAAGACCGCGGCGCTGTTTTCGGCTGCGGCCGAGGTGGGGCCGGTTGTCGCCAATGCTTCGCGCAACGACCGCGCGGCCCTGCGTTCATATGGCATGAACCTCGGCCTGGCCTTCCAGCTCATCGACGACGCGCTGGATTACGGTGGGTCGAGCAGCGACCTCGGCAAGAATGTCGGCGACGATTTCCGCGAGGGCAAGGTCACCCTGCCGGTGATTCTCGCCTATCGTCGCGGAACTGCGGAAGAGCGCGCTTTCTGGAAAAAGGCGATCGAGCAAAACGACGCCGACGATGATGCGCTGGAAAAGGGTATCGGCCTGCTGGCCCGCCATGCGGCCATTTCCGACACGATCGGCCGCGCCCGTCATTTCGGCGAAATCGCGCGCGATGCGCTGGCTCCATTGCCTGCTACGCCGCAGAAGGCGGCGCTGATCGACGTCATAGACTTCTGCATCAGCCGGGTGAGCTGAGGCGCCCCCGTTTCAGCGCCCGACCGCAAGCTCCTTCCAGCCCTTGTGCGAATGGGTGCGGTCGGCCAGAGTTTCGATGACCTGACAATCGCAAACGCGCCCCTGCGCGCATTCATCCACCATCTTCTTCAGCTCCTTGCGCAGGGCCTGAAGGCCGGCGATGCGTCTGTCAACCTCCACCAGACGCGCCCTTGCGATCTCGTCGGCCTGGGCGCAGGGCTGATCGGGGTCGTCCTGCAGGGACAGAAGCGTGCGGATCGCCTCGACGTCGAAACCGAGTTCGCGCGCATGACGGATAAAGGAGAGCCGGGACACTGCCGCAGACCCGTAACGGCGCTGCTGGCCCTCGGTGCGCAGGGTTTCCGGCATCAGTCCGATCTGCTCGTAATAGCGGATCGTCGGAACCTTCACGTCCGCCCGTCGCGCCAGTTCGCCTATTGAAAACTTCATGTCGGCCCTTTCGCTCCTGTGTTGAGGAAAAAGTAAGCACTCCGGCCAACTATGTCACGCCAGAGCCCCCGTGTGTCCTGCCGGATGCGCCAAGGGCGCTCCAGCACCTTGATTGAGCGTCGCAATGATCCGAAAAACCGCGTGCACTTTTCGGCCTGAGGCTCTGGCAAGTCCGTAAGGGTGGCGTTGCCGGATTGCGCGCTCTGGCGGGCAATCGTACAAAAGCGCGTGATGTCCGTGTCCGCCGGTACGGACGCCCGGCGATGCGGATTGAAGCATGATCCCAAAAAGGCCATGCTTTCCCGCCACAGGATCAACATGACGGTTCCGGCAAGGCGACCGGGACTTTTCGGCTGAAAGGATGACGATGCCGCATCAACGCATTCGCTGGCTCGCGGGTCTGACTGTGGCGACCGGGCTGGCCCTGTGCGGCCCTGTCGTCGTCGCCAAGGAATCCGCCAAACCCATCGAGATCACGTCCTTTTCCGGCGCTTATCTGGCGGCGCGCGTGGCCGAGGGCGACAACGACCTCGACAGCGCCATCACCTATTACAAGCAGGCGCTGGCGTTCGCGCCCGACGATGTGCAGTTGCAGCAAAGCCTGATGCTGACGCTGATTTCACAGGGGCGGTTCGACGAATCGTTGCCCTATGCCGACAAGCTCAGGGAAGTGCCCGACATCGAGCGCTTCTCGCGTCTCGCGCTCGCGGTCGACACCTTCCGCAAGAAGGACTACCAGAAAGCCGAGTACTGGTTGAAACTGTCCCTTCAGGCCGATCTCGACCGGCTCATCAGCGGGGTCATGACCGGCTGGGCGCGTCTGGGCGCAGATCATGGCAAGGATGCCGTTTCCTACGTCGCCACGCTGAAAGGGCCGGAATGGTTCGACCTGTTCAAGTCCTATCATCGCGCCCTCATCGCCGATGTCGCCGGGCAGAAGGACAAGGCGGTGGAGGCCTACGAATCGACGCTTGAAAACGCGGCGGCCGGCGGCGCCGCCCCCGAAACCTGGCTGCGCAACGCCGAGGCTTATGCCCGCTTCCTCGCCCGTCAGGGAAAGAAGGACGACGCGCTGGCCGTGCTCGACAAGTCCGAAGAGTTTGTCACTGGCCGCCCCGAGATCGAAGCCCTGCGCGAAAGCATCGGCAAGGGCGAGGAAATCGCGCCCATGGTCGCCAGTCCTGCCGATGGCGCGTCGGAAATTCTGGTCAATCTGGCGACCGCCCTGAACCGTGGCGGTGGCGAACCCTTCGTGCGGCTTTATCTCGAATATGCTCTGGCGCTGAAGCCAGACAGCGATATCGCGCTGGTGCAACTGGCCGGCGTGGCCGAGCAGATGAAGGACAGCGAGCGCGCCATCTCCTATTACAAGCGCATCGCCGACGGTTCTCCCTACAAGCAGATCGCCGAGTTGCAGCTTGGCCTCAACCTCGCCGACCTCGGCCGCAACGACGAGGCGATCGAGCATCTCAAGGCGCTGGTCGAGGCCAGGCCGGACGAGATGCGCGGCTATCTCGCCCTCGGAGGCGTCTATGGCTCCAAGGAGAACTGGCGCGCATCGGCGGATCTCTATGATCGCGCCGTCGAGCGCCTGAAGGAGCCGGAGGCTGCCGACTGGAACGTCTTCTACCAGCGCGGCATCGCCTATGAGCGGCTGAAGGAATGGAACAAGGCTGAGCCGAGTTTCCGCAAGGCGCTGGAACTGAACCCTGAGCAGCCGCAGGTCATGAACTATCTCGGCTATTCGTGGGTCGACAAGAACATGAACCTGACGGAAGCGCTGGAGATGATCCAGAAGGCGGTGGAATTGCGCCCGAGCGATGGCTACATCGTCGATTCGCTGGGCTGGGCCTACTACCGGCTCGGCCGTTTCGAGGATGCGGTGCGCGAGCTTGAAAGAGCCGTTTCCCTGCGCCCCGAAGATCCGGTGCTCAACGACCATCTGGGCGACGCCTACTGGCGGGTCGGCCGCAAGCTGGAAGCCACCTTCCAGTGGGGCTACGCCCGCGATCTCGAACCCGAGCCCGATGTTCTGGCCGAGGTGGAGAAGAAGCTGCAGGAAGGCCTGCCGCCGCTGGCGACCAACACCGCGCAGGATACCGGCGCGGCCAGGACAAAGCCTGCCCCTGAAAAGATCGACTGACAGGGCGGCCCGGATCGACTGCGCGACGAAGCGCCCCGCTTTTGGCGAGGCGCGCGCCGCGCTCTTTTCTTGACGCTCCGGGACCGGCGCTCTAGGGATGGCGGCATCCTCCCTTTTGCCGCATCGAGGCCGTTTCCGTGAACGCCGAACTTCCTGCCCATATGCATCCCAGCCGCTCGTTTCAGGGGCTGATTCTCACTCTCCACAGCTATTGGGCCAATTACGGCTGCGCCGTTCTGCAGCCCTACGACATGGAGGTGGGCGCGGGCACCTTCCACCCGGCCACGACGCTGCGCGCCCTCGGTCCCAAAGCGTGGAACGCCGCCTATGTGCAGCCGTCGCGCCGGCCCAAGGACGGCCGTTATGGCGAAAACCCCAACCGGCTCCAGCACTATTATCAGTATCAGGTGATCCTGAAACCGAGCCCGCCGGATCTTCAGGAGCTTTATCTGGGCTCTCTCGCCGCCATCGGCATCGACCCGCTGGTGCATGATATCCGCTTCGTGGAGGACGATTGGGAAAGTCCGACGCTGGGCGCCTGGGGGCTTGGCTGGGAATGCTGGTGCGACGGCATGGAAGTCTCGCAATTCACCTATTTCCAGCAGGTTTGCGGCATCGAATGCGCGCCCGTGGCGGGTGAGCTGACCTACGGCCTTGAGCGGCTGGCCATGTATGTGCAGGGCGTCGACAATGTCTACGACCTCAATTTCAACGGCCGCGAGGGTGAGGAAAAAGTCACTTATGGCGACGTCTTCCTTCAGGCCGAGCAGGAATATTCCCGCTACAATTTCGAACATGCCGACACGGCCACGCTGCACCAGCATTTCATCGACGCCGAGAAGGAATGCATCGCGTTGCTCGCCGCCGGGGCCAATCGTGCCGAGGGCCAGCCGCACCGCATGGTGCTTCCGGCCTACGACCAGTGCATCAAGGCCAGCCATGTCTTCAACCTGCTCGATGCGCGCGGCGTCATCTCCGTGACCGAACGCCAGAGCTACATCCTGCGCGTGCGCAATCTCGCCAAGGCTTGCGGCGAGGCGTTTCTCCAGACCGAAGCCGGCGGCTTCCAGATCGCGCGGGAGGCCGCATAAATGCCTGATCTTCTGCTCGAACTCCGCTCTGAAGAGATCCCCGCACGTATGCAGCGCAAGGCTGCCGAAGACCTGAAGAAAATGGTCACCGACGGGCTGGTCGACGCCGGTCTCACCTATGAGGCGGCGCGCGCCTACTGGACGCCGCGCCGGCTGACGCTGGATGTGCGCGGTCTCACCGCCCGTTCGCGTGACGTGCGCGAGGAACGCAAGGGCCCGGGCGTCAATGCGCCCGAAGCCGCCATTCAGGGTTTCCTGCGCTCGGCGGGGCTCGCCTCCATCGACGAGGCGCATGTCCACTCCGATCCGAAGAAGGGCGATTTCTACGTCGCCCACATCGTCCGGCCGGGCCGGGCGGCGGAAGAGATCATCGCCGACCTCATGCCGGGCGTCATCCGTTCGTTCCCGTGGCCGAAGTCGATGCGCTGGGGCGCCGCTTCCGGTCCCAAGGGCAGGAGCTATGGCGGCGTCGAGGGGCGTGGCGGCGACGCGCTGCGCTGGGTGCGGCCCCTGCAATCGATCCTGTGCACCTTCGGGCCCGAGACCGCAGAGCCGGTGGTGGTCGAATTCGAGGTCGAGGGCGTGCGCTCCGGCAACGTCACTTATGGCCACCGTTTCCACGCGCCGCATGCCATCACCGTCAGGCGTTTCGAGGATTACTCCGCCTCGCTTGAGGCTGCGAAAGTCATCATCGACGCTGACCGGCGCAAGGAAATCATCCTGACCGACGCCAGGAATCTCGCCTTCGCCAACGGTCTCGATCTGGTCGAGGATGAGGGCCTTCTGGAAGAGGTGTCGGGGCTGGTGGAATGGCCGGTGGTGTTGCTCGGCGAGTTCGAGAAGGAGTTTCTGGCGATCCCGCCGGAAGTCATCCGCCTCACCATCCGCGCCAACCAGAAGTGTTTTGTCGCCCGCCCGCAGGATGAGGCGGAGGCGCTCGCCAACCGCTTTCTGCTTATCTCCAACATCGAGGCGAAGGATGGCGGCAGGGAAATCGCCCATGGCAACGGCAAGGTGGTGCGTGCCCGTCTTTCGGACGCGGTGCATTTCTGGAAGACCGATCAGGCCGATGTGCCGGACCTCGACCAGCTTGAAGGTTCAGCAAAAAAGTTGGCGCTGGACCTGAACAAGCCTCTCGATCAGCGCATGGCGCGTCTCGACCATCTGGGCGTGACCTTCCATGCAAAGCTGGGCACGCAGGGTGAGCGGGTGGAGCGCATCGTGAAGCTGGCGCGCGAGATTGCACCGCTGGTCAATGCCGATCCCGAACTGGCCGCTCGTGCCGCGGTGCTGGCCAAAGCCGATTTGCAAACGGAAGTGGTGGGCGAATTTCCCGAGCTTCAGGGCGCGATGGGCCACAAATACGCGCTGTTGCAGGGCGAGCAGCCTGCCGTCGCCGCCGCGATCGAGGCGCATTACAAGCCGCAGGGCCCGTCCGACCGCGTGCCGACTGATCCGGTTTCGGTGGCCGTGGCGCTAGCCGACAAGCTCGACACGCTGACCGGTTTCTGGGCCATCGACGAAAAGCCCACAGGCTCCAAGGATCCCTATGCGCTCCGCCGCGCTGCGCTTGGGGTGATCCGAATGGTGGTCGAGAACGGGGTCAAGTTCGGGCTCGGCCGCTGGGCGAACGCCGATCTGCTCTCCTTCTTCCATGATCGGCTGAAGGTCTATCTGAAAGACAAGGGCGCGCGGCACGATCTGATCGACGCCGTCATCACGCCGCAGGCCGACGATCTGCTCGCCATCGTGCGTCGGGTCGAGGCGCTGGGTTCCTTCCTCGATAGCGAGGAAGGCGGGAACCTGCTGGCGGGCACGAAGCGCGCCGCCAACATTCTCGCCGCCGAGGAAAAGAAGGGCACGGCGATCGCCGGTGCGGTCGATCCGGCCCTGTTCCGGGGCGAAGCAGAAACGGCGCTGTTCGCCGCCGTGAATCAGGCTGAGAAGAACGCCCGCCAGGCGATTGCAAATGAAGATTTTTCCGCCGCCATGCGCGCGCTGAGCAGCTTGCGTGAGCCGGTTGATTCATTCTTCGAAAAAGTGCTCGTAAATGACGAGGACGCAGCCGTGCGCGCCAACCGTCTCGCGCTGCTGTCGCGCATCCGCGCGGCAACCGGCGAGGTGGCGGATTTCTCGCGTATCGCCGGCTGATCCGGCAAGGGGATGGACGAGCGTGGCCGAGATATTGCCCGCCAGTAAGGCCCTTGAGCCGGCGCTGGCTCTGTTGAGGGCCGGCGAGGTCGTCGCTATCCCCACCGAGACGGTCTATGGTCTTGCCGGCGACGCCACCGATGGCGCGGCGGTGGCGCGCATATACGAGGCCAAGGGCCGGCCGCGCTTCAACCCGCTTATCGCCCATGTCAGCGACATGGAAATGGCGGGGCGCATCGGCCGTTTCGATCCGCTGTCGCTGAAGCTTGCCGAAACATTCTGGCCCGGCCCGCTGACGCTGGTGGTGCCGTTGCGGGCCGATGCCGGCATCCATCCTCTTGTCACGGCGGGGCTAGACACCATCGCGCTGCGCATGCCGCGCGGCTTCGGGTCGAGGCTGATCGCGGCGCTTGGGGCTCCGCTTGCGGCTCCCAGCGCCAACACATCGGGCCGCATCAGCGGCACCACCGCATCGGCGGTCGCCTCGGATCTGGGCGACCGGATCAGCTTGGTGGTGGATGATGGCCCGACGCCGGTCGGGCTGGAATCGACCATTGTCAAGGTTGAGAACGGCAAGGTGCGACTGCTGCGGCCGGGCGGGGTCGCCGCCGAGGAGATAGAAGCGGCGATCGGCCAGAAGCTGGAGCGCGGAGCGAAAGGCATCGAGGCTCCCGGCATGATGCTTTCCCACTATGCGCCCAACGCAGGCATGCGGCTTGCCGTCGAAGATGTGCGCCCCGGCGAGGCGCTGCTGGCTTTCGGGCCGGATCGCGTAAGGGGAGCGGCGAACGCGGTGGCGACGCTCAACCTGTCGCCCGCGGGTGACCTGCGCGAGGCGGCGACCAACCTCTTTTCGTTCATGCAGGAACTGGACCGCGACGGTGCTGCTACGATTGCGGTTGAGCCGATCCCCACGGAAGGGCTCGGCGAGGCGATCAACGACCGGCTGGCGCGGGCGGCGGCCCCGCGTGGGGCAGACAGGGAGTAGGGTGTCATGACCGACGCGGCACTTGCTCTCGATCCTGGTCTGGTGCAGCGTTTCGCGGAGATCGTCGGCGACCGCTATGCGCTGACTGCCCGGCGGGACATCGTGCCGTACGTGACCGAACCACGCGGTTTGTGGCATGGCCGCACCTCGCTGGTTCTGCGGCCGGGCAGTGTCGAAGAGGTCAGTCGCATCATGCGGCTGGCGACCGAAACGCGAACGCCCATCGTGCCGCAGAGCGGCAATACCGGGCTTGTTGGCGGGCAAATGCCTGATGAAGGGGGCGGGCAGGTGGTGCTGTCGCTGTCGCGTCTCAACCGCATTCGCGAGATCGACCTGCTTTCCAATACGGTCACGGCCGAGGCCGGAGTCATACTCCAGACACTGCAGGAGGCGGCGGCAAACGCGGACCGTTTGTTCCCGTTGTCGCTTGCTGCACAGGGCTCTTGCCAGATCGGCGGCAATCTTTCCTCCAACGCCGGCGGCACCAATGTGCTGGCCTATGGCAACGCGCGCGACCTGTGCCTCGGGGTGGAGGTCGTGCTGCCGACTGGCGAGGTGTTTGACGATCTGCGCAAGCTGAAGAAGGACAATACCGGCTACGACCTCAAGAATCTGTTCGTCGGGGCCGAAGGCACGCTGGGCGTCATCACCGCCGCTGTGCTGAAGTTGTTCCCGAAGCCGAAAGGCCGCGAGGTGGCGTTCGTCGGCCTGCCGTCGTCCGAGGCGGCCCTTGCCCTGTTCGGCATGGCCAGCGACCGGGCCAACAATGCGCTTACCGCTTTCGAACTGATCGGGAGGCTGCCATATGAATTCACCCTGGCGCATGCTGCGGGAGTGGTGCGGCCGCTGGCGAGCGACTGGCCCTGGTATGTGCTGGTGGAGATTTCCTCGGGCCGTTCGGCGGAGGACGCGCGCGGCCTGATAGAGGACATTCTGGGTGCGGCGATCGAGACGGAACTTGCAGGCGATGCGGTGATCGCCGCAAGCCTTTCGCAGGCCGAGGCCTTGTGGAATTTCCGCGAGGTGCTGCCCGAGGCGCAAAAGCCGGAAGGCGCTTCGATCAAGCACGACATTTCGGTGCCGATCGCCTCCATCCCCAAATTCATCGAACAGGCGGGCATGGTGGTCGAAGGCGTCGTGCCGGGTGCGCGCCCCGTTTGTTTCGGCCATATGGGCGACGGCAATCTGCACTACAACATCTCGCGGCCTGTCAACGGCGATGATGCGGCTTTCCTTGCCCGCTATCGCGCCGTGAACGATGCTGTCCACGACGTGGTGCGCAGTCTCCACGGTTCGATTTCGGCCGAGCATGGGGTGGGCCAGTTGAAACGCGACGAACTGATCGCCACCGCGCCGCCCATGTCCATGGAACTGATGCGCCGCGTGAAGGCGGCTTTCGACCCTGCCGGCATCATGAATCCGGGTAAGGTTATCTGATCCTCAACGCCGAGGGGTTTGGTGGTACTTCCCTAACCATCTGGCAGATCAGCAAAATTTAACCCAATTTCTTAAGCGGGCCGGTAAGGCCCCCGCGCTACCTTGCCTTCATAACGAGGCCGAAACGGCCCGGAGAAGACCGGAAAACCGGCTCTCGGAAGAAACAGGAAGGCACCGATGCAATCTGGACTGAAGCCAGTCTGGGCGGGGCGCGACATGCGCCTCGACCCCTTTCGCTTGCCGCAAATGGTGAGCTACGCCAGCCGCGAGGATCATGGCGACGTAACCCTGACGATCGATCATCGCGGCGCGGTTCTGCGCCGTACGCTCCAGATGAGCGGCCTGCCCGCCGTCATCGCGCTGCCGGCCAATGTGTTTCGCGGCGTGGCCGCCCGTGCGCTGGAAGATGGGCAGGGCAACGTCACCGTGACGCTCGAACTGCTGCATGACGATCCGCTTCTGTCCGTGCCGCTGCTGGTCGCGCACGATCTCAACGATGTCGCCGCCGACTGGCGCGCCTGGGCGGAAGCCTTTCGCCTGCCCATGCTGCTGATCGAAGCCGACGGCGTGGCGCGAACGCTGGAGGAATCGCTGGGAGCCGCGATTAGGACCATGCCGCCGCAGGATCGCCGTCAGGGGCGCGCATCGGCGCGCCGCCGGCCCCGCTTCCTTGCCCGCCGCCGCATGGGCAACCTTGGCTTGCGGCTGGTTATCGACGGCGAGGAAATCATCGCCCGAAACTGAAACGCGCCTGCAATCGGCCAACCAAAAAACCCGGCAGTCTCCTGCCGGGTTCTTCTGTTCAGACGGTGAAACCGATCTTAGAACGAACGCTGGAAGCGGAGGTAACCGCCCCAGTTGTCGTCGCCGTCGCGGTCGACATAGGCAATTTCCGGACGAATCTGGAGGCCGGGCACCACGTCGTAGCGCATGCCGACAACTGCGCCGAAGGTCTCGGCGTCGTCGTAGGAGAGCTGGACGTCGAGAGCGGCTTTTTCGGTGAAGCGGTACTGACCACCGCCCCAGACGGCCCAGTCGCCGCCCCAGACGCCGTAGTAGCTCGCATTGTCGCCATCACGCAGGCCAGCCATCACCCAAAGGCTCAGAGCGTCATTGACGTTAACGTCAACTCGGGCCTTGCCGGCAACTTCACCGAAGTTGGCGTCGTAGCCGATGACAGCGGCGATCTTGCCCCAGCCCTGCGTGAAGGACGCACCCGCGACAACATGCGGAACGTAGGAGTCGATCGTACCGCGAACGCCAGCACCTTCTTCAACGCCGACGGTAGCGGAGAAGCCATTGCCGCCATCGAAGGTGTAGGCGATGTAGTGCGACTTGCCCGGCGAGTACCTGACCAGATCGTCATTGATGACGGAGCCGGCCGAGTCGGTGAGCGTTTCGAACAGCGAGTCAGAGTAAGCCAGCGTCAGGCCGCCAAGCTGGATGATGGCGTGGTCGATGCCCCAGGCGTTACGGGTGTTGCTGATGCCAGGCAGGTCGAGATCCAGCGCGCTGATCACGCCTTCAAGCTCGGCGGGAACACCGATGATGCTGCCGCCCGGCCCCGGAAGGGCAGACTGCCTGTAGGATTCACGCTGGAAGTTCAGAGCGATAAAGCCGCGGAGCGTGCCGTACTCGGTTTCCGACCGGGCGTCCAGATTGATCTGGGCGCGCATCATCTTGTAGTAGGTGTCGTTGGTGCGGGCGTCGATGATGTCACCAGCCGCATCGGTGACCCACGGGTTCTTCTTGTCCAGCACGTCTTCATGGCCGAACTCGCCCACGCCGATGTCATAGCGCAGGTAGCCGCCGACCTTGAGGCAGGTTTCGGTGCCGGGGATGTAGTAGAAGCCGGCGCCGTAGACGTCGCAGATGCGGACATATTCGGCGGGCTCGGGTTCAGCGACGACGATGGCGTCGGCGGCGCGCGCGCCGGAAACTGCGATCAGGGCCGCAGCGGAGCCGAGAAGAAGGCTCTTGATGTTCATTTATACTCTCCAGTTCAAAACTGAATGGTTTCCTGTGTGCCCGAAGGCCGTGGGTGAAAAGATCGTGCGAGTCGCCCCTCTTTCCGTCCCGATTGATTTCCCAGCGGGCTTTTTCTGGCAAGGAAAATTGCACTTAAAGGTTGTGTAGATTTATGAATTACAACCTATATGTTGCATTAAGGGCACATATAGCCAGCCGCCTTCATGAACGCGATGGCCCTTCGTCAATGTGAAATTAACAACTATAAATAGTATATTTACAAATAATTCAACCTATGAGAGTGTGCAGGCCTCGATCTCCAGTCGAGAGAGGCCTCGCCTGAGGGGGGCGCCGTAACCTTTTGCGAGGCCTCTGTTTTTTCTTGATCCTGCGGGGTGCCCGGCATGAGAGTTGGCCCCGGCGGCAACCCGGGTCGCCGGCGGACAGGCTCCTATCCGACAAATCTGCCTGAAACCGTGTCCGACCATTTCCGGGAAATCTGCTTTATGCAGCCTAAGGACAGCTGGAGGTTGTATTCCGCCTTTCGAAGCGGCGCAGCACCTGCCGGAGGCGGGCAACGACGTTCCTCCGCTCCGGGCAGTCGGATAAATGCGACGAATAAAGGCGAATGGAGCGGCAGGCCGCTTCAGAGCGTCCGCTACTGTGATCGCCGCCTTGCCGATGCGAGAGGGCGGCAAGCTTGGGCGCGAGGATCGTCGCCCGGACGCGACATCCGGAAATTGCGCTTAAAGCATCGGCTTGAGGAAGCTCCAGCAGGCGCCGCCGATGAGTCCGAGGAAGATCAGCCAGCCGACCTGATTGTTCGACTTGAACAGCCTGAGGCACTGGTCGCCGTCATCGATGTCGAGCACCAGTATCTGGCGTCCCATATGGACAGCCGCCGCGATCAGCCCGGCCATGGCGGGCATCGGCACCTGCGCATTGGCGAAGGCCACTGCGAAGCACATCAGCGCGCCGCTGTAGAGCACGATAAGCCACGACTTCGTGTTGTCGCCGAACAGGCGGGCGGTGGATTTGACGCCGACGATGGCGTCGTCCTCCTTGTCCTGATGGGCGTAGATGGTGTCGTAGCCGATGGTCCACATGATGGCGCCCACATAGAGCAGGATGGCGGGACCGTCGATGTCGCCGAACTCGGCCGACCAGCCCATCAGTGCGCCCCACGAGAAGGCGAGGCCGAGCACGAATTGCGGCCAGTTGGTGATGCGCTTCATGAACGGATAGGCGGCGACCACCGCCAGCGAGGAAATCCCGAGCAGGATGGTGAAGCTGTCGAATTGCATAAGCACGGCAAGCCCGGCCAGCGCCTGGAGGACGAGGAACAGCCACGCCTTGCGGCGGCTGACCTGACCGGAGGGCAGGGGACGCGAACGGGTGCGCTCGACCTGATTGTCGATGTTCACATCGACTATGTCGTTATAGGTGCAGCCGGCCCCACGCATGGCGACGGCGCCGATGAAGAAGAGAATCAGCGTCGACAGCGGCGGCAGAAGGGATTCAAGCGTATCCTCCGGGCGGGCATAGGCGGAAGCGGCCATGGCCGCCGACCACCAGCATGGCCACAAAAGAAGCTGCCAGCCGATAGGGCGATCCCAGCGCGCCAGCTGTGCATATGGCCACAGGGCGCGGGGCAGGATTTTGTAGACCCAATGCCCGCTTGGCGCATCCGCGACGCGGCCCTGCGAGGATTTCGACTGAATGGTTTCCATGCCGGATCAAGTGGCAGGCGATGGCGCGGGCGTCAAGCTGGATAGATCGGCAGCCGGTCAGATCGCGATTTTGCAGACGTTACGGCCTGTTAGCCCCATACGCAGTCTCCCCGCTCACGGAAACCGCTGCTGTGCGCCCATAACGGCTTGACCTCGGCGGCCATCGCCAATAGCGGAAGCCCTTGCAATCCCACTCGCGCGAGGTCTGCCCATGAACGTTCTCCTTATCGGCTCCGGCGGGCGTGAGCATGCGCTGGCGTGGAGGCTGGCGGCGTCGCCGTTGCTGTCGAAGCTCTACGCCGCGCCCGGCAATCCGGGCGTTGCCGGGGAGGCCGAACTGGTGGCGCTCGATGTCGACGATCACGATGCGGTGCGCCGCTTCTGCCTCGATCATGGCGTCGATCTGGTGGTGGTCGGGCCGGAAGCGCCGCTGGTCGCCGGCCTTGCCGATGATCTGCGCGAAGCCGGCGTCCGTGTGTTCGGCCCGTCGAAGGCGGCGGCGCAGCTGGAAGGCTCCAAGGGCTTCACCAAGGATCTGTGCGCGCGCTTCGCCATCCCGACCGGCGCTTACCGGCGGTTCTCGGCGCTCGAGCCGGCAAAGGCCTATGCGCGCGAGCAGGGCGCGCCGATCGTCATCAAGGCCGACGGCCTCGCGGCCGGCAAGGGCGTGACGGTGGCGATGACGCTGGAAGAAGCCATCGAGGCGCTCGAAGCCTGCTTCGACGGCTCTTTCGGGAGCGCGGGGGCCGAGGTGGTGGTCGAGGAATTTCTCACCGGTGAGGAAGCGAGCTTCTTTTGTCTGTGCGATGGCAAGACGGCTCTGCCCTTCGGCACGGCGCAGGATCACAAGCGCGTCGGCGATGGCGACACCGGGCCCAACACGGGCGGCATGGGGGCCTATTCACCGGCCCCGGTGATGACGCCTGAAATTATCGAGCGCACCATGCGCGAGATCGTGGAGCCCACCATGCGCGGCATGGCCGAGATGGGACATCCCTTTCAGGGCGTTCTGTTCGTGGGGCTGATGATCGGCGAGGATGGTCCGAAGCTCATTGAATACAATGTCCGCTTTGGCGATCCCGAATGCCAGGTGCTGATGATGCGCCTGAAGGAAGACCTGCTGGTTCTGCTCAACGCCGCCGTGGATGGCCAACTGGCCCATGCTTCCGCGCGCTGGCGCGACGAGACGGCGCTGACCGTGGTGATGGCCGCGAAGGGCTATCCAGCCTCGCCGGAGAAAGGCGGCGTCATCCGCGGCGTCGCGGCGGCGGGGGGCGACAACGTCGAAATCTTCCATGCCGGTACGGCGTTGCGCGATGGCGAGCTGGTCGCCAATGGCGGCCGGGTGCTGAACGTCACTGCCATGGGGGCACGCGCCCGCGAAGCGCAGAAACGCGCCTATGAGGCGGTCGAGCGGATAGACTGGCCGGGAGGATTTTGCCGCCGTGATATCGGCTGGCGCGCGGTGGAACGCGAACGGGGCTAATCCTTCTCCCGGATCGAGCCGGTGGCGATGGGGTCGATACCGGCGGCGGATTCGCGCTCGACGGCCATCTGCTGCAAGGCGTTCAGCCTGCTGATCGCATATTCCGCCATGCCGTGCCGGTGGCGGCCCTGATAGGGACCGCTCATCGCCACTGACCAGCCATGGCGCATCCGGCGCCAGCCTTCGCCGGCCGCTTCGGCCAGCATGGAAAATGTGGGCGGTTGCGCGACATCGGCATAGGCGATGGTGACTTCGCCTTTCAGCCCGTCCGTGCGCGCCACCGGGACGGGGACACGAAAAAGCATGTCCGCCGGCACGCCGATCAATCCGCCGAACGGCCATGCCGCGCGCAGTTCGTCCGCCGTCATCGCAGCGACGTTGACGTCGATGTCGGTCGGCGTGCCGGGCACGCGATAAGGACAGCGCCGGGCGTTGCAGTTGGCCTGGGTTGCGAATTGCCACAGCGCATAACCTTGCCAGTTGCCTTTCGGGAAATGCATGTCGATATCGGGCTTGTAGCGCGCATACCACAGTGGCAGCCGAGACAGCAGCGGATAGAGGCGACGGTTGTCGGCGATGTGTTTGGCCGTCGTCCCGTTGGTATAGAGCACTGGAAAACGTCCCACTCGGCGGTGCACATGGCGCACGAATTCCTCGGCGTCGACCAGCGACATCCATTTTTCCGGGTCGTTGTCCTCGATGTCGAGCGCGAGCAGGTCATCGGGCCCCGGTCTGGCGAACTCGATGAAGTTGTTGGCCTGCTCGATCGGGTTTCCGGGACGGGCCAGATGATATGCGCCCCATTCGAGACCGAGCGCCTTCGCCACCATGCGGCGGGTATGGAACAGTTCCTTCGCCACCGCATGGCGGCGAAACAGCGCCCGGCACAGCCGCACTTCGGTTTCGTCGCCCCTGCAGGCATAGGGCGGCGGCAACCCGTCGGAGGCCTTGTTGATGAAGCCCACGACGCGCTTGTCGGTGGAGAGAGCGTTCCAGTCTATCGAATTGTACTCATAGGCGTCGATGACCAGCGCGCGGTCCTCGCGCTTCCACGGCTCGCTGAAATCGGAGGCGAGCGCGGGTGAGCCGGCAAGGGCGATTGCCGCAGCCAGAAGCGCCATCAGCCGAAAGTTCAGTCGCCTTGACCCCAAACCACAGTTCCTTGCGATTGACCGGCAATCCTCACCCTTTATGGTTAACCAATCCTTGCCGCCTGAACGGCCCGGCCTCGATATGTCGATTCATGGCTGATGACGCCGCAGAATCCGCGTGACAAAATTTGACGTTTACGTAAAAAGAAGAATGATTGGACAGGCCGTCAGCCTATGCCGGACCGTCACTGCCGCCAACAGTTTCAGGAGGAGCCTGCATGTATCGCGCACCGGTTGATGAAATCGCCTTCACGCTCAAGCATGTGGCGGGCCTGGAGGAGGCGCTGGCCTCCGGTGCGCTGGGCGATCTGGGAGCCGATCTGGTCGATGCGGTGCTGGCCGAGGCGGGACGGTTCGCAACGGAAGAGGTGGCCCCTCTCTACAAGGCGGGCGACGAGGCCGGCGCGGTGCTGAAGGATGCGGCTGTGACCACGCCGCCCGGCTGGAAGGACCTTTACACGCGCTGGCGCGAGGGCGGCTGGAACAGCCTCACCGGGCCGGAGGAATATGGAGGGCAGGGCCTGCCGATGATGCTGTCGGTCGCCGTTCTGGAAATGTGGAACTCGGCTTCCATGGCGTTCGGCATCGGGCCGACGCTGACCATGGGCGCGGTCGAGGCGCTGGAGAAGCACGCGACCGACGACCTGAAGCGCAACTATCTGGAAAAGCTGGTGTCGGGCGAGTGGATGGGCACCATGAACCTGACCGAGCCGCAGGCGGGTTCCGATCTGGCGGCGCTGCGCGCCCGCGCCGAGCGGGCGGAGGGTGGCGCCTATCGTATCTTCGGCCAGAAGATTTTCATCACCTATGGCGAGCACGATTTTACTGACAACATCGTGCATCTGGTGCTGGCGCGCCTGCCGGACGCGCCGGCCGGCACGCGCGGCATCTCCCTGTTTCTTGTGCCGAAGTTCCTCGTCAACGAGGACGGCTCGCTCGGGGCGCGCAATGACGTCTTCTGCTCAGGCCTTGAGCACAAGCTTGGCATTCACGGCTCACCCACCTGCACCATGATCTATGGCGACGGTTTCGGCGATGTGGGGACTGGAGCTATCGGCTGGCTTGTCGGCGAGGAAAACAAGGGCCTCGCCTGCATGTTCACCATGATGAACAATGCGCGTCTGGCTGTCGGCATGCAGGGCGTGGCCATTGCTGAAGCCGCGTTCCAAAAGGCGCTCGCCTACGCCAATGAACGCCGACAGGGCAGGGCCGCCTCCTATACGGGCGAGGGCATGGCTCCGATCGTCCATCACCCCGACGTGCAGCGCAATCTGCTGACCATGAAGGCGCTGACGCAGATCGCCCGCTCCATCTCCTACAATTGCGCCCACGCCATCGACATGGCGGGTGTCTCGGACGGGCCTGAGGCGCAGCACTGGCGCGATCGCGCCAATCTGCTCACCCCGCTGGCCAAGGCCTTTTCCACTGATGTCGGCGTCGACGTCGCTTCGCTCGGCGTGCAGGTGCATGGCGGCATGGGTTATATCGAGGAGACGGGCGCCGCCGCTTTCTATCGCGATGCGCGCATTGCGCCGATCTATGAGGGCACCAACGGCATTCAGGCCATCGACCTCGTCACCCGCAAGCTGCTGCTGGGCGAGGGGCGGCATGTGCATGGCTATATCGAAGAGCTTGGCGCGGTGACGGCCAGCTTGAACGGGAAGGATGGATTCGGCCGCAGTACGGACCTGCTCCAGACGGCGCTTGCCGACCTGACCGAGGCGACGCGCTATTTGCAGGAAAAGCTTGCCGGCAACTCCGTGCAGGAGGCCCTGAGCGGCGCGACGCCCTATCTGCGCCTGTTCTCGCTGGCGGCGGGCGGCGTCTATCTGGCCCGGGCGGCGCTGGCCGATCAAAGCGGCGAGCGCGTGGCGCTCGCCCGCTTCTTCGCAGAGAACATGCTGGGCGAAGTTCGTGCATTGAAAGAACGCGTCACCGGCGGGGCGGAAAGCCTTGGTCTTGCGGGCGCATCGCTGATAACGGCCTGATTGGCTCCAAGCCGCACCTGGGAGGACACATCTTGACGCAGAATATCGAGATCGAGCGCCGCGGCGCGGTGCAGATCATCCGCATGAACAGGCCGGAGAAGAAGAACGCGCTTACCCGCGCCATGTATGCCGCCATGGCCGACGCCCTGACCGGCGGCGACGCCGATCCGGCGGTGCGCGTCCATGTCTTCCTCGGCGTTCCGGGGGCGTTTTCGGCCGGCAACGACCTTGCCGATTTTCTGGCCATCGCCACCGGCGGCGAGGGCGGCAGCGAGGTGTGGGATTTCCTGCTGGCGCTGGCCGGCTCGCAAAAGCCGATCGTATCCGGCGTAGATGGCGTCGCCGTCGGCATCGGCACCACGATCAACCTGCATTGCGACCTGACCTTCGCCACGCCGCGCACCGTTTTCCGTACGCCCTTCGTCGATCTGGGCCTTGTGCCGGAAGCGGGTTCGAGCTTGCTTGCGCCGCGTTTACTGGGCCGACAGGGCGCTTTCGCGCTGCTTGGGTTGGGAGAAGGCTTTTCCGCCGAGCGCGCGCGCGATGCCGGCCTGATCTATGACGTGGTCGAAGAGGGGCGGCTGGAGGACGCGACGCTCGCCGCCGCCGAGGATATCGCCGCCAAGCCGCCGGAGGCGTTGCGGATCGCGCGCGACCTGATGCTCGGTTCGCGCGAGGAACTGAAGGAGCGCATCCGCATCGAAAGCCAGCACTTTCGCGAGCGACTGGCTTCCGACGAGGCGCGCGCGGCCCTGATGGCCTTCATGAACCGCAGGAAGGCTTGAGTTCACGCCAGCCCGTGGTCCTTCATGGCCTGCGCCTCGTCGGGTGTGATCCACGCGAAGATTTTGGGCTCGCCGCCGGCGAAATTGACGAAATAGATGTTGCGGAAAGCGATGGTTCCCGTCGCCCCGTTGCGCGGGCGAAGATAGTCGAATTCCCAGTCGGCCCGGACCATGACGTTGCAGTCGTCCAGCATTTCCACTTCGAGATTGATGATCTCGAAGCGTGTTCCGCCGCTGGCGCGATAGGCTTCGAAGCCTCGGCGCAGGATTTCCGGGAAGGAGGCGTCCTTCGCGCCACCCATAACGCCCGCCGGGCTGGCGCCGACGAAATGACCGGCGAAAGCACCGGCCAGCGCGTCTAAATCCGCGCGTTCCGGCGCATGCAGGGCCGCGTTGCTGCGCTGGCTGTAATCCCGGAAAAGCGCGCGTGCCCTGGCCTCTAGCGTACGCATCACGGATAGAGCCGCGTTTTCTCCCAACCCTCGCCTGCGCGCGAGAACACGACCCGGTCGTGCAGGCGGAAGGGGCGGTCGTGCCAGAACTCGATGGTTTGCGGCATGATGCGGAAACCGGACCAGTGAGATGGGCGCGGGATCGAGCCGACCGCATAGCGCGCAGTATATTCCGCAACCGCCTTCTCCAGTGCGAAGCGGCTTTCCAGCGGTCGCGACTGTTTCGAGGCCCATGCGCCGATACGGCTGCCGCGCGGGCGCGAGGCGTAATACTCGTCCGCTTCCGCGTCGCTGACGATTTCCACCGGCCCGCGCACGCGCACCTGCCGGCGCAATGATTTCCAGTGGAAGCACATGGCCGCCTTCATGCTGCCGAGAATCTCGCGACCCTTGGCGCTCTCGAAATTGGTGTAGAAGGTGAAGCCGCGCTCGTCGACGCCCTTGAGCAGCACCATGCGCACATCCGGCATGCCGTCCTGATCGACCGTGGCCAGAGCCACCCCGTTCGGATCGTTGACTTCGGCCTTCGAGGCGTCGTCAAGCCACTGCGCAAACAGGCGAAACGGCTCCTCCTCCTGTGTAAAGTCATGGTCTGTTAACTTCGCATCACTCATAAGTTTTTACTCGAATTCTATCTTTCACCGGAGACAGGCTATTGTGGCGAAGCGCGCAGGCTTCTGACAACCGGGTAGGCCGAAAAAGGGTCCCTGCCAGCGTCAAGGCTGTCGTGGCTGTCATGCTTCTGTCGCTCGGCGGTTGCGGCATGGGCGGCTTCAGTCTCGACAAGGCCGGGATAGACCGTTCCATCATCACCAGCAATGTGCCATCCACGAATAGCGGCACGGCCACCGATGCCGGCTTCGCCGCGGACCAGACGACGGTCCGCAACGCCGCCTCATCGGCCGATCTGGAGGAACTGGGCGGGCAGCCGGTTCTGTGGGCGAATGCCGATACGGGTTCGCGCGGCTCGATTTCGGGCATTGCTGAAACCCGGATCAAGGGGGAATTGTGTCGTGTGTTCTCCACCACGCGCGAAAGCTTCGATGGCGTGACCCTCTACAAGGGGCGCATCTGCATGTTGGGCGCCGGCGCATGGCGCATTGACGAGTTCGAGGCCGGCTGAGGAGTTTTGCACAGGGCTCTGGAATTTCTTCCTATGCGAGCGCATATAAGGCTCGACACCAGAACCGTTCGTCTAGCAGGCAGGATACATGCGCGACCCGTATGAGGTGCTGGGCGTTGCAAAAAACGCCTCAGCCAAGGAAATCAAGTCGGCCTACCGGAAGCTGGCCAAAAAGTATCACCCGGACCAGAACCCGGACGATCCCGGGGCCAAGGACCAATTCGCGGCAGCGAATCAGGCCTACGAGATCGTCGGCGACGAGAAGCAGCGCGCCGCTTATGACCGTGGCGAGATCGGCCCCGACGGAAAGCCGCGCTTCCAGGGATTCGAGGGCGCGGCCGGGGGCGATCCCTTCGCCGCGTTCAGGCGCGGACAGCAGGGGCCGGGCGGCGCGAATTTTGAGTTCCGTTCGGCCGGGCAGGGCGGCGAGGCCTTTGGCGACGACATCTTCAGCCACATATTCGGCGACGCGTTTTCTCGCCAGCAGCAGTCCGGTCAGGGTCCGTGGCCCGGTGGCGCGGACCGTCGTCGGCAGGCGCCGCGCGGTCAGGACATAAATGTCGAGCTCGGCATCACCATCGAGGAAGCGGCGACGACGCCGAAGGTGACGGCCCAGTTCCCCGACGGCCGCAAGATCGCGGTGAAGTTGCCGACCTATGTCGAGGACGGCCAGACCATACGCCTCAAGGGGCAGGGGGAGCAGGGCCATGGCGCGCCGGGCGATGCGCTGGTCAAGATCCGCTTCCTCAATCATCCGCGCTATCGTGTGGAGGGCCGCGACCTGCACGCCGATCTGCCCGTCCCGCTGCGTGACGCGGTGCTGGGCGCCAAGCTGCCTGTGGAAACGCCCACCGGCAAGCTGGCGCTCAATGTTCCGGCCTGGTCGAGCTCCGACAAGGTGCTGCGCCTGAAAGGGAAGGGTTTGCCCCACAAGTCTGGCGGGCATGGCGACCTGTATGTGCATGTGCGCGTGATGCTGCCGGAAGGCGGCGACGGCGAGCTTGAAGCGCTGATGCGCGAGCGTCGGAGCTGACCGTCGGTCGATCAGCGCGCGTTTGAGAGCTTGAAGCGCGGGTGAGCCTGTGCGATAGGGCTTGCTCCCAAGCAGACAAGTTGCGGAGAACGGTGACATGGCGGGTGGACAGGGCCTCATGGCTGGCAAGCGCGGCCTCATTCTGGGCGTCGCCAACAATCGCTCGATCGCTTTCGGCATCGCAAAGGCCTGCGTCGACAATGGCGCCGAGATCGCGCTGACCTATCAGGGCGAAGCCTTCAAGAAGCGCGTGGAGCCGCTGGCGGCGGAACTCGGCGCGCACATCGCCGGCCATTGCGACGTCACCGATCCGGCCAGCCTTGACGCGGTGTTCGAAAATGTCGCGGCGCATTTCGGCAAGGTCGATTTCGTCGTCCACGCCATAGCCTTCTCCGACAAGGAGGAACTGGATGGCCGCTACGTCGACACCACCCGCGCCAACTTCAACCGCACCATGGAGATTTCGGTGTTTTCCTTCACCGACATCGCCAGGCGCGCCGAGGCCATCATGAACGATGGCGGGTCGTTGCTGACGCTGACCTACTATGGCGCGGAAAAGGTGATGCCGCATTACAACGTCATGGGTGTCGCCAAGGCCGCGCTGGAAGCCAGCGTTCGCTATCTGGCCGTTGACCTCGGCGGCCGCGGCATCCGCGTCAACGCCATTTCGGCCGGCCCGATCAAGACGCTGGCCGCCTCCGGCATCGGCGACTTCCGCTACATCCTGAAGTGGAATGAGTACAACTCGCCGCTCAAGCGCACCGTAACACCGGAAGAAGTGGGTGATTCGGGGCTTTATCTGCTGTCCGACCTGTCGCGCGGCGTCACCGGCGAAGTTCATCATGTCGATTCCGGCTACCATGTCGTCGGCATGAAGGCCGTGGACGCGCCCGACATCTCCACCGTCAAGGACTGACATCGGCCGTTCCCGCCCGGCCTTTTCGGAAGGTTTTCAAAGGACGCCGCAGATCATGCCCGCGCCTGTCTATATCGTGCGTCACGGTCAGACCGACTGGAACGCCGAGTTTCGCCTCCAGGGGCAGGCCGACATCGGTCTCAACGATCTCGGCCGCACGCAGGCTGTGGGAAACGGCCGCAGCCTGTCGCGCCTGATCGCGGAGCCGCAATTGTTCGATTTCGTCGCCAGCCCGATGGCCAGGACGCGCCACACCATGGAGCTGCTGCGTGGCGCAATGTCGCTGGAGTCCGCCGTCTACCGCATGGACGAGCGGCTCAAGGAACTGAATTTCGGTGACTGGCAGGGCTATACGGCGCAGGAACTTGAGGCGCTGCACCCCGGTTCGACGCGTGAGCGCGAACTGGCAAAGTGGGATTTCCAGCCGCCTGGCGAAGGGGCGGAAAGCTACCAGATGCTGTTGGAGCGGGTTGAGCCCGTGTTTCGCGAACTGGGCGGCCCCGCAGTCTGCGTGACCCATGGCGGCGTGATACGCGCGTTGTTCCACCTCGCCGGAGTTGCGACGAAGGAGGAGGCGTGCGCGCTCGCCATTCCGCAGGACCGCATCCTGCGCTGGCAGGCGGGCGCTCTGGAATGGCTGTGAGAACCGCCCCGGGACGCGGGGTAGGACTTACTCCGTGACCTGCATGTCGGTGATGACGTTTTCACCGTTGGTCACGTCATAGGCGATCACGACGTCCATACCGGCCTGGAGGGCGTCGACGTCCATCTCGGCATTGAGCTTGTAGGATTTACCGTCGTCCAGCGTCAGCGTCATTGCCTCCTTGTCGACCTTCCTGATCAGCCCTTCCGCCTGCTCGGCGAAGGCGGCGGTCGAGATCAGCATGAGAGCTGCGGCGGCGCCGGCAAGAATGCGCCCGGTTTTGATTGGCATGTGTCGTCCTCTTGTTTCTTGCTCCGGCTTCGGGCCGGGTGATTGCGGAGACGGGGCGATGTGAACAGAAGCAGTCCAATGTGTCAAAGCTTAGACGTGGGCCATGACGGTTTGACCACCGCAAAAAAACGCCAGCAGAGCGCCGTGCGTCCGGTCGAAGACACAAAGGACGCTCTAAAACTTTGATTGAGAAGCGGAACCATCCGAAAACCGATTCCACTTTTCGGTCCGATGCTCTAGAACGCAGGCACGATCATACCGGGATCGGGCCGCCCCGCCGGCTTCGACCCGAAGGGCAGGGTTTCCGCGATGTCTCACAACACGTTCGGCCATCTGTTCCGCGTCACTACCTGGGGCGAAAGCCATGGAGCGGCGCTCGGTTGCGTGGTTGATGGCTGTCCGCCTGGCGTCCGCTTTTCGCTGGCCGACATTCAGGGGGATCTCGACCGCCGCCGCCCCGGCCAGTCGCGCTTCGTGACGCAGCGACGCGAGCCCGATCAGGTCAAAGTGCTTTCCGGCTTCGTCTTCGACGAGGACGGCGAGACGATGATCACCACCGGCACGCCGGTGTCGATGCTGATCGAGAATGTCGACCAGCGTTCGAAGGACTATGGCGAGATCGCGCGCCAGTACCGCCCCGGCCATGCGGACTATACCTATGATGTGAAATACGGCCTGCGCGACCATCGCGGCGGCGGACGATCCTCGGCTCGGGAGACCGCCGCGCGCGTCGCCGCCGGTGCGCTCGCCCGCAAGGTGGTGCCGGGCCTCGTGGTGCGTGGCGCGCTGGTTTCCATGGGCGTGAAAGGTATCGACCGCGCCAACTGGGACTGGGATTTCATCGGTCACGAGGACAATCCGTTCTTCACGCCGGACCCTGCCTCGGTGCCGGTTTTCAGCGCCTATCTGGATGAAATCCGCAAGGCCGGATCGTCGGTCGGCGCAATTGTGGAGATCGTGGCGGAAGGCGTGCCGGCAGGACTTGGCGCGCCGCTCTACGGCAAGCTCGACCAGGACATCGCCGGCAACCTGATGTCGATCAATGCGGTCAAGGGCGTCGAGATCGGCAATGGCTTCGAGGCAGCCCGCATCACCGGCGAGGAAAACGCCGACGAGATGCGCATGGGCGACGACGGCCGTCCGGTCTTCCTGTCCAATAAGGCCGGTGGCGTCCTGGGCGGCATCTCGACCGGTGAACCGGTCGTGGCGCGCTTCGCGGTCAAGCCGACATCCTCGATCCTGACGCCGCGTCTTTCCATCGACAAGGATGGTGCTGAGGTGGAGGTGCGCACGAAAGGCCGTCACGATCCTTGCGTCGGCATCCGCGCCGTTCCGGTGGGTGAAGCCATGGTCGCCTGCGCCATCGCCGATCACTACCTGCGCCATCGGGGGCAAGTGGGGGAGTAGGGCGGCAGGGCGGCATGTTGAACCCGCCCTTGTCCGTCCTTGCCTGAACGCCTATTCCCTTATTGCCTTACTGCCAGTCCCTTGTGAGCGAAGCGAGCCTCCCATGTACGACCAGAAGAAGATCGTCGAATCCATCCGCGCCTTCGAGCGTGGCGAGATCGTTGTCGTCATGGACGATGACGGGCGTGAGAACGAGGGCGACCTGATCGTCGCCGCCGTGCATTGCACGCCCGAGAAGATGGCCTTCATCGTGCGCCACACCTCTGGCATCGTCTGCACGCCGATGCTGCGGGAAGACGCCAAGCGGCTCAATCTCGCGCCTATGGTCGCCGATAACGATTCCGCGCATACCACCGCGTTTACCGTCAGCGTCGACTTCAAGCACGGCACCACCACCGGCATTTCGGCCGACGACCGAACGCTCACCGTGCGCAACCTGGCCAACGGCAATGTCGGCCCTTCGGATTTCGTGCGACCCGGACATATCTTCCCTCTGATCGCCCGCGAGGGCGGCGTGCTGATGCGTTCCGGCCATACGGAAGCCGCTGTGGATCTGTGCAAGCTCGCCAATCTGCCGCCGGTCGGCGTCATTTCCGAACTCGTCAATGACGATGGCACGGTGATGCGCGGTCCGCAGGTTCAGGCCTTTGCCGAAGCCAACGGCCTGAAGCAGGTGTCCGTCGCCGACCTGATCGCCTATCGCCAGCGGCAGGAAACGCTGGTCGAGCGCGTCGCCTGCACCGATATCGAAACATCCGGCGGCAGGGCCAGGCTCTATGCCTACACGCTGCCGTGGGATCCGATGCAGCATCTGGCCATCGTTTTCGGCGATATTCGCGATGGTGAGGAAGTGCCGGTACGTCTCCATCCTGAAAACGTAGTGGCGGATGTGTTCGGCACGGACCGGCGGCTGGGCGATATCATGAAGACGATGGGCGCGCAGCAGCGCGGCGTCATCGTCTATCTGCGGGAAGGCTCAGTCGGCGTCGGCCAGAAGGAAACCCGAAATCGCGGCGGGGACGAGGATCATGAGGAAGCGCGCAACCGCGAGAGCGAATGGCGTGAGATCGGGTTGGGCGCGCAGATCCTGAAGGATCTGGGAATTTCCTCGATCAACCTCATCGCCTCGCGTGAGCGCCATTATGTCGGGCTGGAAGGCTTCGGCATTCGCATCGCGAAGACCGAAATCGCCTGAAAGGCTGTGGGGCGGTAAAGGCCCTGCGAAGACCGTTTCTGTTGATCGCACTTCTTCGTAAGTGCGAAAACATGGTCAATTGTCCTTCATGCCCTTATATCGGGGCATGGTCACGCGCCTCTACAGCCACCCGATCTATCTGGAGCACCTGACGCCGCCGGGGCATCCGGAGCGTCCGGACCGCCTGCGCGCCATCGAGCGCGTTCTGATGGAGGAGCCGTTCGAAGCGCTTGACCGGGTCCAGGCGCCGGAAGGCGATGCGGCGACCCTCCTTTATGCCCACCCGGAGAGCTATGTGGAGCGGCTGCGCGCCCTGACGCCGCAGGATGGCATCGCCACCATCGACGGCGACACCGTTGTCAGCCCGAAGAGCTGGCAAGCCGCCCTGACGGCGATTGGCGCTGCGAATGCGGCGGTGGATGATGTGTTTTCAGGTGCTGCAAGCAATGTCTTCGTGGCCTCGCGCCCGCCGGGCCATCATGCAGAGAAGTCCACGGCGATGGGCTTCTGTCTGTTCAACAACGCCGCGATCGCCGCCCGCCATGCGCAGAAAAAGCACGGCGCCGAGCGTGTCGCGATCGTTGACTGGGACGTCCACCACGGCAACGGCACGCAGGACATCTTCTGGGATGATCCAAGTGTTCTCTATTGCTCGACCCATCAGTTGCCGCTGTTTCCGGGCAGCGGCCGGCGCAACGAAACCGGCGCGTTCGGCAATGTCGTCAACGCGCCGCTCGCGCCGGATACGGGTTCGGAAGCGTTCCGCGAGGCCTTCGGCACCCGGATTCTGCCGCGCATCGATGATTTCGCGCCTGATCTCATCATCATCTCGGCCGGCTTCGATGCCCATCATCGTGACCCGCTGGCGGACATCAACCTGACCGAGGACGATTTCGACTGGGCGACGGGCTATTTGCTGGAACGTGCGGCACGCTATTGCGACAACCGCCTCGTGAGCCTGCTTGAAGGCGGCTACGATCTGCACGGACTGGCGTTTTCGGTTGCGGCCCATGTCGGCCGCCTGATGAAGGGATAAACGGATGGATGCATCGGCCAACGACGACGTGAAGGCCATGAGCTTCGAGCAGGCGCTCGATGCGCTGGAGAAGATCGTCGAGGATCTCGAACGCGGCGAGGTGCCGCTCGACCAGTCGATCCGCATCTATGAACGCGGCGAGGCGCTGAAGGCCCATTGCGACCGTTTGCTGAAGGCGGCCGAGGACAAGGTGGAGAAGATCAGGCTCGCACGCGATGGCAAGCCTGCCGGCGTCGAGCCGCTGGACGGAGAATAGACGCGTTACTGAATCACCGCATGAGCGGCATGAATCGCCCCGCGCAGCTTCCTTTGTAACTCTCTGTTCACGCTGCTTTTTGCCGTTTCGCTTACCCTTCTGGTTGGCCGAATCTCAACGTGGCGCTGTTAGCTCTGGCCCCGGCAAAGGGCAGGATGACAGTGAAAGCGGTTCTCTACGGTCTGGCAATTGCGATGGCGACGACGACGCACGGCGTCGCCGAGGCGCGCATCGATACCCGCATCGATGAAGCGGCGCGCGGGATCGTGGCGGCGCGGATGGGAAATTTGCGCGGCGGCCTCGCGCCCGGCGAAGAACCCGTTTTCGTCTGGCAGGAAGCAGGCCAAAAGAAGCGCGAGCCGCTCAAGGTTCTTCAATATGGCCGTTATCGTGATGACACCCGTACTGCGCCGCAAAGCAAAAAGGCGCACTGACGGCGCTTGCGTTCCCGTCCACCTTTCGCCAATGAAGGCGAATGAAGCCCGAAGCACCAGCCAGCCGGCGGCTGCGGCTCGATGAATTGCTCGTCGAGCGCGGCCTGTTCGCCAGCCGATCCCGCGCCCGCGATGCGATCGAGCGCGCAACCGTGCGCGTCGATGGCGCGCTTGCCGCGAAGCCCGGACGAGCCGTCGCCATCGACGCCGCGGTCGAGATCGCCGATCCGGCCCGCGCCTATGTCTCGCGCGCGGCGCTGAAGCTGATTGCCGGGCTCGATTGTTTCGGTTTTGATCCGGCTGGCTGCGAAGCGCTCGATATCGGCGCTTCCACGGGCGGCTTCACGCAAGTTCTGCTGGAGCGGGGCGCCGCCCATGTCACGGCGATTGATGTCGGCCATGGCCAGATGCGCGAGGAGATCGCGGCTGATCCGCGTGTGACCTCGATCGAGGGGCTGAACGCCCGCGACCTCGGCGCGGCCGATCTGGGAGATCGCAAACCGGATTTCATCGTCTCCGACGTCAGCTTCATTTCGCTGAAGATCGCCCTGCCGCCTGCCCTTGAACTTGCCGCGCCCGGTGCGCGGGTGGTGCTGCTGGTGAAACCGCAATTCGAGGCGGGCAGGCAGGCCATCGGCAAGGGCGGCCTGTTGAAGAGCCCGGATGACGGGGAGCGTGTCGCCGGGAATTTGCGCGACTGGCTGGACAGCCAGCCGGGCTGGCGGGCGCTCGGCCTGCATCCATCGCCAATCGAAGGCGGCGACGGCAACCGTGAATTCCTGCTGGGCGGGGCGAAAGACAAATGAGCGCGCGCTTCACCATCGACAGGCTGGGCGCTCAGGGCGACGGCGTAGCCAATACCGAGGCCGGGCAGGTGTTCATTCCCTTCACCCTGGCCGGGGAGGTGGTGACCGCGGCCCGTGAGCGCGACCGCGCGACGCTGATGGCGGTGCTGGAGAAGTCGCCGCTGAGGATCGAGCCTGCCTGCCGTCATTTCGGCGATTGCGGCGGCTGCGCCCTGCAACATCTGGAGGACGCGGCATATCGCGCCTGGAAGCGCGACAAACTCGTGCATGCGCTGAAGGGCGCGCGCATCGATTGCGAGGTGGACGACATCGTGCCATGCGCGCCGCATACGCGCCGCCGGGTTACGCTCAGCGCGCGCCGCAGCGAGGCCGGCTTGCTGCTCGGCTTCAATCGGCACATGTCGACGCAGATCGTGGATCTTGACGAATGTCCGATCGCGTTGCCGCAGATCGTCGGGGCGCTGGATATGCTGCGCGAACTGGGCAGCCTGATCAGCGCCACGCCAAAACCGTTTCATATGACCGTCACCATGACAGCTTCGGGACTGGACGTGGCGGCTTCCGGTTCAGGCCGCATGGGCGAGCGTCAGCGCCAGATCGCCTCCAATTTCGTCATCCATCACGGGCTGGCAAGGCTGTCGGTCGATGGCGAGATCATCATCGAGCCGAAGAAGCCGGTGATCATGTTCGGCGCTGCGGCGGTGCCTCTCCCGCCCGGCGCCTTCCTTCAGGCGACGGAACCGGCTGAGCAGACCATGACC
The DNA here is from genome assembly GCF_040545755.1 of Aquamicrobium ahrensii. Lineage (NCBI taxonomy): Bacteria > Pseudomonadati > Pseudomonadota > Alphaproteobacteria > Hyphomicrobiales > Phyllobacteriaceae > Aquamicrobium > Aquamicrobium ahrensii. Next base: position 382,569 of record NZ_JBEPMN010000002.1, read on the forward strand.
GATCTGGTCGGCCAGCATCTGTCGCGGGCGAAAAAGGTTGCCGATCTCTTTGCGGGCTGCGGCAGTTTTGCGCTGCGGCTGGCGACGAAATCGGAGGTTCATGCGGTGGAAGGTGAGGCCACAGCCCTTGCCGCGCTGGATCGCGGGTTCCGTTATGCTCCCGGCCTCAAGCGCGTGACCTCGGAAAAGCGCGACCTGTTCCGCCGCCCGCTTACCTTCAAGGAACTGAATGCTTTCGACGGGCTGGTCTTCGATCCGCCGCGCGCCGGTGCTGAGGACCAATGCCGGCAGATCGCGCGCTCCGATGTGCCGCTGGTCGCGGCGGTGTCGTGCAATCCTGTCACTTTCGCACGCGATCTCGCCATTTTGCTTACCGGGGGTTACCGGCTCAGGCAGGTGACGCCGATCGACCAGTTCCTGTGGTCCCCGCATGTCGAGGCGGTGGCCCTTCTGGAGAAGCCCAGGAAAAGGCGATAAGCGCGCTGCGCTTGAATTGAGCGCCGATTGCGCTTATTTTGAACATAAGACGTTCAAAATATGAAAGGAGGATGCATCATGACCTCCGTGGCTCTTGAAATTCAGGCGTCACGCTTTGGCGAGAGCGGTTCGCCTTTCCTGTCGCCGAGGCGGGTGGCTGAGCTGCTCGGCGTCACGCTTTCCGAGCTGGCGGCTCTGATCGGCGTCGCCCGCAACACGCTGGCCGCCAAGAGTGGCGCGCGCAAGGTGGATGCGGCGCTGAGCCCTGTCGTGCGCATACTGGCCATGGCTGGGGAAATGTCGGGCGACGAGCGCCGCGCCGCGATCTGGTTCAAACACCAGCCCATACCCGGCTGGGCCGGCAAGACCGCCTACGATCTCGTGCGCGAGGGCAAGGCCGGCAAGGTTCTCGCCTATCTGGAGGCCGTGCGCTCCGGCGTTTATGCCTGATAGAGCGCCTCTCACCCTGTGGCGCGCCTTCGTGCCCCAATGGGCGCATCAGCCGCTGTCAGGCCAGGGAGCGGCCCGTTTCGGTGGCCGCTGGAATCCGGTCGGCGCGCCGACCATCTATGCGGCGCGGGAACTATCCACAGCCTGGGCCGAATACAATCAGGGTTTTGTCCAGCATCCGGCGCTGATCGCCCGGCTCGAACTGACGGGCGCACAGCTTGCCGACCTGACCGATGCGGAGGCGCTGGACGCGCTGGGCATAGCGCCCGCGATCCATATTTGCGAATGGCGCGACATGATGGATCGCGGCGAGGTTCCCGCCACCCATGTTCTGCGCGAGAAACTGCTGCGGCAGGGGTGGGACGGGGTGGTCTATCCGTCCTTCATGTCTCCGGGCGGCGCCTGCGTGGCGCTATGGCGCTGGAATCACAAGGGTGCGCCCGAACTCACTGTCATCGACCCGGATCACAGGCTGCCGAGATCGGCGGCCTCGTGGATGTGACGCCGTTCAGACCTGCGTCCCGCCGACCGTCATCTGGTTCATGCGCAGATGCGGCTGGCCGACGCCGACCGGCACCCACTGGCCGGCCTTGCCGCAATTGCCGATGCCGGTGTCGAGCTTCATGTCATTGCCGACCATGGTGACGCGATGCATGGCGTCGGGGCCGTTGCCGATCAGCATCGCGCCCTTGACCGGCTGCGTCACCTTGCCGTCCTCGATCATGTAGGCCTCAGTGCATCCGAACACGAACTTGCCGGAGGTGATGTCCACCTGCCCGCCGCCGAAGGACACGGCGTAGATGCCCTTCTTCACGGAGGATATGATTTCCTCGGGCGTCTTGTCGCCGGACATCATATAGGTGTTGGTCATGCGCGGCATCGGCCGGTGGGCATAGCCTTCGCGGCGTCCGTTGCCGGTCGCCTTCATGCCCATGAGGCGGGCGTTTTGCCGGTCCTGCATGTAACCGACGAGCTTGCCGTCCTCGATCAGCACATTATGGGCGCTGGGCGTGCCCTCGTCGTCCACCGTGATCGAACCGCGCCGTTCCGCAATGGTGCCGTCGTCCACCACGGTGACGCCCCTGGCTGCCACCTGTTGACCCATCAGGCCCGCGAAAGCTGAGGTTTTCTTGCGGTTGAAATCGCCTTCGAGCCCATGCCCGACCGCCTCGTGCAGCATCACGCCCGGCCAGCCGTTGGCGAGCACGATGTCGAAAGCGCCGGCAGGGGCGGGAACCGCTTCGAGATTGACGAGCGCCTGCCGCAAGGCTTCGCCGGCGGCATGTTTCCAATTCTCTTCCGTGAGGAATTCACCGAAATCCCTGCGGCCGCCCGTGCCGTAGGAGCCGCTTTCCTGACGGTCGCCGTCACCGACCACGACCGCCACGTTCATGCGCACCAGCGGACGGATGTCGCGCACAACCTGCCCATCGCCACGCAGGATTTCCACATGCTGCCATGACGAGGCGAGCGACGCCGTCACCTGCCGCACGCGCGGATCGGCGGCGCGCAGCCAGCCGTCGATCTCCTGCAAAAGCTTCGCCTTGGCTTCGAAGCCCGGCGTGGGGATAGGATTCTCGTCGGAGTAAAGGCGGTGATTGGTGTGGGCGGGCGCATCGGCAAGCGTGCCTTCATGGCCGTTTTTCACGGTTGCGACCGCGTCTGTGGCGCGCAGGAGCGCGGCACGGGAAAGCTCGCTCGAATGGGCGTAGCCCACCGCCTCGCCTGCAACCGCGCGCAGGCCAAAGCCGCGATCGGTGTTGAAATTTGCGGTCTTGAGCCGGCCATTGTCGAACATCAGCGATTCGCTTTCGCTGTGTTCGAGGAAAAGTTCGCCATCGTCCGCGCCGTGCAGCGTGTCGGCGACGAGCGTTCGGATATGATCCTCGGAAATGTCGAACTGGGAAAGCAGGCTGGTCATGACATGTCCTCGAGCGAGAGCATCGGCCCGGAAAATGACGCCCGGTTTTCAGGGCGATCCGATGCTTGAACAAAAAGGTCTCGCCGCCATGTAAGCGCGCGAGACCCGTTCGGCAATGAGGGGAGGGCTAAGAACCGACCGAAGCGCCGGCTCAGGGCAGCGCTGCGAAACCGTCCGCGAAGCCTTTTAGATCGACCGGGATGCCGATGCCTTCTTCCGGCGTCTGGAAGATGATGAAGGTCGCCGACGCGCCTGCCTTGAGCGTATCCAGGAGCTGCTTTTCAAGGATCACCTCGGCATAGCAGCCGTCCTGGAAGCAGCGCACGAAATAGGCGCGGCCGATGTCCTTGCCGTCGACATTGAGACCGAGGCCGTTGGGCAGAAGCACGCCGAGCGGAGCCAGCACGCGCAGGATTTCAGCCTTGTTGTCGGCCGTGCGCAGCACGACGACAGACAGACCCATTTCCGGCCTGTCCTCGGCGACCACATTCTGCATCATTACGCATTGTTCGGCGGTCGCGCCCGGGGGCGTGTCGCAGATCACCGACCACGCGCCATGGGTCGAGCGAACCGTGCCGTTCTGCTGCGCAAGGGCTAAGCCCGAAACTGACATCACCCCCAGCAAGGCGGCGAGGAAGGTGACCTTCGCCAAGGTTCCCGAAACCCAAGACTTCATGACGGCTCCACTGCGAATCGCCTCACTTTAAGCCGCACATGCGCGGAGCGGAAGGACGCGAACGCGCCCAATTGCTTCCGGCGGCGGCAATAATGCGGTTTTTGCACCTCTATTTTGCCCGTGCGGCCAGCCCGGGGCAAGAATGCGCTTACATCAAGGCCGGCATATTGCTGCGATGCCGCGCGCAAAAATGCCGCATGGATGAGCCCGGTCCTTCCTTGCGGAGGGAAACAGAGTATGGTTTGAACCACCATCGACTGTCCGGGATTCCCGTTCCGGCATCAATTGGATTATTCTCGCGTTGGATGCGTGAGCAAGGGAGATGATAAGGGCGATGAAAAGATTCATTGCAGGGGGAATCGGCGCCGCTGCCGCATTGCTTTCCGCAGCGTCCGTCTGGGCGGCGCAGCCGTCGGACTGGGAATACAGGTTCCAGCCTGCCGCAACCGATATCATGCAGCAGATCGCCTGGTTCGAGGGCTATACGCTCGCCTTCATCATTCCGGTCACGCTTCTGGTTCTGGTGCTGCTCGGCTATTGCATCGTGAGGTTTCGTGCGAGCGCCAACCCGGTGCCCTCCCGCACCAGCCACAACACCGTGATCGAGGTGATCTGGACCGTCGGGCCGGTGCTGATCCTGCTGTTGCTGGCCGTGCCGTCCTTCCAGTTGCTCACCAACCAGTACACTCCGCCTGAGGAAGCCCAGCTGACCATCAAGGCGACGGCAAACCAGTGGAACTGGGATTACGAGTACCAGACCGACGACGCGCTCTCGTTCAACTCGGCCATGTTGCAGGAAGATGACCGCGCCGCTTCCGGCAAGGAGGACAAGTCCGTCTATCCGCGCCTGCTTGCGGTCGACAACGAAATGGTGGTGCCCGCCAACACTATGATTCGTGTGCTCGTCACGGCTTCCGACGTCATTCATGCCTTCGCTGTGCCGTCCTTCGGCATCAAGAGCGACGCTGTGCCCGGCCGCCTGAGCGAGGTCTGGTTCAAGGTCGAGAAGGAAGGCTTCTATTACGGGCAGTGTTCCGAGCTTTGCGGCAAGGATCACGCCTTCATGCCGATCGCCGTTCGTGTCGTTGCTCCTGAGCAATATGAAAGCTGGCTGGCGGCAGCCAAGGGCGATCTTCCCGCCGCCAACAAGGCGCTGACCGCCCAGATCGAGGCGGCCGGCAAACTGGCCGCTGCAAACTGAGCCCGCAACCCAGGTATTCAAGGTAACGGAGCCGAAAATGGCACATGCTGAAACACATGACGATCACCACGCTCCGCGTGGCTGGGTTCGCTGGGTCTATTCGACCAATCACAAGGACATCGGCACCCTCTATCTGATCTTCGCGATCATTTCGGGTATCATCGGCGGCGTCATGTCGATCATGATGCGCTGGGAGCTGGCCGAGCCGGGTATCCAGATCTTCCACGGTCTCGCTTCCATGGTCTATGGCGTCGAAGGCGCGGCCGCGCTGGACGCCGGCAAGCACATGTTCAACGTGTTCACCACCATGCACGCGCTGATCATGATCTTCTTCATGGTCATGCCGGCGCTTATCGGCGGCTTCGCCAACTGGATGATCCCGATCATGATCGGCGCGCCGGACATGGCGTTTCCGCGCATGAACAACATCTCCTTCTGGCTGTTGCCTCCGGCGCTCATCCTGCTGCTGATCTCGTTCTTCGTGCCGAGCGCCCCGGGTGCGCACGGCATTGGCGGCGGCTGGACCATGTATCCGCCGTTCTCGACTTCCGGCCAGCCGGGGCCTGCGATGGACTTCGCCATCTTCTCGGTCCACATCGCCGGCGTGTCCTCCATCCTGGGGGCCATCAACTTCATCACCACCATCTTCAACATGCGCGCTCCTGGCATGACCATGCACAAGATGCCGCTGTTCGCGTGGTCGGTGCTGATCACCGCCTTCCTGCTGCTTCTGTCGCTCCCGGTTCTGGCCGGCGGCATCACCATGCTGCTGACGGACCGTAATTTCGACACGGCTTTCTTCAATCCGGAAGGCGGCGGAGATCCGATCCTGTACCAGCACCTGTTCTGGTTCTTCGGTCATCCCGAGGTCTACATCCTGATTCTGCCGGGCTTCGGCATCGTCAGCCACATCGTGTCGACCTTCTCGCGCAAGCCGGTGTTCGGTTATCTCGGCATGGCCTACGCCATGGTCGCGATCGGCGCCGTTGGTTTCGTCGTGTGGGCGCACCACATGTTCACCTCCGGCATCTCGCTGAACGCCCAGCGTTACTTCACCTTCGCCACGATGGTCATCGCGGTGCCCACCGGCATCAAGATTTTCTCGTGGATCGCGACGATGTGGGGCGGCTCGATCACCTTCCGCACCCCCCTGCTATGGGCGATCGGCTTCATCTTCCTGTTCACTGTGGGCGGGGTGACCGGCGTCCAGCTCGCCAATGCCGGCCTCGATCGCATGTACCACGACACGTATTATGTGGTGGCGCACTTCCACTACGTATTGTCGCTGGGCGCCGTGTTCGCGATCTTTGCGGCCTGGTATTACTGGTTCCCGAAGATGACCGGCTACATGTACTCGCCGAAGATCGCCGACCTTCATTTCTGGGTCACGTTCATCAGCGTCAATGTGGTGTTCTTCCCGCAGCATTTCCTGGGTCTGGCCGGCATGCCGCGCCGCTATATCGACTACCCGGACGCTTATGCGGGCTGGAACATGGTGTCGTCCTACGGCTCCTATTTCGCGGGCATCGGCGTGCTGATCTTCCTGTTCGGCGTGTTCGAGGCCTTCCAGAAGAAGCGTGTCGCCGGGGCCAACCCGTGGGGCGAGGGCGCCACCACCCTCGAATGGCAGCTGCCTTCGCCGCCGCCTTACCACCAGTGGGAGCAACTGCCCCGCATCCGGTGATACGGACCTGAATGCGAACCGCCGGCTCCGGCCGGCGGTTTGGCCACACGGAATTGATCGGACGTTGAGTACGCATGGCCCTGATCGACAGACATATTGACGATGCGCCGGTTCGCATGTCGGAAGCGACGCCTGGCGACTATATCGCGCTGCTGAAGCCACGCGTTATGTCGCTGGTCGTGTTCACCGCGGTTGTGGGCCTTGTCGCCGCGCCGGGGCCGATGAACCCGCTGCTCGCCGTCATCGCCATTCTGGCGATCGCCATCGGTGCGGGCGCGTCCGGCGCGCTCAACATGTGGTACGACGCCGATATCGACAAGGTCATGAGCCGCACCGCCAAGCGTCCGGTGCCGGCCGGTCGCGTCACGCCCGGGGAGGCGCTCGGTTTCGGCCTCGTGCTTTCGGTTTTGTCGGTGATGACCCTTGGCGTGCTGGTCAACTGGCTGTCGGCGTCGCTGCTCGCCTTCACCATCTTCTTCTATGCCGTCATCTACACCATGTGGCTGAAGCGCTGGACGCCGCAGAACATCGTCATCGGCGGTGCTTCCGGCTCTTTCCCGCCCATGATCGGCTGGGCTGCCGCAACCGGCAATATCAGCCTGGAAAGCGTCATCCTCTTCCTCATCATCTTCCTGTGGACGCCGCCGCATTTCTGGGCGCTGGCCCTGTTCAAGTCCGGCGACTATGAGCGCGCGGGAATTCCGATGATGCCCAACGTGGCCGGCCATGCATCGACACGCCGCCAGATTTTCGCCTACGCGCTGCTGCTTGCGCCGATCGGCGTGGCGCCGTGGTTGCTGGGCTACACGACGCTCTTCTACGGAGCTGTGTCGCTCGCATTGGGCTTCGGCTTCGTGTGGTATGCGTGGAAGGTGCTGGCGATGTCCGACGAGGACAAGGTCATGGCGCCTGCAAAGTCCCTGTTCGGGTTCTCGCTGGTCTATCTTTTCGTGATCTTCGCCGCCTATCTCGGTGACAGGCTTATCGCCCATCTGATGGGCCTCGGAGCGTGAGCGCCATGGACAAGCCTGAACTGGTCGACCTGACCGAAAAGCAGAAGAAGGCCCGCCGCTGGCGTTCGATCGCCATCGGTCTGGCTCTGGCGGGGCTTGTCGTCATCTTCTATGTCGCAACGCTTGCGAAATTCGGCCCTGCCATTCTCAACAGATCGTTTTGAGGGAGGACATGACCATCGCTTCTGACAAGGACGAGGCCAGACTGAAGAGCAACCGCAGGGTTGCGGCGATCTGCGTCGCCTTTTTCTGCGGCATGGTCGGCATGGCCTACGCGGCCGTGCCGCTCTATACGCTGTTCTGTCAGGTGACGGGCTACGGCGGCACCACGCAGCGGGTGACCCAATATTCGGACCGCGTGCTGGATCGCGATATCACGATCCGTTTCGACGCCAACACGGCCGGCGGCGTGCCGTGGAAATTCGCGCCCGTCGACCGGTCGATCACGGTCAAGATCGGCGAGACGGCGCAGGCGCATTATACGGCCACCAACGTCGCTTCCGTCCCGACCGGTGGTCGCGCCACCTTCAATGTGACGCCGGAAACGGCCGGAGCCTATTTCAACAAGGTGGAATGCTTCTGCTTCACCGACACCACGCTCGCCGCGGGCGAAACGATGGACATGCCGGTCATCTTCTTCGTCGATCCCGATATCGTGGACGTGCCGGAACTGAAGAACGTAAAGACCATAACCCTGTCCTACACAATGTTCCCGATCGACAAGGTCGACTCCGCAGTCACCGGCGCGATCGATACAGATAACAAACCCACAACGAACGCCGAAGAGAACCTCGGGGGCTGATATGGCTGAAGCAAACGCGAAACAACATGACTATCATATCCTCGACCCTAGCCCGTGGCCCGTCCTCGGCTCCCTGGGCGCGCTGGTCATGTGCATCGGCGGCGTCTTCTGGATGCAGTATCTGAAGGGTAACGAATTTCCGGTCTTCGGCGTCAACATGGCCTCGCCATGGCCATTCTGGGTTGGCGTGCTCATCGTCCTGTACACCATGTATGGCTGGTGGTCCGACACGGTGAAGGAGGCCCATGAAGGGCACCACACACGGGTCGTCTCGCTTCACCTGCGCTATGGCATGATCATGTTCATCGCCTCCGAGGTGATGTTCTTCGTCGCCTGGTTCTGGGTGTTTTTCGACGCCAGCCTGTTTCCGGGAGAAACGGTCCAGTACGCGCGCAATGAATATACCGGAGGCATCTGGCCGCCGAAGGGCATCGAGGTTCTCGACCCCTTCTACCTGCCGCTTTACAACACCATCATTCTGCTGCTGTCGGGCACGTCGCTGACCTGGGCCCACCATGCCCTGCTGAATAACGACCGCAAGGGGCTGATCAACGGTCTGGCCATCACTGTGGCGCTCGGCGTCCTGTTCAGCTTCGTGCAGGCGTACGAATATGCCCATGCGCCGTTCGCCTTCAAGGACTCCATCTACGGAGCCACCTTCTTCATGGCGACCGGCTTCCACGGCTTCCACGTTTTCGTCGGAACCATCTTCCTGATCGTCTGCCTGATCCGCGCCATCCGTGGCGACTTCACGCCGAAGCAGCATTTCGGCCTCGAAGCCGCAGCCTGGTACTGGCACTTCGTCGACGTGGTGTGGCTCTTCCTCTACGCCACCATCTATGTGTGGGCTTCGATGGGCGGCGTCATCGCGGTCCACTGAGGCGCAGGCGAAATATGAATGAATGGGCGGCTGCGGCAACGTGGCCGCCTTTTCCTTTTCCGCTTTCGGCTGGTAGAGCAGTATCCATGGCGCAGCGGCAAGCCGCATCCAGAACTCCTTCCGGTGTGGGCTGATCAGGCGGAACGCCTTCAGGGTGAAGAGATGACCGACAAGCAGACATCAGGCGGTGAGGATCGGGCCCTGTGGGCTCCTGTCGATCCGATACGCGCGGGGATTGCGGGCCGTTGCCCACGCTGCGGCGAGGGCAGGCTGTTTTCCGGCTTTCTGACTGTCGGCAAGGAATGCAGCAGTTGCGGTCTCGACTATTCCTATGCCGATGCGGGTGACGGACCGGCGGTGTTCGTCATTCTGATCATCGGCTTCATCGTTGTCGGGCTGGCCCTGTGGGTCGAGGTGACCTACAGCCCCACGCTTCTGGTTCATATGCTGCTGTGGGCGCCGCTGGCGCTCATCCTTGCTCTTTTGTCGCTGCGCTGGATAAAGGGCGTTCTGCTGACGCTGCAATATGCCAACAAGGCGGCGCAGGGCAGGCTGGATAGCAACGAATGAGCGATAGCCCCGCCACGGAACTGAAGGGCCGAGGTCGCTTCTGGCTTGCCGTCCTGCTGAGCCTGATCGGGCTTGCCGTGCTGCTTTCGCTCGGCACATGGCAGATGCAGCGGCTGAAGTGGAAAGAGGGCCTGCTCGCCACCATAGACCAGCGCATGCATTCACAACCGATTTCTCTCCAGCAGGCGGAGCGGCTTTTTGAGGAAAGCGGCGATGTGGATTATGTGCCGGTTTCAGTGAACGGCGTCTTCGTGCATGAAGGCGAGCGGCATTTTCTGGCCACATGGAAAGGCCAGTCCGGCTTTTATGTCTACACACCGCTGAAACTGGAGGATGGCCGCTTCCTTCTGGTTAATCGCGGGTTCGTTCCCTATGGCATGAAGGAAGCCTCCAGCCGGGCCGAAGGTCAGGTGCAGGGCACGCTTGCGGTGACGGGCCTCGGCCGCAATCCTCTTGCCGAAAAGCCATCCAGCATCGTGCCGGACAATGATCTGGCCAAGAACGTATTCTACTGGAAGGACCGCGACGCCATGGCCGCGTCGGCCGGATTGCCTGCCGGATACACGCTCATTCCCTTCTTCCTCGACGCCGATGCGACGCCAAATCCAGGAGGATGGCCCGCCGGCGGCGTCACCATCGTCGACCTGCCCAACAATCACCTCGAATATGCGGTGACATGGTACGGGCTGGCGGTGGCGCTTGCAGGCGTGCTTCTGTTTTCACTGGTCGGGCGACGCAAACGCCGGCGGTCATGAAGGCGATCGTCCCCGACCCTTGACATGAGTGGCATGGTCATCCCATGTCGAGCGGAGCGCCGCTACGGCATCTTGCAGCCAGATGGGTCATCCCGGCGTCGCAGGATGCGGCCAGAGCATGGGACCGCAAGGCGTACGCGGTTTCGGGTTGTTCCGATGCTCGATCACAGGGTTGGAGCGTTCCTTGTGCGTCCGAAAAGATGCACGGCGCTCCAGGAAAATTGGCTGGAATTGCGGGCCCGTTCGTCAGAACGTCCGCTGCTCCGGCATTCCAGCGAAAGGGTGCTGCGGTCGGCGACCGGCATTGCGAAAGAATTTGGACCAGATGCTCAAGACCATCCCGGCCGATAACGCGCCGACTGTGACCAGGCCGCCGTTGACGATTCGGCTTTGCCAGCCGCGCGGTTTCTGCGCCGGCGTGGACCGGGCGATCCAGATCGTGGTTCTGGCCATCAAGAAATACGGCGCGCCGGTGTATGTGCGCCACGAGATCGTGCACAATCGCTATGTGGTCGAGGGGTTGCAGAACCTTGGCGCGGTGTTCATCGAGGAACTCCATGAGATCCCAGACGACCATCATCAATGCCCGGTCGTCTTCTCGGCCCACGGCGTGCCGAAATCGGTTCCCGCCGATGCGCGGGAGCGGAACCTGTTTTATCTGGATGCGACCTGTCCGCTGGTTTCCAAGGTCCACAAGCAGGCGATCCGCCATCATCGCCATGGCCGCCATGTGCTGCTGATCGGCCATGCGGGCCACCCGGAAGTGATCGGCACCATGGGGCAGTTGCCGGATGGCGCGGTGACGCTTATCGAAACGGAAGACGACGCCCGCACCTTTCAGCCGGCCGACGCGCAGGTGCTGGGCTTCGTGACCCAGACCACGCTGTCGGTCGAGGACACCGCCCATATTCTGGAGGCCTTGCAGGAGCGTTTCCCGACGATGCAGGCTCCGGCGGCCGAATCGATCTGCTACGCCACCACCAACAGGCAGGACGCGGTGAAGGAAACGGCCCCCGGCGCCGACCTCTATCTCGTGGTCGGCGCGCCGAATTCCTCCAATTCGCGCCGGCTGGTCGAGGTGGCGGAACGCGCGGGCGCGCGCATGTCTCTTCTGGTGCAGCGCGCCAGCGAGATTCCGTGGAACGAGATCGGCAAGATTTCCACGCTCGGTCTTTCGGCCGGGGCCTCTGCGCCCGAAATCATCGTCGACGAGATCATCGAAGCCTTCAGGGCGCGCTTCGACGTCACGGTCGATCTGGCCATCACCGCCACCGAGACCGAGGATTTCCCGGTCATGCGCGTGCTGCGCGACGTGGAACTTACCAAGGCCGACATGGCCTTCGTCAACGGCGAACGATAGCAGGCACGCATGGCCGTCTACACCGATGTCACCGAAGGTGAACTGGGCGCGTTCCTGCGCGATTATCCCGTCGGCGAGCTTTTGTCCTACAAGGGCATCGCCGAGGGGACTGAAAACTCGAATTTCCTCCTGCACACGAGCGGAGGCTCATTCATCCTCACGCTTTATGAGAAGCGGGTGGAAAAGACCGACCTGCCGTTTTTCCTCGGCCTGATGGACCATCTGGCCGGCAGGGGGATTTCCTGCCCGCTGCCTGTGCACCGGCATGACGGCGAGATCATTGGCGCACTGGCGGGACGGCCGGCCGCCATCATCACCTTTCTGGAAGGCATGTGGCCGCGCCGGCCCACCGCCGCGCATTGTCGGGAGGTGGGCAGGGTTCTGGCCTCTATGCATCTGGCCGGAGCCGACTTCCCGATGACCCGCAGGAACGCGCTGGCGCTCGATGGCTGGCGGGAATTGTGGACCGCATCGCGCGGGCGCGCCGATGAGGTCGAGTCCGGTCTGGCGCGGGAGGTCGACGCCGACTTCGCCGCTTTCGAGGAAAGCTGGCCCATGAACCTGCCGGGCGGCGTCATCCATGCCGATCTGTTTCCGGACAATGTGTTCTTCCTTGGCGAAAAGCTGTCAGGCTTGATCGATTTCTATTTCGCCTGCAACGACCTGCTCGCCTACGATCTCGCCACCTGCCTCAACGCCTGGTGCTTCGAGAAGGACATGTCCTACAACCTCACCAAGGGTGCCGCGCTGCTTGCCGGCTATCAGAGCGTGCGACCGCTGACAGACGACGAGAAGCAGGCGCTGCCCATTCTGGCGCGCGGCTCGGCGCTGCGCTTCATGCTGACCCGTCTTTATGACTGGTTGCACGGGCCGGATGGAGACCTCGTCGTCAAGCGGGATCCGGCCGAATACATCCGCAAGATGCGCTTCCATCGCGCCATCGTCTCGCCGCAGGAATACGGGCTGCCATGAAGTGCGTGGAAATCTTCACCGACGGCGCCTGTTCCGGCAATCCGGGGCCTGGCGGCTGGGGCGCGATCCTGCGTTTCAACGGCACGACGCGCGAGATGTCCGGCGGGGAGGCGCAGACGACCAACAATCGCATGGAACTGATGGCCGCGATTTCGGCGCTGAACGCGCTGAAAGAACCCTGCGAAGTCGATCTGCACACCGATTCCATCTATGTGAAGGACGGCATTTCAAGCTGGATCGATGGCTGGAAACGGCGCGGCTGGAAGACGGCGGACAAGAAGCCGGTCAAGAATGTGGAGTTGTGGCAGGCGCTGGATGAAGCGCGCAATCGTCACAAGGTGAACTGGCTCTGGGTCAAGGGCCATGCCGGCCATCCCGAGAACGAACGCGCCGACGAACTGGCGCGCGAGGGCATGGCCCCGTTCAAGAAGGGACCTGTGCGGACTGCGAACGCGGCGCCGAAACCCGATATGGAAAAACCGGCGCGGGCGAAGCCGCGCCGGTCGTCACAGAGCTATTGAAAGACGAGAGCCGGCTTGCCGGCTCTTTTCCTGTGCTCAGAGCTGCTCCAGGATTTTCGCAGCCGTGGTCTCGTCGGCCTTGCTCGGTACTGGCTCGATATTGAGCGCAGTCACCTTGCCGTCATCGAGGATCATGGAAAAGCGCTTGGAGCGCAGGCCCATGCCGGCTCCCGTCAGATCGATGTCAAGGCCGAGCGCCTTGACGAAAGTGCCGCTGCCGTCGGCCAGATAGACGATCTTGCCTTCCCCGCCGGTGAATTTTTCCCATGCGCCCATCACGAAAGCGTCGTTGACGGCCACCACGGCGATCGTGTCCACGCCGCGGGCGCGGATCGCGTCGTTGTTTTCCAGGTAACCGGGCAGATGATTGTTGTTGCAGGTGGGGGTGAAAGCACCCGGCACACCGAACAGAACGACCTTCTTGCCCGCGAAAATGTCGGCAGTGGTCAGTTCCTTTGCGCCGTCGGCGGTCATGGTCTTCAAAGTGGCTTCAGGCAGCTTGTCGCCAACGGAAATCGTCATGGAAATTCCTCATCATGTAAAGGGACGTGAGATCGATAGCGGACTATGCCTGCCGCTGCAACGACGCTGGTTCAGGGATAGGGCAGGAAGCCGGAAACCGCGCCTGCGGAGGAAGTCAGCGTGTAAGGCACGCCCTCTCCGAGGGGCTTTTGTGCGGGGCGGGCAAGGATAGGCAACTCGAACACAAGCCTGCCATCCTGAGCCTTGCGGGCAGGCGTTGCGAAGGCATAGCCTTCTTCGCCGGCGACGAAGAGTTCTACCGATTGTGCGCCGTGTGGGAGCGAGGCTTCCACTTCCAGAACGCCGTTTTCCGAGGCGATAACGCTGACGCCGAAATCCGCGGCGGCCCGTCCGGGCAGCGCCGCCCGTGCGTTGCGCACCAGAGCTTCTTCCACCGCCTCATGGGAAGGTTTGGCCAGATCGACTTCCAGATCGGCATGAACCGGAATGCAGATCTTCTCACATATGCCGACCAGCACCTGTGCGGCGATGCTGCCCATCGGTGCCGCGCCATCGGCCACAGTGAAGCTGACCGGCAGCAGCACGGAGCGGTCATAGCCCGCCCATTCCGAATAGCCGTCGTCGTGCCGACTGGGGGCGGGGAAGTCGAGCTTCGCTTCCCTGAACCGCTTGCCATCGACCGTGATCTGCGGCGGCACGCCGCTATCGCCGGGGTCGCGCCAATAGGTCTTCCAGCCGGGCTTCAGGTCGATCTCAAGCACACCTTGCAGGCGCCCTTCAGCGTCGGGCTGGCTGGCTGTAACGAGCCGGATCCGTCCGCCCTCGTTCTGGTGCCAGTCCGACGAGGCCGCATGGGCGGGAAGGACGACGAGAGCGGCCGCCAGTGAAATGACCGGAAAAATGAACGGGCTGCGCATGGCGTTCGGTTTGGCCCTCGCCGACCGCCTCTGCAACCACTTTTGACCTGCGCCCCGTATCATTTTTGCGTGAGCATCGGTGGTAAGCTGGAATTTTCAGCAGGCAGGCGTGACGCTGGCGCATCTTTCCAGCGTCGCTGAAACGCGCTAACTTTCACGGGATGGATATATTGTCCGGCAAGAATGCGGACTCGGGGCGCGGCGGTTTCCTCGAGGATCAGTTCCTCATCGCCATGCCCGGCATGAAGGATGACAGGTTCGCACGCTCCGTGATCTATGTCTGCGCCCACAGCGACGAGGGCGCGATGGGCCTGATCATCAACCAGACCCAGCAGATATTGTTCCCCGACCTTCTCGTGCAGCTTGGCATCATGGACGAGCAGGAAGCGATCCGCCTGTCGCCGCCGGCGCGCGACCTGGTGATCCGCAATGGAGGTCCGGTCGATCGCAGCCGCGGTTTCGTGCTGCATTCGGGCGATTACCGGGTCGAATCCTCGCTCAATGTGGCCCACAACATCTGTCTGACTGCGACGGTGGACATATTGCGGGCCATCTCGACCGGCCGGGGACCGCGCAGCGCGCTGATGGCGCTTGGCTATTCGGGTTGGGGCGCGGGCCAGCTCGAGAACGAGATCGCCCAGAACGGCTGGCTGACCTGCCCGGCCACACCGGAACTGCTGTTCGACGCTGAGATCGAGAGCACGTATGATCGTATCCTCGCCTCGATCGGCATAGACATCGCGCATCTCAGCCCGAACGCCGGGCACGCCTGATCCGATACGGATAATCACGCCTGCGCTAGAGGGTACTGTTCCTTCAGCAGCTTGATGGCCTGATCGCCGGAAACCGGCGGGCCGAACATGAAGCTCTGCACATATTCACAGCCGATCTGGCGAAGCTCCAGCGCGTCGCTCGGATCGGACACGCCTTCGGCAACCACCGAAAGGCCCAGCTCATGGGCCATGTTGACCATGGATTTGAGAAGCATGGTGCGCTTCGGCGTGGTGTCGTCGACGAAGCTCTTGTCGATCTTGATCGTATCGAACGGGAAGCGGGTGAGATAGGCGAGCGACGAATAGCCGGTGCCGAAATCGTCGAGCGACAGGCCGATGCCGAGATGCTTGAGCTTGTTCAGCACATGGGCGGTCTGTTCGGGATTGTCCATGACCAGAGATTCGGTCAGCTCCAGCCGGAAACAGCGCGCCTTGAGATTGGCGCGGGCGAGAATGGAACGCACGTCGCTGACGAGATCGCGGCGAATGAGCTGGCGGCTGGAAAGATTGACGGAAACAGACAGCGGCACGTCGCCGATCTGCTTCTGCCACGAAACGAGGTCCTCGGCGGCCTTCTGCATGGCGAACAGGCCGAGCGGAACGATCAGCCCGCAATTCTCCGCCACCGGAATGAAATCGGCTGGCGGAATCATGCCGCGCCGCGGATGTTCCCAGCGCATCAGGGCTTCGAAGCCGGCGATGCTGTTGTCCTCCAGCCGCACGATCGGCTGGTAGGCGAGGGTGAGTTCCTTACGCTCGATGGCCCGGCGAAGGTCGGATTCGAACTGCAGCTTGTCGGTGCCCACGGTGCGGAAGGAGGGGCGGAAAGGCTCTATCCTGTCGCCGCCGAAGCGCTTGGCCTGATGCAGCGCCAGTTCGGCGTCCTTGACCATGTCTCCGGCCGAGGTCTGGTCCGAAGTCCAGCTGATCAGGCCGATGGAGGCGGTCAGCACGATCTCGCGCTTGGCGAAGGTGATCGGGGCGCTGATGGCGTGCTTGATCGCGTCCGCCACGGCGGCGATGCGTGCCGGTTCCTGGTCGGACAGAAGCATCAGCGCGAACTGGTCGCCGGCGAAGCGCGACAGGGAATCCTGCGGTTTGAGCAGCCGGTGCAACCGGCGGCCTATGGTCAGCAGAATGGTGTCGCCGGCGGAAATGCCGAGCCCGTCATTGACCTGCTTGAACCGGTCAATGTCGATTACAAACACGGTCGGCCGCACCTTTTCCTCAGTGCGGGCGATGGCGATGACGGCCTCCAGCCGGTTCATGAACAGTTCGCGGCTGGGAAGGCCGGTGAGGTTGTCGTGCACCGCGTCGTGCAGCAGGCGCTCTTCCGCCTTCTTGTGCTCGGTCACGTCGATCATGGTGCCGACGCAGCGGATGACCTCGCCATCCGAGCCGATCACCGGGCGGGCGCGCAGCGCAAACCAATGATAGTGGCCATCGGCCCCGCGCAGGCGGAATTGCTGGCCGACGCGCCCGCGCCTGTGCTCCAGCACGATATCCAGCGTGGTGCGGAACGTGTCGCGGTCGTCGGCGTGGAGAACCGGCAGCCAGTTGCGGGCCGGTCCGCCGAGGCTGTTCGGTTCAAGGCCGAGCTGAATGCTGATGTCGGGCCGGGTGACCACGCGGTCGCGCAGCACGTCCCAATCCCAGACGATGTCGCCTGCGCCCATGACCGCTAGCGCCTGCCGCTCGATATCGGAGAACAGGCCCTGGTGGAGCGCTCCGCCGGCGAAGGCGTGCTGCATCACGGTGAAGCCGATCAGCAGGATGATGAGGATCAGGCCGCCGCCAAGCGCCGGTTGCACGATGTCGTTGTCGAGCAGGCCGGTCACCGCCATCCATGAGCCGGTGAGCCACAGAAGCACCATCACCCAGCTTGGCACCAGCATGATGGCGCGGTCATAGCCGCGAATGCCGAGATACAGGATGAGCCCTATGCCGACCAGGGCCGTGGCGGCGAAGGAGAAACGGGCGATGCCGGCTGCGATCGGCGGGTCGATGATGGCGATGCCGGCGATCAGCCCCAGACACAATATCCATACCAGCGCGCCATAGCTGAAATGGCCATGCCAGCGGTTGAGGTTGAGATAGGTGAACAGGAACACCACGAAGGTGGCGGCCAGGCCGATCTCGGTTCCCGCCCGCCATATCTGCTCATTGCCGGGCGAAAGCTCGATGATCTTGTAGAGGAAACCGAAATCCACGCAGATATAGGCAAGGACAGCCCAGGAAAGCGCGGCCGTGGCCGGGAACATAGAGGTGCCCTTGACCACGAACAGGATGGTGAGGAACAGGGCGAGCAGGCCGGCGATGCCGAGAACGATGCCGCGATAGAGCGTGTAGGAATTGACCGAATCCTTGTAGGCCTCCGGCTCCCACAGATAAACCTGCGGCAGCTTGGGCGACGCGAGATCGGCGACGAAGGTGACGACCGCGCCGGGATTGAGCGTGACGCGGAACACGTCGGCGTCGGGGCTGGCCTGCCGGTCGAGCGCGAAGCCTTCGCTCGGCGTGATGGCGGCGATGCGCGTGGAGCCGAGGTCGGGCCACAGCAGGCCGGAGTTCACCAGCCGGAAATGCGGCGCGACGATCAAGCGGTCGATCTGCTCGTCGGTGGTGTTGGCAAGCGCGAACACGGCCCAGTCGCCGCTGGAGCGGTTGTCATTGGCCTCGACCTCGATGCGGCGCACGATGCCGTCCGGGCCGGGCGCGGTGGAAACCTGGAAGTTCTCGCCCTGATTGCGGTAGATCTCCACGGCTCCGGACAGATCCAGCGCCACGTCGTCGCGGGAAATCTTGATCGGCTCGACGGCGTGAGCCGCCGCGATCTGGAAAAGAAGCCCAAGGACGAGGAAGGGGGCGGCGAGAAGCGTGGCCGGCAGCAGCCGCGCACCAGAGCGCCGTGCGTCCTTTCGGACGCACAAAAGACGCCCTGGCATTTTGATCGAGCATCGGAACAATCCGAAAACCGATACCACTTTCCGGTCCGATGCTCCGGGGAATGTCGTCAAAATCAGTCCTTACGTTCACGCGGCCGGCGGATCGTCCTCGATCCGGGCATAAAGATAATGGTCCTGCCAGGCGCCGTTGATCCTCAGATAGGACCGCAGCAGTCCTTCGCGCCGGAATCCGGCTTTTTCAAGCACGCGGATGGAGCGAATGTTTTCGGGAATACAGGCTGCCTCGATCCGGTGCAACTTCAGTTCGCCGAAAGCGTAGCGTGAAAGCGCCTTCACGGCGTCGGTCATCAGGCCCTGTCCGGCATAGGGCTGGCCGATCCAGTAGCCGACCTGGGCGCTCCTGGAGACGCCATGGCGGACATTGCCGAGCGTTATGCCGCCGACCAGCCTGCCGCGGCTTTTCTCGAAGATGAAAAAGGCCATGGCAATACCCTGCGCATGGTCCTGCCGATAGTGGTTGATGCGCATGCGCCATGCGGTGCGCTCAAGCTCGTCGGGCAGCCAGCGCGGTTCCCACGGTTCGAGGAAAGCACGGCTGGCGGCGCGCAATTGCGCCCATTCACGGTAGTCGCCGATCTGTGGCGCACGCAGGCTTACCCTGTCGCCTTCCGGTGCCGGAATTTCGCGGCGGATGAAGGGAAGGGCGAACACGGCTGCAAAAATTCTACACGGCAAGCCGGTGCGGCATCGACGTGGAGGAAGGTAGCGCGCCCACTACGGATTCGTATGAGGTCAGCGGACCGATGGGGCCGACGGCCGCAAGGGTCGGCTTGGCGGAGAACAGCCGTCCGGACAGGTCGGTCAGCCGTTCCACGCTCAGCGCTGAAAGCCGCTCCATCAACTCTTCCTTGGGGATGGGCCGGCCGAACAGGAGAAGCTGGCGGGCGATTTGCGACGCGCGGCTGGACGGGCTTTCGCCAGACATGATGAGCCCGGCGCGATATTGCGCGCGGGCCCGGTCCAGTTCCTCCGGGAGAATGCGGTCGCCGGCCTTCTGCAATTCCTGCGCGATCACCGGCACCAGCTGGGCCAGATTGTTCTGCCCTGTGGCGGCGTGGATGCCGAAAATGCCGGTGTCGGAGAAACCCCAGTGGAAGGCATAGACCGAGTAGCAGAGGCCGCGCTTTTCGCGCACTTCCTGGAACAGACGCGACGACATGCCTCCGCCGAGGATCATCGACAGCACCTGTGAGGCGTAGAAGTCGCGTACGTGATAGGCGCGGCCCTCGAAACCGAGGATGACCTGCGCATCCATCAGGTCGCGATTCTCGCGGAAATCGCCGCCCACATATTGCGCATATTGGGAGATCGCGCCCTGCGCGTGCGGACGGAAGCCGCCCAGCTTGCGCTCCACCTCCCGCACGAAGTCGTCATGCTTCACGTCTCCTGCGGCGACGACGATCATGCGGTCTGCGCCATATTCGCGTTGCATGAAGCGGTGAAGCTGCGCCGAACTGAAGGACAGCACCGTTTCCGGCGTACCGAGAATCGAGCGGCCGAGCGTCTGGTGGCGGAAGGCCGTTTCGGTGAAGCGGTCGAAGACGACGTCGTCCGGCGTGTCGTGCGCTGCGCCGATCTCCTGCAGGATGACATTCTGCTCGCGCTCCAGCTCTTCGGGCTCGAAAGTGGAGTTCTGGAGGATATCGGCGAGAAGGTCGACCGCCAGAGGCACGTCGTCCGACAGCACGCGGGCGTAGAAGGAAGTGGTTTCGACGCTGGTGGCGGCGTTGATCTCGCCGCCCACATTCTCGATCTCGGAGGCGATCTGGAAGGCGCTGCGCCTGGCGGTGCCCTTGAAAGCCATATGTTCGAGCAGATGCGCCATTCCGTGCTCGTCTTCACGTTCGTTACGGGCTCCGGATTTGACCCAGACCCCGAGAGCGACGGATTCCATGCTTGGAAGGGTTTCGGTGGCGACTGTCAGGCCGTTCGACAGACGGCTTACCTCAACGCCCATATGGATCACACTCCCTGGCTCCGGATCGCCGTTCGCCGGAAAGGCGCACGAAGGACGACCTGACAATTTGATAGAGCACCGGATCGGCCCGATGCTCTAGGCCCGCGTATGGCGGGAAATATGATCTTCCAACATTTTTTTGTCCGATGGAAGCACTGTGTAGTTTTCCTTTGCGCTCATCAGGTGTGAAAGCCATGCCGGAAGGGCCGGCGACACGCCGCAAGCTTCCTCCACCGCGGCTGGGAACTTGGCGGGGTGGGCAGTGCCAAGGATGACGTTCGGCGCGGCGGAATTCTGCGCGCCCGCTGCGACATGGACCGCCGTGGCGGTATGCGGGTCAAGCAGGTAACCGCTCGACGCCAGCGCGGCGCGGATCGTTTCGGCCGTGTCCTTCATCGTCGCGCGGCCGGCGGTGAAGCCTTCGCGGATCGACTCGATTTCCTGCTTCTCTATGGTGAAGGCGCCGGACTGGCTGAGACCGTTCATATAGCGCCGCACCGTTTCGGCGTTGCGGCCGGAAGCCTCGAACAGCAGGCGCTCGAAATTGGACGAGATCTGGATGTCCATCGACGGCGAGGTGGTGGCGACCACGCCCTCCATCCGGTATTCACCGGTTGCCAGCGTGCGCGCCAGAATGTCGTTGTCGTTGGTGGCTATGGTCAGGGTCTCCACCGGCAGGCCCATGCGCTTTGCAGCGTAACCCGCAAAGATATCGCCGAAATTGCCGGTTGGCACGGTGAAGGAAACCGCGCGGTCCGGCGCGCCGAGCGATACGGCAGAGGTGAAGTAGTAGACGATCTGGGCCATGATGCGCGCCCAGTTGATCGAATTCACGCCCGAGAGCGCAACCCGGTCGCGGAAGCCGTGATCGTTGAACAGTTCCTTCACCAGGCTCTGGCAGTCGTCGAAATTGCCTTCGATGGCGAGCGCGTGGACATTGTCCGCCGTCGAGGTGGTCATCTGGCGCTGCTGCACCGGCGACACCTTGCCGTTGGGGAACAGGATGAAGATGTCGGTGCGGCTGCGGCCGGCGAAGGCCTCGATGGCCGCCCCGCCCGTATCGCCCGAGGTCGCGCCGACGATGGTGGCGCGCCGGTCGCGCTCGGCAAGCACATGGTCCATCAGGCGGGCGAGCAATTGCATGGCCACATCCTTGAATGCGAGCGTGGGGCCATGGAACAGTTCGAGCACGAAGTTGTTGGGGCCAAGCTGCACCAGCGGGCAGACCGCCTCATGGCGGAAGGTGGCGTAGGCCTCGTTGATCAGCTTCTCCAGAACCGGGGTCGCGATCTCCCCGCCGACGAAGGGTGTGATCACGCGCAGCGCGATTTCCTGGTAGGTCAGGCCGCGCATGGCGCGGATATCGGCGGTGGAAAACCGGGGCCATTCCTGCGGCAGATAGAGGCCGCCATCCCGTGCCAGCCCTGCAAGTATGGCATCGGAAAAGCCGAGACGAGGCGCTTCACCGCGGGTGCTGATGTAGTTCATGAAAGCTATTCCGTTTTTCCAGTCGGCAGGCGTGTGGATTTGTCGCTTTCGTCAGTCGCATTTTCGCCGCCGGATTGCTATAGGTCACCACCGTCGCGAGAGGGAAGTGCACTTCATGGTAGCTGCTACATCGAATTTTCGCTTTTTCACGGGCCTTGCTCTTTCCGGCATGATGCTGGCGATAGCCGGGTGCCAGTCGAACGGCGGCGATGTGCTGAACGTGCAGGGCAAGCAGGCCGCCAACGCTTCCGGCGAGAAGGTGCTGGCCAGCGAACTGATGGCTTATTGTCCGACGCTGACGCTGCGCGAAGGAACAGCCTATTTCAACACCTACGCCAGGGGCGGGCAGGACGACCCGGCCAAGATCGTCTATCAGGCCTCGATCGGCGAGGTGACGCGCGACTGCAAGCGATCCAACGGTCAACTGACCATGAATGTCGCGGCTGCGGGGCGCGTCGTGCCCGGCCCGCAAGGGGCGGCCGGAACCATCACCATGCCGATCCGCGTGGTGGTGATGCGCGGCGGCGACGTGCTTTATTCGCAGCTTCACCAGTACAAGGTTCAGGTGAGCGATACCTCCTCCGCTACCCAGTTCGTGTTCAGCGATCCGAACGTGACCGTTCCGGAACCGAGTTCGCGCAATTATCAGGTGTTCGTCGGCTATGACGAGGGACCGCCTAAGGCGAAGCAGGAAGAACAGCCGAAGCGCGTGGTGCGTCGCGCGCGCCCCGCGCCAACCGCCCAGCCGGCTCCGGCCCCGGCGCAACAGCAGCAACCGGCTGCGACCTCGGAATCGGACATTCCGCGCTGATAAATTAAGAAGGCCGCTGTCGGGCGGCCTTTTTGCTGGTCAGCCGTCTTCCGACCAGGTGAGAAGCGCTTCAAGCACGCCCTTGAAATCGGCCCAGCGGCGGATGACGGTTTCCGCACCCGCCTCCATCAGCACGTCGGCGTGGCCGGGATAGCTGTGAGCCCCGCCGGTGAAGCCGATGACACGCATTCCGGCGGCGCGCGCCCCGGCAATTCCGTGCACGGAATCCTCGATGACGAAGCTGCGCGCCGGATCGGCGTTGAACTCGCTCGCCGCGTGCAGGAAGACGTCCGGCGCCGGCTTGGTCTTGCCCGTGGGCAGTTCCGGCGCGGAAAAGATCGGACCCTTGAACACAGGCATGATGCCGGTTCTTTCCAGCATGGCCCGTATCCGCTCGCTGGGCGAGTTGGAGCAGATGCAGCATGGCCCGGCAACCTGCGCGACAGCCTCACGCACGCCCTCGACCGCGCGCACCTCCTGTCTGAGTCTACGGTCGACAGCCGCCTCCGCCTGGTCGATGAGCGTCGCCTGAAAGGGCAGGCCGGAGATTTCCTCGATGCGCAGCAATATATCCTTGAAGGTCAGGCCGGCATAAGTTCGGGCCAGTTCCTCAGGCGTGATCTCGAAGCCGGCCTCGGTCAGGAGCTCGGCCTCCACGCGCGCGGCGATGATCTCGGAATCGACCAGAACGCCGTCGCAGTCGAAGATGATGAGGTCGGGCTTGTCCATATTGTCCGCATCCGGTTTCGGGGAGGAAAACGCCGGCGACCGGCGGGCGGGGCATACATCAAGGCGCGCTCCGGCGCAAATCGCTCCGGGCCTTCACCGATTGTTTACGCTGATCGGTAACCATAACGACAGGTAAACAGTAACGCGCATCCTGGGTGTACAACATGTCTGCAGTACGTCGTCTCGACGAGTTTTCCGGCGTTTCTTCCAGAACGGAATGGCTGGACACGATCCTCAAGGGCGACTGCGTGGCGGCGATGAACCGCCTTCCCGACGCTTCCGTCGACGTCATCTTCGCCGATCCTCCCTACAACCTCCAGCTCAACGGCGACCTGCACCGGCCGGACCAGTCCAAGGTCGATGCGGTGGACGATGCGTGGGACCAGTTCGACAGTTTCGAGGCCTATGACGCCTTCACCCGCGCCTGGCTGCTGGCCGCGCGCCGCGTGCTGAAGCCGAACGGCACCATCTGGGTCATCGGCTCCTATCACAACATCTTCCGCGTTGGAGCCAAGCTGCAGGACCTTGGCTTCTGGATTCTCAACGACATCGTCTGGCGCAAGACCAATCCGATGCCGAATTTCCGCGGCCGCCGTTTCCAGAACGCGCATGAGACGATGATCTGGGCCTCGCGGGACGCCAAGGCGAAGGGCTACACCTTCAACTATGAGGCCATGAAGGCGGCCAATGAGGATGTGCAGATGCGCTCCGACTGGCTGTTCCCGATCTGCACCGGCCATGAGCGGCTGAAGGACGCCAAGGGCGACAAGCTGCACCCGACCCAGAAGCCGGAGGCGTTGCTGGCGCGCGTCATGCTGGCCTCGACCAGGCCGGGCGACGTGGTGCTCGACCCCTTCTTCGGCTCCGGCACCACCGGGGCGGTGGCGAAGCGGCTTGGCCGGCACTTCGTCGGCATCGAGCGCGAGCAGGACTATATCGACGCGGCATTGGAGCGCATCGAGGCCGTGAAGCCGCTGGGCGCGACAGAACTCACCGTGCTGACCGGCAAGCGCGCCGAGCCGCGCGTCGCCTTCGGCAGTCTGGTGGATACGGGCCTGATCAAGGCCGGCGCCACCCTGTGGGATTCGCAGCGCCGCTGGTCCGCAAAGGTGCGCGCCGACGGCACGCTTACGATCGGCGAGGATGCAGGCTCGATCCACAAGATGGGCGCGCGCGTGCAGGGCTTCGACGCCTGCAACGGCTGGACCTTCTGGCACTATGAGCGCGCCGGCGGCCTCACCCCTATCGATGAACTGCGCCGTATCGCGCGTCTTGGCATGGAGAAGGCCGGAGCCTGATCTTTCCTGGCGGGTGCGCGCCGGTTTTCCGGTCGCGCCCGCATGGTCAAGGCTTCCGGCGCTTGGTCGCACCGGGAATGGCGGCGTCGATCGCTTTTTTCATGACTGTGGGCAGCGCCTCGCCGTGAAGATCGTCCGGCGGCGACCAGAAATGGCCCTGCGGCGCGCGCCCGCCGAAGCTGGCGCGGTAGATGTCCAGCTCCAGCGTAAAATGCGTGAATACATGGGTGATCTGTCCGGCCCGTTTCCATGGTGAAGGGAAGGGGGCGGCGTCCGGCGAAGTCTCGCCGTCCAGGCGCGCGGTCCAGCCTGTCGTGGGCACTTCCGTCATGCCGCCGAGCAGTCCTTTCTCGGGGCGCTTGCGCAACAATACCGCTCCATCCTCGCGGATGGCGACGAAGGCCGCGCCACGGCGTCGCGGCTTTTCGGGCTTGGCCAGCCGCACCGGATAGAGTTCGGGATCGCCTGCGGCCAGCGCGTCGCAATCGGCGCGCAACGGGCAAAACATGCATTTCGGCCGGCGCGGCGTGCAGATGGTCGCACCGAGGTCCATGGTCGCCTGCGCGAAATCGCCCGGCCGGCCAGACGGCACCATCTGCTGCACGAGAGCGCGGATTTCCGTCTTGGCCTGCGGCAGCGGCGTCTCGATGCGGAACAGCCGTGAGACGACGCGCTCGACATTGCCATCCACCACGGCCGCCGGGCGGGCGAAGGCGATGGAGGCGATGGCCGCCGCCGTGTAGGGGCCGATGCCGGGCAGGGCCAGCAAGCCCTCTTCCGTATCCGGGAAAATCCCGCCTTGCGCCGCCACCAGATCGGCGCAGGCCTTCAGGTTGCGGGCGCGCGAATAATAGCCGAGCCCTGCCCATGCCTTCATGATGTCGTCATTGGCGGCGGCCGCGAGCGCGGAAACGCTCGGCCAGCGGCGGACAAAGGCGGTAAAATAGGATTTGACGGCCTCGACCGTGGTCTGTTGCAGCATGATTTCGGAAAGCCAGACACGGTAGGGATCGGGCCGCTCGCCCTTCGAGAGGGCGGCAGGGCCTGTCCGCCACGGCAATTCGCGGTGGTGGGCGTCGTACCAATTAAGAAGTCTGGCCGCGACGGCGGGCTTGCGGCTTTTGTCCTGCGGTGCCATTGATCGGGAAATGCCGGTTTCCGGTGCCTGAGGTTCGATGAAACGTCGCTGATGAAACGTCGCTGGACTAAGCACATGGCAGGGAAACCCTTCGCGGGCAATCCCGTTCCGGTCAGCGATCTGGCGACGGGTATTCTTGATCCCGTGCTGCGCAAGCGCGCCGGCATATCGGTCGGGCTCGTCCAGTCCTGGGAGGAGATCGTCGGCGAGCGGCTGGCCTCGAGCTGCCGCCCGGAAAAGATCCAGTGGCCGCGCCGCATGCGCGAGGAAGATCCGTTCGAACCGGCCGTGCTGGTCGTCGCCTGCGAAGGGTTGGCTGCGCTTCACATCCAGCACCAGAGTGGCGAAATCATCGGCCGGGTCAACGCCTTCCTCGGCTTTGCCGCAGTCGGGCGTATCCGCATCGTGCAGAAGCCGCTGAGCGGCCCTGTGCGCAAGCAGCGGCCTACCTTGCGCGCCCTTTCCGTGCCGGAAAAGGAGAAGCTGGCGCGCACCGTCGACAAGATCGAGGACGAGGGCCTGCGCGCATCGCTGGAACGGCTGGGCACCACGGTGCTCGGCCGCAAGAAACCGGGCTGACGCCGCGCCATCGCGCTTTCGTGATCATGCGAAGACGGCTTGATGATTGGATTGTCCGCGCCAATGCCTTAATTGGCCACGACTCTCGCTTTTATAGGCCCTCACGGTACACAATCGTAAAACAAATCGGTGATTCGCATGACCTTGTCCCGCAGAACAGTCCTGTCTTCCCTGGCCGCGGTTCCCGCCGGGCTCCTGCTGTCGGCTTGCAGCGATTCAGGTCAGCAAGGCGCCGCCAACGCGGCGTCCGCTTCCGCAGCCACGGCAGCGCCGCCCGCATCGGGAACGCTCGACATGGCGCAGGTGCTGAAGGAAGGCGCGCTGCCCGACAAGGTGAAAGGCAGCGCCGACGCCAAGGTCACGGTCGTGGAATATGCCTCGATGACCTGTTCGCACTGCGCTCATTTCGCGGTGAACACCTATCCGGAGGTGGAGAAGAAATATATCGACACCGGCAAGGTGCGCTTCATCATGCGCGAATTCCCGTTCGATCCGCGCGCCGAGGCTGGTTTCATGCTGGCGCGTTGCGCCGGGGACAACTATTTCCCGATGATCGACGTGCTGTTCAAGCAGCAGATGAACTGGGCCGCCGCCGAAAACGTCAAGGACGCCATGTTCCAGCTTGCAAGGCTCGCCGGTTTTACACAGGAGAGCTTCAACGCCTGCTTGACTGACCAGAATCTTCTTGACCAAGTGAGAGCAGTCCAGAAGCGCGGTGCGGAGGAATTCAAGATCGACTCCACGCCGACCTTCATAATCAACGGAAAAGTCTACAAGGGAGCGATGTCGATTGACGAATTCTCGGCGGTCATTGACCCGCTGCTTTGACGTCCCGGCAGCATCGAAGCGGCCCGCCAACGGTGCGCCGCTCTTCCTGATGCATGACTTCCTTATTCCTGAACGAGGGCGCGGATGAGGTTTTCGCGCCTTCGCCTTCTCGGCTTCAAATCCTTCGTCGAGCCTGGTGAATTCGTCATCGAGCGCGGCCTGACCGGCATTGTCGGGCCGAACGGTTGCGGCAAGTCCAACCTTGTCGAAGCGCTGCGCTGGGTGATGGGCGAAAGCTCCTACAAGAACATGCGCGCGTCCGGCATGGACGACGTGATCTTTTCAGGTTCGGGCTCGCGTCCCGCCCGCAACACCGCCGAAGTCACGCTCTTCCTCGACAACAGTGACCGCACCGCGCCGGCTGCCTTCAACGACGCCGACGAGTTGCAGGTCTCGCGCCGCATCGAGCGCGAGGCGGGCTCCATCTACCGCATCAACGGCAAGGAAGCGCGAGCCAAGGATGTGCAGCTTCTGTTCGCCGACCAGTCGACGGGCGCGCGTTCCCCCTCCATGGTGGGGCAGGGGCGTATCGGAGAGCTCATTCAGGCGAAGCCGCAGGCGAGGCGGGCGCTGCTGGAGGAGGCGGCCGGCATTTCCGGCCTGCACACCCGCCGCCATGAGGCGGAGCTGCGCCTGCGCGCCGCCGAGCAGAACCTCGAACGTCTTGACGACGTGGTCGGCGAACTGGAAGGCCAGATCGAGAGCCTGAAACGGCAGGCGCGGCAGGCGTCGCGCTTCAAGAACCTGTCCTCGGACATCCGCAAGGCCGAGGCCACCTTGCTACATCTGCGCTGGAGCGCGGCCAAGGCGCAGGAAGGCGAGGCGCGTTCCGCACTGGCTGAAGCCACCTCGCTGGTGGGAGAGCGTGCGGCGGCCCAGGTCGAGGCGGCTAAGGAACAGGCCATCGGCGCGCACAAGCTGCCGCAATTGCGCGAGGCCGAGGCTGCGGCCGCCGCCGCTTTCCAGCGTCTGTCCATCGCCAATGCGCAACTGGAGGAGGAGGCCCGTCGCATCCTCTCGCGCCAGTCCGAACTCGACAGGCGGCTGGAGCAACTCGACGCCGACATCGCGCGTGAAGAGCGCATGGTGCGCGAAAACGCCGATATTCTGGAGCGGTTGGCCGAGGAGGAAGGGCTTCTCAACGAGGAGAATGCGGGATCCGACGAGCGCGCGGAGGCAACGCGCATGGCTCGTGAGGCTGCGGCCGAAACGCTTGGCAGGAGCGAGGATGCTCTGGCGCGGCTGACGGCGGAACGCGCGGAGGCGGCGGCCTCCCGCAATCAGGTAGAGCGTTCCTTGCGCGAGGCCGGCGAACGTCGCGACCGCTTCGCCCGCCAGCTCGGCGATATGGACCGCGAACTGTCGGAAATCGGTGCGCGGCTCGCCGCTCTGGCCGATCCGGCCGAGAAGATGGAGCTGGTCGAGCAGGCTGAGGCGGCTTTGGAGGAAGCGGAGGCGGTCGTGGAGGCTTCCGAGCAGTCGGTTGCGGAAGCGCGCGAGGCCGAGAGCGAAACCCGCGGCCCCTTGCAGGAGGCGCGGGCGGAACTGGCCCGCATCGAGACAGAGGCGCGAACGCTTGCAAAAATGCTCAGCGCCGGCGGCAGCGACCTTTTTCCAGCCGTTCTGGAGCAGGTCAGCGTCGAACGTGGTTACGAGACGGCCCTGGGCGCGGCGCTGGGCGAAGATCTCGATGCGCCGCTGGACCGCGGTGCGCCGGTGCATTGGGGAGATGTTCAACCTGTCGCCAGCGATCCGCCGCTGCCTCAGGGTGTACGAAGCCTTGCCTCGGTGGTGCGCGCCCCGCAGCAGCTTGCGCGACGGCTGGCTCAGATCGGCATTGCGGATGCGGCGGAGGGGCCGGCCCTCCAGCTCCTGCTGGCGCCCGGCCAGCGGCTGGTGACGCGCGAGGGCGCGCTGTGGCGTTGGGACGGGTTCACAGCGAGCGCCGACGCGCCGACTGCCGCCGCTCTTCGGCTGGCGCAGAAAAACCGGTTGACGGAGCTCGACGCCGAGGCGATCACCGCCACGTTGAAGGTGCGCGCCGGAGAAGAGGCTCTTGCCGCCGCCGAGGCTGCAATCCGAAGCCATGCCGAAGCCGAGCGCGCCGCGCGCCAGATTCTGCGGGAAACGCAGGCAAAACTCGATCAGGCCCGCACGGCGCTGGCTCAGGCCGAACGAGCCGCCGGGGAAATCGCCAGCCGCCGCGATGCTCTTGAAGATGCCCGCCAGCGGCTGATGGAAGAACTGGAAGAAGCTTCCGCCATCTATGCGGAGGCGGAAGAAGCGCTGCGCGACGCGCCCGATGCGGGCGATCTGCAACTGCGCCTTGACCGCGCGTCAGCCGTCGTTGCGTCCGATCGGGCGGCTCTTGCCGAAGCGCGCGCCGTTCACGACGGCCTGAGCCGTGAAGCCGAGACGCGCGCGCGCCGGCTTCAGGCGATCGAGGCCGAGCGCCGCAGCTGGCTGGTGCGCGCGGAGAACGCCGACAGCCATATCCGCGCGCTTCAGGAGCGTCGCGCCGAAGCGCTTGAGGAACGTGAAACGCTGGCTGAAGCGCCCGACGAGTTCGATATGCGCCGCCGGGCGCTGTTGTCGCAGCTTTCGCAGGCCGAAGCGCAGCGCAAGGAGGCGGGGGACCGCCTTCAGGAAACCGACAACCGGCAGGCGGAGCTGGACAAGGCGGCCACCGCCACCATTCAGGGACTGGCCGAGGCCCGTGAAGCGCGCGCGCGCTCCGAGGAGCGGCTGACCGCAGCCGACGAACGGCGGCAGGAGGTCGAGGCGCGTATCCACGAGGCGCTGAACACGCCGCCCCATCTGGTTATCCGCCACACCGGCCTGCAACCGGACGATCCGATGCCGGACGCCACCAATGTCGAGCGAACGCTGGAGCGCCTGAAGATCGAGCGTGAAAGGCTGGGCGCGGTCAATCTGCGCGCCGAGGAAGAACAGCGCGAGCTCACCGGGCGGCTGGACACCATCGTTTCCGAGCGCGACGACATCATAGAAGCGATCCGCAAGCTTCGGCAGGCGATCCAGAGCCTGAACCGCGAAGGGCGCGAGCGTCTGCTCGCCGCCTTTGAAGTGGTGAACGGCCATTTCCAGCGCCTGTTCGCGCATCTGTTCGGCGGTGGCACCGCCGAATTGCAGCTCATCGAATCCGATGATCCGCTGGAGGCGGGGCTTGAAATCCTCGCCCGCCCGCCGGGCAAGAAACCGCAGACCATGACGCTGCTCTCGGGCGGCGAGCAGGCGCTGACGGCGATGTCGCTGATCTTCGCCGTGTTTCTCACCAATCCGGCGCCGATCTGCGTGCTGGACGAGGTGGACGCGCCGCTGGACGACCACAATGTCGAGCGCTTCTGCAACCTGATGGACGAGATGGCGGCCTCGACCGAGACGCGCTTCGTCGTCATCACCCACAACCCCATCACCATGGCGCGCATGGACCGCCTGTTCGGCGTGACCATGGCTGAGCAGGGCGTGAGCCAGCTCGTTTCGGTCGATCTCCAGGAAGCCGAAGCCCTGAGTGAGGCGAGCTAGGGGCCGATTCACGCAAGATGTTCCATTTCGGATCACTTTCTGTGGCCGATTGTTACACTTCTTGTCGACCCGAAGTCGTCCTTTTGATCCTATCCCCATGATCAGACATGGTTTTGTCAGTTTGATGCGGCACATTCAGGGATGTGGGGATTTCATGACGCAACGATTCTGGTAACTCCGCGTTAGTCGCTGTCAGATGGAAGTCTGCATATGGGGAAAGCGTGCTGCCGATTCCGGCTGGTGCGGTGAGCGGGAAAACGATGCTGATTGCCCGGGGGCGGGGCTGATCTGTGCTGCTTGCCGAGGAGAATTTCGACAGCATGAAATTTCGCGTACTGATGCGGAGAGCGCGCATTCTGCGAACTGCCGGCACTGCGCTGGACGTGTTCACCGCGTTTGCGGCTTTCATCCTTTCCTACGTCACTGCTTACGGTGAACGCTTCATGTTCGCCGTGCCTGGCCTTGAGGAAAAGGGTCTCGCATTTGTCGCGATCTTCATCTGTTTCTACTGGCTGTTTTCGGTCCATCGCGGATCGTGGCGGTATTTCTCGATTCCGGACATGGTTACGATCGTAAAGGTCGTCTCGGCATCGGTGATCGCCTATACGATTGCGGCCTTCCTGATGACGCGCGGCTCCAACGTGCCGCGGTCCGTGCCGGTGTTGACGCTTATCTATCTGGTGGCTGGCCTCTCCTTCAACCGCACCGCCTGCCGGCTCCTGATGGAAAGGTCGTTTTTCTCAAGACCCGCCATGTCCGGTGCGCCGGCGCGGGCGGCGCGCAACGTGCTGCTCTACGGGCTTACCGACAGTGCGGAAAGTTTCATACGCGCAAACCGGCGTGGAGCGGCCAGCGAGTTCAATATTCTGGGCATACTGGACGATGGGGTTCTCCATCAGGCCCGCATCGTACAGGGCGTGAAGGTGATCGGCAGCTTCGAGGACCTCGAATTTCTGGTGGAGCGGTTGAAGGTCCGGGGAACGCCGATCTCCGAACTGATCGATACCGAGGAAAACCCGAGCAGGCAGCATCTGGCCGAGGTTGTGCAGGCGGCCACCCGGCTGGGGATCAAGGTGTCCCGCATTCCAGAGTTCACGGAAAGGGCGCTGCTCACGGGACAGAACCTGCGGCAGCCGAAACCGATAGACCTGAGCGATCTGCTTGGACGCCCGGAGATCACAGCGGATCTGGCGAGCGTTGCGCGACTGGTCAACGGCCGCGTAGTGCTGGTGACGGGCGCGGGCGGCTCCATCGGTTCTGAACTTTGCCGGCAGATAGCGGAATATGGTCCGGCGCAGCTTGTCATAGCTGACGCCTCCGAACTCCATCTCTACAGGCTGGATATGGAACTGCGTGAAAATTATCCGCAGATACGGATCGAAACAAATCTCGTCGATGTTCGTGACAACACAAGGGTCGAACAGATATTCGAGCGGTTCCGGCCAAATATCGTCTTCCATGCGGCAGCACTGAAGCATGTTCCGATCGTCGAGGAAAACCCGGTCGAAGGCATCAAGACCAACCTGCTCGGCACCCGCAATGTGGCGGAAGCGGCAGTCAGGTCCGGCGTCTGCAACTTCGTGCTGATCTCCACAGACAAGGCGGTGAAACCGACCAACGTGATGGGGGCCAGCAAGCGCGCCGCGGAAGCCTATTGCCAGTCTCTGGACGTCGCCTCCCAGACAACGTTGTTCACGACGGTCCGCTTCGGCAATGTCCTCGGCTCAAACGGGTCCGTCGTTCCGCGTTTTGAAAAACAGATCGCGGAAGGTGGTCCGCTGACGGTCACGCATCCCGAAATCACGCGGTTTTTCATGAGCATACCCGAAGCCGTATGTCTGGTTCTCAATGCAGCCGCAGCCTATGCAGGGCGAAAGCGCGGCGACATCATGGTGCTGGACATGGGCAAGCCCGTGAGGATTGTCGATCTTGCCGAACGCATGATCCAGCTTGCCGGACTCAAGCCCTATGTCGATATCGATATTGTCTTCACCGGCTTGCGGCCGGGTGAAAAGCTGCATGAGGAACTCTTCGATCCTAGCGAAGTCCTGCAACGTGCGCCGGATGCGCCTTACTTCGCGGCCTCTCCGCGTGTGATCGACAAGGAAGTCCTGCACAAGACGATCCTCTTCCTCGAACAGGCTGTGGAACACGAAGACCGGGAACGTGCGGTCGAGCTTCTCCGGCACATTGTCCCGGAATTCAGGCCGGGCGCTGTTCTGGCGAGGGGGGACGACGACTACGATCCGGAGGCGATGGTCGTCCGTATCGACAGGAAGACGAAGGCTGCACCATCGTTTCCAAAGCCGGTGGCCTGATACCGAAAAACCTGTGTTTTTTATCAGGAAATAAAAGATCGTCGCACGCCAATGCTTTGAGCGGCCAGCATTCGGGCATGAGCGCTCGTTCCATTTTATTCAGCAATATCATCGTCATATAAAACTTGAGAATTTTTTCATTGAATTAGCACGTTATGCGTGTATCGCCCAGAGCTTTATCGACCAGCGTGTCGATCAGGCCAGCGACACCTCTTCGCAGGCGCGCAAGTTCATTCAGGAACAGGTGTTGCAGGTCAAGGAGCGTCTTCAGAAATCCGAAGAGGAACTGGTCGAATACGCCAAGAGCGCCGGCATCACCATCACCGGCAGCGACAGTTCGCTGATTGCGGCGAACCTGACGGAGATCAACAAGGCTCTGGGCCTCGCCATGCAGGAAAACCTGGATTACGGGCGTCTGGTCCAGCAGATCGACAATGGGCAGGGCGCCAGCCTCGAGCAGGTGCTCAAGAGCGAGGGGCTGGAGAGGCTGCGGGGCAGGCTGGCCGAGATGAATGCGGAGTACCAGCAGAAGCTGGCGTTCTTCAAGCCGGGCTTTCCCGAGATGCAGCAGTTGCGCTCGCAGATTCGCGAGACCGAGAATCAGGTCAATCTGGGCGTCGCGGCGATAACCGACTCGATCCGCATCAAGCACCGCGAGACGCTCGCCAAGGTCGAGGATCTGAGGAACAAGCTGGCCGAACTGGAAGCCGAACAAGTCGCCTACCAGGACAAGAACATCCAGTACACGATCCTGAAGCGGGAGGTGGATTCCAACCGTTCCCAGTATGAGAACCTCATCGCCAAGCTGAACGAGGTCGCCGTCGGCTCCGAACTTAAGAACCAGAATGCGGCTGTGGTGGACATGGCGGTCATGCCGCGTTCCGCCTATTCGCCGCGCCTGTCCCTCAATCTGGCGATCGGACTTGTCCTGTCCATGGTGGTCGGGGCGGCGGCGATCTATGTGCTCGAACTGCTTAATAACACCTTCACCAATCCCGAGCAGGTGGAGAAGGAGTTGCAGTTGCCAATCCTCGGCATCCTGCCGGCGCTCGAGGACAAGGATTTCGGCCAAGCCGTGGCCGATCCGAAATCGGGACTGTCGGAATCCTACCGGTCGCTGCGCACCTCGCTCCAGTTTTCCGGTGAAGAAGGCGCGCCGCGCACGCTGCTCGTCACCAGTTCCGAACCGGCGGAGGGCAAGTCCACCACCGTCTACAAGCTGGCCGAGGACTTCGGCGCGCTGGGCGCAAAGGTGCTGGTTCTGGATGCGGATCTTCGCAAGCCGATGGCGCATCGCATATTCAAGGTCGACAACGCCGTGGGACTTAGCAACGTTCTGACCAACACCATCCGGCGCGAGGATCTGCCGAAGCTCATCAAGCCGGTTGGGGGAAATGTCAGCGTCATGACTGCCGGCATGATCCCGCCCAACCCCGCCGATCTCCTGTCTTCCTCACGCATGGGGCTGCTGTTGCAGAAGCTCTCCCGGAGCTACGACATGGTCCTGATCGATTCCCCGCCGATCATCGGTCTTTCCGATGCTCCGATCCTCAGCCGGCTGACCGAAGCGACGCTCCTCGTCGTCTCTTCAAATCAGGTGACGCGAAAAGCTGCGCGAACGGCGCTGAGGCGCATCCAGGCCGCTGGTTCCAACGTGCTTGGCGTGGCGATGACCAAATTCGCGGTCCGCAAGCTCGACTACAACTACAGCTATAAATACCTCAGCTACAACTACTACAGCTATGGCGACGAAACGCCGAAGCTGGAAGGCGGGGCCGGTGAGGGGGGCTCATCACAACATGCGAAAAACTGGTCGCTGGCTTCTGTGTCTGAGCGCATGCGCAAGCATTTGCGTGATCTTGGCGATCGCATCAAGTCGGCATCTTGAGGCAAGCGATCCTGACGCGGCGCTGGCGCTTTATCCGCTGAACACGGAGGCGCTGCTTGCCGGGGCCGTCGCCCGGCTGAACAGGCAGGATGCCGACCGCGCCATTGACAAGATGGAAGAGCAGGTCCGCGCGGCAGTCCCGGACAATGCCGGCGATGCGCGTATCTACAGCCTGCTTGGAGAAATCTTGCGCCGGCGCGGCCAGACCGAGGCCGCCTATCACATGTTTGACCACGCCCTGACGCTGGCGAGCACCGAAATCCATGCGCTGCAATGGTCCATCCACAGAGCCGTGACGGCCGGGGACCATGACAAGGCGGTGGCGGCTCTGGACGTGATGTTCCGGCGCTGGCCCGACAGGATCAGGCCGTTCGCGGCCGCGGTGCCGCAGGTGTTCTCGCTGCCCGACAGCTACGCCGCCTTGCTGGAGACCGTTGCGCAAACGCCGCCGTGGCGCACCCCGCTGATCGTGGCCCTTGCGGATTTCAGCTCCGGAAACCTCGCCTTCACGGCGCGGCTTTTGCAGGATCTGACACTGGGTTCCACGCCGCCCACGAACCCGGAAACGGCGCACCTGCTCGCCAGCCTGTTTCGACACAAACAATATGATCTGGCGTACCGCACCTTCCTGTTGACGCTGTCGCCACAAGAAAAGGATTTGTCGGGCTTCGTGTTCAACGGGCTTTTCCGTCAGGGCCCTTCGGGCAGAAGGTTCGACTGGATGATCCGGCAGCAGCCCGGCATCGTCCTGACCTTGCCTGCCGGGTCAGCCGACAGCGCATCGGGGCAGGGCCTTCTGCTGGAATTCGGCGGCACGCCCGTGCTTCGTGTTGGGCTGGAGCAGAACCTCCTGCTTCCTCCGGGAGCCTATCATATGGAGTTCGCGGCTTCGGCCACTGGGGCCGAACTGCCCAAATCGCTGTTGTGGGCCATTGACTGTATCGATCCGGGCCAGCCGGTGCAGCGCGTCGAGGTGCCGGACGGGACTTATCAGAACCGCACCATTCGCGGCACGTTCACCATCCCGCAGAACTGCCCTCTGCAAAGCCTGACGTTGCGCACCAACACGATGGTCGAGAGCTGGAGCAATCGCTACGGCGGCAGGGTTCTGTTCCACAGCATTCGTATTTCGGCGGTGCAATCATGACGGTCGTCGAGGCAGGGGCAGTGAAAGGGCTGCCCGGCAGCCGCAACGCACTGGGCCTTTGCCTGCTCGCGTGCCTTCTGGTGGGCGGCGCCACGCAGCGCGGCATACTGGTCGACGCCATCCTCCAGATGATCGTCATCGCCGGCTCGGCCTATGCGCTGATGTCGGCGCAGATATCGAAACCGATGCGTGCCGGATTCCTCATGTTCATCCTGATCATCGCGGCCGGCCTGGCGCAGCTTTTGCCCCTGCCGCTCACGCTGCTCGAAATCGCCCGGCCGGCCGACCTGCTACCGTTCGCCGGGGGCGAGACCGCGGTCAGCGCCGCGCCGATCAGCCTCAGCGTTTCGCGCACCGTCGAGGCCACGATCTTTGCACTGGCGCCGGTCGTGTTCTTCATCGCCGCAGCGAGCCTGCCGCAGGAAAAAATCGCCAGCCTGCTGCCATTTTTCGTCATAGGCCTCGTCTGCAACCTGATCGCCGGCGGCTTGCAATACTCATTCAGCACGGACGCTACGCTCGGCGACCTGCTCGGCTACGGCGTGATGGTCGGCATGTTCGCCAATGTGAACCATTTCTCCACGCTGGTGTTCGCAAGCCTGCCGCTGATCGTCTATTTCGGCTTTTTCCACGACC
Organism: Aquamicrobium ahrensii; assembly: GCF_040545755.1. Lineage (NCBI taxonomy): Bacteria > Pseudomonadati > Pseudomonadota > Alphaproteobacteria > Hyphomicrobiales > Phyllobacteriaceae > Aquamicrobium > Aquamicrobium ahrensii. The sequence goes on from NZ_JBEPMN010000002.1 coordinate 419,350, forward strand.
GCGCGGCCATCGCCACGCTCCTGCTGGTGTTGACCTTTCTCGTCCTGCTGGCGGCAGGCTCGCGCGCCGGAATCCTGATCGGACTTGGCGTGGTCGCCATCTCCGTCGGTTCGCTCATCTGGCGGGGCCGCGTCGGCACCATCGCGATGGTGGTTCTGTTCGCCAGCTTCGCCGCCTATGGCTATGGCGCGTTGATCCAGATCAGCTCGCAGCAACTCGACCCGGATTTCGGGCGCAGGGAAATCGCCCTCACGACATGGAACGCCCTGCGGGACAACTGGGTATGGGGCACGGGGTTCGGCACTTTCGATCTCGTCTACCCGGCCTACGAGAGACGGGACATGGTGCACGCGACATACGTCAACCATGCTCATAACGATTTCCTCGAACTGCTGCTTGAGGGCGGTATAGGCGCGGCCGTCATTTTTGGCGTCTATGTCTTTGCGCTGGTCGTCCGCGCGTTTCAGGTGTTCAACCGTCCGCTCCAGCGTCTGGCGCTGCTGTCGATCGCCGTTATCCTGCTACATTCCATTGTCGACTACCCATTGCGGACCATGGCGATCGCCATGACGTTCGCCTTCTTCAATGTCCTGTTCTTTTCCGACATAGGCGCGCGGCCGGCGTCACCGGATCGCGGCGCGCAAGGAAAACCCAGGCAGGCGCGTGAAGAGGTTTTACTTCCTTCGACGCAAGGCCTCGGTTGACCGATGGCCAGGGGGCATGTCCATCCTCCACCGTGCAGGAGGCGAGCGTCGGCCCTATGCCGCCGATCCGAGCGACATCAACTCCTCTCTGACGATCCCGATATCAGCCATCGCCGTCGCCTTGCCTTGCGATCAGCCAATCCTGCGCAATGCTTTCGTCTTCCGGCGACAATTCATGCCCGGCGTCGATTGTATGCAGATCGAGCATCGCGCCCGATTCCGTCAGCCATTGGGCCAGCGGCTTGCCGAAATTGGAGAAGGGATCGCGCGCGCCGGCGATCATCAGCACCTCGGTATCGCCGAGATCGGCCGCCGGGGGCTCTTCCAGCACCATCATGGGACGCAACAGGATCGCTTTTCCGATGTGGCCGGGTTGCAGGCTCATCACCGACGCGGCGAAGTTGGCCCCATTCGAAAGCCCTATGAACGTCATGCGGGCGGGATTGAGTCCGTAGGCCGCGACAGCGCCTTCGAGGAAGGCTGCGAAAGCTTCCGCCTCGGAGCGAATGTCGGCCTGATCGAAGCTGATCGGGCCAAGACGACGGAACCAGCGTGCGTCGCCTTCCTCATGGGCGCGGCCGCGCACGCCGAGCAAGGTGGCGCGCGGTGCGATGCGGTGCGCCAGCGGCATCAGGTCCGCTTCCGTGCCGCCGCTGCCATGCAGAAGCACCATAGTGCTGCCGTCCGGAGCGTCCGGCGTGAAGAAGCGGTGCACGAAGGGCAGGTCGCGGTGCGGCAGGCGCGGTTCGCCCGGCATGGCGAACTGGGGCAGCATGACCCTGATGTCTTGCGCGCGGTCCTCATCGTCTGGCGGCACCATCAGTGTGGCGCCGAGTTCGGCCGGCGTTTCATCGACCGTAAAACCCGGCCCGTCCGTCGCCACTTCAAGCAGCGTGCCGGCGGGTTCGCGCACATAGAGCGAAGTGAAATAGCGCCGGTCATGCACATTGGTGGGCGAGGAATTGAGCTTTGAAAGCTGTGTTTCCAGAGCCTTGATCGCCGCGACATCGGCGGCGCGCAGGGCCACGTGATCGGCGGTGCCCGTGCCGGGAACGCCTTCCACAAAGCCCGAGCCATCGCGAATATCGATGGCGTCCGTGCCGGACAGCATGCGTCTTGTCCCGCCTTCCACCGGCCCCGGCCTGTAGCCGAAACGGGCGATGAAGGCGGCGGTCTCTTCCGGAGCTTGCGACAGGATGGTCACGGCGCGCAGGCGCGTGGGTCCGCGCGCCGTGTCGCCCCAGGGATGCGGTGCCGGCATGTCGGCCCCGACAAGCTTGACGATGACGCCGTCCGGGTCCTTTAACCGCAGCACCGTTTCGCCGAATTCGAGCGAAGGGCCCTGCATGGCGACGCCATGCTGAAGACAGCGGGTCATCCATTCGCCAAGGCTTGACCGAGGCACGGCAAGCGCAATCTCGAACACCTGACCGTGGCCGACCCGGCCGCTGGCCCCCTCTTCCCAGACGAGGAAGGTGATGAGGGTGCCCGGCGAGCCTGAAGCATCGCCGTAGAACAGATGAAGCTGTTCGGCGTCCTCATAGCCTCCGGTGCGCTTGACCAGCCGCAGGCCGAGGAAACCGGCGTAGAAATCGACATTGGCCTGCACGTTGCGCGTGATCAGCGTGACGTGATGGATGCCGCTTTGCGGCTCTGCGGACTGCTGTTGCATGTTGGATTCCGCTGTTTCAGTGTCCGGAAGGGCTGCTCCCCGGGAAAGGGATGAATTCGGCGTCGTCGCCGGGCGGCAGCCGGAAACGGCCGTGTTCGAAATCGCCCTTGATCCAGGCTTCCTTGGCGGCGTCGAGCTTTTCCTTCGACGAGGCGACGAAGTTCCATGAAATGTAGCGCGGGCCGTTCAGCGTCTCGCCACCGAGCAGCATCAGGCGAGCGCCGCGTTCGCCCGCTGTGATGGTGATGGGATCGCCCGGGCGAAACACCATCATCTGGCCGGCCTCGAATTCCTGGCCGGCGATCAGCACGGAGCCTTCGGTGACATAAAGCCCCCGATCCTCATGATTGTCCGGCAGCGGCAGTTTGGCGCCGGGCAGCAGGACGGCGTCGGCATAGAACATTTCCGAGAAAGTCCTGACCGGCGCGCGTTCGCCCCAGGCATTGCCGAGAATGAGGCGCACTTGCTTGCCCTCGCCGGTGATGAAGGGCAGCGCATCCTTGTCCTGATGCTCGAATGTGGCGGGTTTGTCCTCATCGGCTTCAGGCAGGGCCACCCATGTCTGGATGCCGAACAGCGAGTGACGCGGCTGCGCACGGGTCTGCGCGCTGGTGCGCTCGGAATGGGTCACGCCATTGCCGGCCACCATCCAGTTCACCGCGCCGGGATAGATCATCTGGTTGGTGCCGAGGCTGTCGCGATGCTGGAACTCGCCCTGATAGAGATAGGTCACGGTGGCGAGCCCGATATGGGGATGCGGGCGCACGTCGATGCCGCCTTCGTCGATGAATTCGGCCGGGCCCATCTGGTCGAAGAAGATGAAGGGGCCGACCATCTGGCGCCTGGGAGCGGGCAGGGCGCGCCGCACTTCGAAGCCGCCGAGATCGCGCGCTCGCGGCACGATCAGGGTCTCGATGTCGTCGATATTGCCGGCTTCCGGGCATTTGGGTTCGATGTCGGGCATCCAGCTCATGGCGTTCCTCCTGATGCTTGCGGGTTGACGATCCTGCTGGCTGCGCGGGTGGTTCCGCCAAACCATGCCAGCATTGTCCCCGACAGGTGGCGCGTCAATGCCGCATCCTGCCGAAGCTTGTCGCGATGTTTCAGGCGGAGACTGGATCGGGCGACAGGAACGCCGCGATGGCATGGATCTCCTGCTGCCTGATCTCATGGCCGCCATCGTGCAATTGCAGGTCGACTGCCACGCCCTGGGATTCGAGATAGCCGGCCAGCGTTTCGGTCAGGGGAAGCGGGCAGATCGGATCGCGCCGTCCGGCGGTGATCAGCACGCGGCGTCCAAGCAGTCCGGGATTGGGGGCGGGCGACCACGGAATCAGCGGGTGCATGAGGACCACCTTGTCGAACAGCCCGGGCGTCTCGAACAGGACGGAAGCGAGAATGTTCGCCCCGTTGGAATAGCCGAGCCCGTAGACGGGCGCGTCTTCGTTCGCCTCGCGATGGGCGCGTATGAATCCGGTCATCTTTTCGGTGCGGGCGGCGAGGTCGGCCATGTCGTAGACGCCTTCCGTCTTCCTGCGGAAGAAACGGTTGGCGCCATGTTCGGAAACGTCGCCACGCGGCGAGACGATACCGGCTTCGGGCAGGATCTGGTCGATCAGATCGGTGAACTGCCGCTCGTCGCCGCCGGTGCCGTGAAAGGCGAAGACAACCGGCGCGCCGGCTGCGGGCGGTTTGGATATATGGTGATAAGCGTCACGAGACATGATGTTCTCCTTGAGCCGGGGCCCGCCGGTCGGGCGGGCAGGGAGGGTGTTTCGCGTCAGTCGATCGGGGGGAGGATTTCCTCGATGCGGCTGCGCAGATGGGCGTGCTGGGCGGGAATTTTCAGCGCTTCGCCCAGATGCGCGGTGTCCTCGTCGCGGTCAAATCCGGGTTCATTGGTGGCGACCTCGAACAGAACGCCGCCCGGCGTGCGGAAATAGATGGCCCAGAAATAGTCGCGGTCGATGACCGGGGTGACATGATAACCGGTGTCTATCAGCGCCTTGCGTACCTCAAGTTGCGCCGCGCGGTTCTCGACAGCGAAGGCGACGTGATGGACCGAGCCGGCGCCTTGACGTGCCGCCGGCGCACCGGGCAACACTTCGAGGTCGACGAAATCGGCCCCGTTGCCGCCCTTGATGGCGTAACGCGTCAGCGCGCCCTGCCGGTCGACTTCCTCGTACCCCATATACTTAAGCAGTTCGCCCGTCGCGCCGCCGTCACGCAGCCGCATGGTGACGCCATGAAAGCCATGGACGCCGTCGTCGGTGGGGACAGCGCCGCCGGCGAATGGCTGGCGCTTGTCGCCATCCACCTCAACCAGCGCAAAAGCGTCGCCGTCGGGGCCGGCAAAGCGCAGACGCTTCTGACCGAAAGTTTCGCCTTCCTCAAGACCTCTCAGGCCCCGTGCGGTGAAACGCTCCTTCCAGTAACCCAGCGTGCCTTTCGGCGCCGAGAACAGGGTTTCGGATACCTCGCCGGCGCCGCGATCGCCTTTGACGATATGTGGAAACGGGAAGTAGGTCATCACCGTTCCGGGCGTGCCGACCTCGTCGCCGTAATAAAGATGATAGACGTCAGGCGCGTCGAAATTGACGGTCTTCTTGACCCGGCGCAGGCCAAGCGTCCTTGTAAAGAAGTCGTTGTTTTCCTGCGCATTAGCGGCCATCGAGGTGACGTGATGCAGGCCTTTGATCTGGGTAAGCATGGCGGTGTCCTCACATGCGGTTCAATGTTCTGGATTGAAGATAGGGTCGGACGCCATTGACCAGAATATCCATAATCTTGCATATATTGTTGCAATTAACGTAATAATTCAAAGATGGGCGAACTCGAATCCCTTCGCGTGTTTCTGGCCGTGGCCGAGCAAGGCAGCTTTGCCGGCGCTGCCCGCCAGCTGGCCATGACGCCTGCTTCAGTCACGCGCACCATCGCGGCGCTTGAAAGGCGGCTTGGCGTGCAACTGCTGGTCCGGACCACGCGGCAGGTGTCATTGACTTCGGCGGGAGCCGTCTATGCGGCGCGTGTAGCGCCGCTCTCCAGTGGGCTTGCGCGTGCGGCGGAGGAAACCCGCGAGGCGCAGGGCGTCGCATCCGGCAACATTCGCATCAGCGCCCCGCTGTCGCTGGGGCTCAAGGTGTTGCCGCCGGTCCTGTCACAGTTCGCCACGCTCTATCCGCAGACGCATGTCTCGCTGACGCTCACCGACAGCTTCGTGGACATCGTCGAAGGGGGATACGATCTCGCAATCCGCATTTCCGGACCGCCGGACGACAAGTCGACGATCTGGCGCAAGATCTGCGAGGTACAGCGGGTGCTTGTCGCTTCGCCGAACTATCTGGCCGCGCGCGGGACGCCGGTGACGCCGGACGATCTCGCTGACCACTTCTGCCTCAGCTATCGGTCGGATGCGCGCGACGAAAGCTGGGAACTCTCCCGAGGGTCAAGCCGCCGTGTTCACAAAGCGTCCGGCGCATTCAGCGCCAACAATGGCGATATACTTGCCCAGCTTGCCGTCAACGGCGAGGGGATTGCGCTGTTGCCTCGCTTCATCGTCGATGAAGACATTGCGGCCGGCCGTCTCGCGCCAGTGCTGCCCGACTGGAGCGCGCCGCAGATATGGCTCACACTCTACTACCCGCCCTATGAACGGCTGCCGCTGAGGGTCGCGACCTTCTCCGACTTCTTCGAAGCGTGGATCAAGGACATCAAATCTTTCTGAAGCGCGAGACAGCTATCGACCGCGTCATTCCAGTTTGAATTCGACCGGTCGCGTGCGGCGTTGCACGCCCGCTTCCGCCCCAGCGTCCGGCATGAGCCCGTCATAGTGATCGGAGGCCCGGTTGCGTCAGCGCAGGAGTCCCAAAGGTCGGGAAGCTGAAAGGCCAACCTGAATTGGTCCGCTCCTGAAGGCGTATCCAGTAAGATATTGAATTATCGTGTCTTCAGGTTTGGCTGGGGCGCCAGGATTCGAACCTGGGAATGTCGGTACCAAAAACCGATGCCTTACCACTTGGCGACGCCCCAACGGAAACGTCCGAGGCCGGACAGAGCGGCCTTATAGGCAGAGAAGGCGAAAAGCACAATCCGTCTTGTTCAGATTAAAGCACCGGCGCGGACTATGCTGTAATTCCGCAGGCACGCCAGGCAAGACGATGGCAACCGGATTCGCTGATACGAACCCGGGACGACACAAAGGCGCTCCGGGAGCAGTGGTGGCCAGGGCCGTGCTCCGCTCCGCTCTACTCGCCCCAGACGGCCAGTTCGTTGCCTGCGGGGTCGGAAAAATGGAAGCGACGCCCGCCGGGGAAGGAGAAAATGGGTTTGACGATTCGCCCTCCGGCCATCGTCACCGCATTCAGTGTTTCCTCCAAATTCTCGCTGTAGAGCACCGGCAAAGGCTTTAATGATCCTTCGGTCGCATCGGTATGGAATCCGCCGTCCAGCCCTTCGCTGAAAGCCGAGTAGCTCGGTCCGTAATCTGTGAAGGACCACGAAAAAGCTGTGCTGTAGAAGGCCTTGACGCTGTCCAGCGTACCGCCGGTGGCGGGCATTTCTATATAGTCGAGCTTGCCTGTCTGCCTCATGGCGTCCTCCATGTTCCTGTTGTGTTCTAGTGAATTTCATGCGTTCCGGCAATAGCCCGGGGCGGCTTGCCGGGCTGGTTTTCACAGGCGGATATGATCCGACCGGCTGTTTTCGTCTGGCGACGGGAAGACGCTGATGGATGCATCGGGACCTTAATCGATATAGATCGCCGGCAACGCATGCGCGCGCTTGCCTTTCGCTTTTCGGCACCTTATCGCTGCCCCCATCCAGCCCCGGCCGGGGTTGATCGACCACAGCAAGCCGGGGAGCAGGCATGAGCAAGTGGGTGTACACCTTCGGTGACGGAGCCGCCGAAGGGCGCGCCGGTGATCGGAACCTTCTCGGCGGCAAAGGTGCGAACCTTGCCGAAATGTGCAGCCTGGGGCTGCCGGTGCCGCCCGGTTTCACCATCACCACCGAAATGTGCAACTGGTATTACGCCAACGGCCGCCGCTATCCGGAGCAGTTCGAGGCGCAGCTCGATGCGGCGCTCGACCACATCGGCAAGGTGACGGGCCGCAGCTTTGGAGATCCGTCCAGGCTCCTGCTGGTGTCGGTGCGTTCGGGCGCGCGCGCTTCCATGCCGGGCATGATGGATACGGTGCTCAATCTGGGCCTCAATGACGAGACGGTTGAGGCGCTGGCTTCCGATTCCGGCGACGCACGTTTCGCCTATGACAGCTACCGCCGCTTCATCCAGATGTACTCCAACGTCGTGCTGGGACTCGACCATGAGGTGTTCGAGGAAATCCTCGAAGACGCCAAGGCGCGTCTCGGCCATGAGCTCGACACCGACGTGACCGCCGTCGAATGGCAGGAGATCATCGATCTCTACAAGACCATGGTGCAGGAGGAACTGGAGCGGCCGTTTCCGCAAGATGCGCGCGAGCAGCTTTGGGGCGCGATCGGCGCGGTGTTCTCAAGCTGGATGAACCAGCGCGCCATAACCTATCGCCGTCTTCACGACATTCCCGAAAGCTGGGGCACGGCCGTCAATGTGCAGGCCATGGTGTTCGGCAATATGGGCGACACCTCCGCCACCGGCGTGGCCTTCACCCGCAATCCCTCGACCGGTGAAAACACGCTCTATGGAGAGTTCCTCGTCAACGCGCAGGGCGAAGACGTGGTGGCCGGCATCCGCACGCCGCAGAACATCACCGAAGCGGCGCGCATCGCCGCCGGTTCCGACCGGCCATCGCTGGAAAAGCTGATGCCGGCGGCGTTCCGCAACTTCGTCGAGATTTCGCGGCAGCTGGAAAACCACTATCGCGACATGCAGGACCTCGAATTCACCATCGAGCGCGGCAAGCTGTGGATGCTGCAAACGCGGTCCGGCAAGCGCACCGCCAAGGCGGCGCTGAAGATCGCGGTCGACATGGCCAACGAAGGCCTGATCACGAAGAAGGAAGCGGTCTGCCGCATCGATCCGGCTTCGCTCGACCAGCTTCTGCATCCGACCATCGACCCGAAGGCGGCGCGCGACGTCATCGGCGTCGGCCTACCGGCTTCGCCCGGCGCGGCGACCGGCGAGATCGTTTTCAGCTCGGACGAGGCGGAGGAGATGAAGTCGGTCGGCCGCAAGGTCATCCTCGTTCGCGTGGAGACCAGCCCGGAAGACATTCATGGCATGCATGCCGCGCAAGGCATTCTCACCACGCGCGGCGGCATGACCAGCCATGCGGCCGTCGTTGCGCGCGGCATGGGCAAACCCTGCGTCTCCGGTGTGGGTTCGCTGCGTGTCGACCATAAGAATGGCACGCTGATCGCCCTTGGCCAGACCTTCCGCAAGGGCGACATCATCACCATCGACGGGGGCTCCGGTCAGGTTCTGAAGGGCGCGGTGCCAATGCTTCAGCCGGAGCTTTCCGGCGATTTCGCAGCCATCATGGAGTGGGCGGATGCTGCGCGTCGCATGAAGGTGCGCACCAATGCCGAGACGCCGGCGGATGCGCGCATGGCGCACTCCTTCGGCGCCGAGGGCATTGGCCTTTGCCGCACCGAGCACATGTTCTTCGACGGCGACCGCATCGTCTCCATGCGCGAGATGATCCTTGCCGACACCGAGAAGGACCGTCGCGCGGCGCTTGCCAAGTTATTGCCCATGCAGCGCTCCGATTTCCTCGAACTGTTCGAGATCATGGCGGGCCTGCCGGTCACGATCCGCCTGCTCGACCCGCCTCTGCACGAGTTCCTGCCGAAGACGGAAGAGGAACTGGACGAGGTGGCCAGGGGCATGGGCGTTTCGCCAGACAAGCTGCGCCAGCGCACCGAGTCCCTGCACGAATTCAATCCGATGCTCGGTCATCGTGGCTGCCGTCTTGCGGTCAGCTATCCCGAAATCGCCGAGATGCAGGCGCGCGCGATCTTCGAGGCGGCTGTGGAAGCCGGCCGCAAGGCGGGCAAGCTTGTGGTGCCGGAAATCATGGTGCCGCTGGTCGGTCTCAAGAAGGAGCTCGACTACGTCAAGGCGCGCATCGACGCCGTGGCGAAGAGCGTCATGGACGAAACCGGCGTCGTCATCGAATATCTCACCGGCACCATGATCGAGCTGCCGCGGGCTGCGATCCGCGCCAACTTCATCGCCGAGACCGCCGAATTCTTCTCCTTCGGCACAAACGACCTCACCCAGACCACGTTCGGCATTTCGCGCGACGACGCAGCGAGCTTCCTCGAAATTTATCGCCAGAAGGGCATCATCGAGCAGGATCCGTTCGTGTCGCTGGATGTCGAAGGCGTCGGTGAACTTGTTCGTATGGGAGTGGAGAAGGGCAGAGCCACACGGCCCGACATAAAGCTTGGCATCTGCGGCGAGCATGGCGGCGATCCGGCCTCGATCCGCTTCTGCGAGGAAGTCGGGCTCGACTATGTGTCGTGCTCTCCTTTCCGCGTGCCGATCGCCAGGCTGGCGGCGGCGCAGTCGGCCATTCGAAAGGCGGCCTGAGCGCGCGCAGCTACGCCGCAGCGTTCAGGGCGTCCATGAGAGCGGCATAGGAGGCGGCGATGCCGGAGAGCGGATTGCCGCTTTTCGATGCTGGTTCGACCTTGAGCTGACCACCTGAAACGGGTTGTGACAGCAGCAGAATTTGCCGGGCATCGCCATCGCCAAGGCAACCGGCGGCGACATGCTCCCCGGCGTCTTCGTCGCCTGTGCGCATGCTGAACAGAAGCCGGCCCCCGACGGATTCCAGCGCTTCGGTCGCAGCCTTGAGAAAATCCTTATCCGAAACCGGGAGGGCGTCGGAAGCGATTCCGGCCAGACCTTCTGCCAGCGCCTCTTCAAGCACGTTTTCGTCGAGCTGCGCGTTCATGCCAATGCCCTGCGTTCGTCGATGAGCCCTCTTTAAGGAAAGATTTACCTTCAGCGTGGCTGCATTGTGGCGTGCCGACCCGAACAGACGCGGGCGCAGAGTGCGGCGCATTCAACTTTGATGAAGAGCCCTTCCGGCTTCTTGATCGGCCGCGCAGCCTGCCGAAAACCGGATTCCACTTTTCAACGCAATGCTCTAGACTCGTGAACCGAGAGACTTCGATGGCGGGCGATGACGGCATTTCCTGAACGGCGCACCACTATGGCGGCAGGCTGGTCGCGCCGCATGGCGGCATTTTCGGCTGTGCTCCTGCTCACGGCATGGACCGGTCATCATTTCGGTTTTGTCGAAACGCCTGCCTTCCTGTGGGTTCTGGCGCTGGTGGCGCTTCTGGCCGCCTTCGCCCTGCTGTTTTCCGGCTGGGCTTTCGCGCGGCTGTGGAACTTCGGCGATCGCGGCGGCCGCGATCTGACGGTCGGCGCGTTGGTTGCGCTGATCGTGCTCGCGCCCTATGGGCTGGCGTCCTACTGGGCGCTGACGTTTCCGCCGCTGCGCGACATCTCCACCGATCTCGAAACCGCGCCCGCTTTTGCCGATGGTCGCATTTTTGAAGCGACGCCCGGGGAGCGGCGACTTCAGGCGGAGGCCTATCCGCTGGTGAACGGCCGCCGCTATGATCTCCCCTTTGCCGAAGCCGCCGACATGGTTCGCGACGTTCTTCGCCGGCAGGGCTGGGCGAGTTCTACAATGCCGACACTGGAGGATGAGGGATTGCGCGAGCTGCTCGTGACGGCGACAGCCACCAGTTTCGTGCTGGAACTGCCCGTGGATGTTGTCATCCGCGTCACCGGCGATGGCGAGACAAGCTTCGTCGACATGCGCTCGGCGTCCCGTTATGGCCGCCACGATCTCGGCGACAATGCCGACCGCATCGTCAGGTTCCTCAAGGAACTGGATCAGGAGGCGACGGGACAGAGCGCTATCGAACAGGGTCTGTAGTCGCCGGACTACCTGCCCGGCTCGTAGATGCCGTCGATGGCGGCTGCGCCTTCGGTCACCACGAGGCCGCGGCTGACGAGATCCTCCAGATGCGCAAGGATGGAGAGGCCGGCAGCGCCGTGCAGGCGCGGATCGGTTTCGCGATAGATCGCCCCGACCATCTCGGCGATGGTTCGGTCACCCTGTACGATCCGTTCGAGGATGGCGCGCTCGCGCATCTTGCGATGTGCTTTCAACCCCCGCATGAATGCCCTGGGCTGGGTTACGGGGCCACCATGGCCGGGCAGGAGAAGGCGGTCGTCGCGTTCCAGCAGCTTCTCCAGCGAGGTCATGTAGTCCGCCATCGCCCCGTCTGGCGGGGCGACGATGCTGGTGGACCATGCCATGACATGATCGGCGCTGAACAGGACACCGGTGTTTTCGAGGGAAAAAGCCGCGTGGTTCGCCGCATGTCCGGGTGTGTGAACGGCGCGGATCGACCAGCCGTCGCCATCGATGAGCGCATTGTCGGGCAAGGCGACATCCGGAACGAAACCGGTGTCGTTGCTCTCGTCCAGCGCATTGACCTCGCCTATGGCCAGTTCACGCGCCGGCCGGTGAGGGCCTTCCGCAAGCACGAGGGCGCCGGTCGCAGCTTTCAGGCGCGCGGCGAGCGGAGAATGGTCGCGATGCGTGTGGCTGACGAATATGTGGCTTACCGGCCGTTCGCCGATGGCGTCGAGCAGGGTTCTCAGATGGCGCTCGTCATCGGGACCGGGATCGATGACGGCAAGCGTGTCGCGCCCGACGATGTAGCTGTTGGTGCCATGGAATGTGAACGGCGAGGCGTTTGGAGCCGTAACCCGCAGAATGTCGGGCGCCACGCTCACGAAAGAGCCGTGAGCCGGTTCGAAACCCGTGTCGAATTCTAATGCCATGGAAATGTGCCGTCCGGGATGCTGCGCTGCGAAACCATTTGCCGCATAGCATGTAAGACAATATAGGGGAAACGTGCTGCGCGGTGACCGCACCTGCCCAAACGCCTGACCAACGCAATGAGGAAGATCATGGCAATTGCAACGACGATGCGTCCGCTTGTTTCCCTGGCTTTGCCCGAAAAAGGTGTTTCGCGCTTGGCGGCGCAGGCGTTGCTCGCCATCGGCGGCACGCTGCTGCTGACGGTTTCCGCCAAGACCAAGGTGTTCCTCGGCCCGGTCGACATTTCGCTCCAGACGCTGGCTGTCCTGCTGATTGCGTCCGCCTTCGGCATGCGCCTCGCCGTCGCGACCCTGCTGCTCTACATGGCTGAAGGCGCGATGGGCCTGCCCGTGTTCCAGAGTTCGCCTGAGAAGGGCGTCGGTCTCGCTTACATGCTCGGGACCACCGGCGGTTATCTTGCCGGTTTTGTCGCCATGGCCGCCATTGCCGGCTGGGCGGCTGACCGTGGTTTCGACCGCAACCCCTTCAAGCTGTTCGGCGCTTTCATGGTGGCCGAAGTGGTCATGATGGCGATGGGCTTTGCCTGGCTCGCCGTGCTCATCGGCGCCGATAAGGCCTGGCAGTTCGGGGTGGCGCCCTTCGTCGTCGGCGATCTCATCAAAGTCGCGCTGGCCGCGAGCCTTGTTCCGGCCGTCTGGTCGATCCTCGCGCGCTTCCGCTAAGACGCCGAATAATTCCAAAAAAAGCCCGGCGCTGGGAAGCGCTGGGCTTTTTTGTTTAGGCGAAGGGGCCTACCGTTTTTTCATCCCGGGGCCGTCGGCCGGGATCGATGCGGCGATCAGGATCGCAAAGAATACGAAGAACGAATCCATGATGTCGTGCTTGAACATGATCTGGGTCATGCCGCACAGCGCATAGGACCCGGACACGATCAGGGCCGCGAACAGGCGCGTCCGGTAGCTGGCGTCGCGCGGAGCGTTCCAGGCCAGCGCCACCGGCATGCACAGGACCCCGATCATGGCGCTGACCACGAGAACGCCGCCATCCAGCATGAAGGTCAGTACGCTGTTGTGGGCATGGGTGTAGCCGCGGATTGCGTTGCCGTCCAGCATGAGGGTCGGAACCAGCGCGTTCATTCGGTTCTGGATGCCGTAGCCCCAGATCGGGGACTGGCGAATCGCCTCCAGTGCGGCGTGCCATAGCCGTACGCGTTCGCCGATGGGGCCGTGGGCATCGCCGTTCTGGAGCAGGATGCCCAGTTCGCCCACGGTTTCCTGAAAGCGCGCATTGAGCGCATCCTGTATGAAATACACGATGATGAACGCCGCCACGAACGCCAGGATAGTGGCCGGACGCAGGATCATGGCGCGCAGTTTCACCGGGGCGAAAACAGCGAGCAGCAGCAAAACGGATATGGCGGAAAGAGCCACGCCCCGGGTCAGGGACATCAGGAGCGCCGCCAGGCCCGCACCAATGGCGACCAGCCCCAGAAGCATGCCGGCGCGTGTGTCCGATCCGATCTTCAGTCCGCCCAACCCCATCAGGCAGAGCGACATCATGCCGAAGACAGCCTCGTTGCCAGCGCCGCCGGCAGGCCGCACGCCGAAGATGGCCAGTTGCACGAAAGCAATCAGGCAGGCCGCGATCGAGCCGACAGCTGCGCCGCTTATGTAGGACGACAGATAGTCGGCGCCGCCGCTCGCGCGCAACCGGGGAATGATCGCCCACGGAGTGAGGAACGCCAGCAACCAGAGGAAGGAACGCGGAGCCTGCGAGCTGTTTTCACCGACGAGCGCCGTGAGCACGATGAGGCCGGCGAAAAGGGTGCAGGTCCATGCCAGCAGGCGGTCCGAGCGGGTCATGCTGAAGGTGAAACGTCCGAACGCCATGGAAATGAGCGCCCAAACGAAGAATGTGTAGAGCAGCACCGAAATGGCGCTGCCCGCAGCGGAGGGCAGGGCCCCCATGAGGAAGGCGGAGATGACGTTATTACGGGCTATGCCGTCTTCGGGCAGCGAGGGGAATGACAGACGCCTGTTAAGGGCTAAGCTGGGTTTCCGGAATATTTGCACAAGTCCCCGTTCCTGAAGCCGGTCCCCTCATTCGCCGACCTCTTCCAACCGTTCCGATGCTGTCGGAACAGCTTAACGCCCACACCTGTTGGCAGCCAGCCGACCGCGCGACAGCGTCGTCTTTAGACACCTGAAATGATGCCTATTTGATGGCGGGAGGCTTGTCTGCCGCTTCCCGCACGATTGTACCCTGCCTTGCCCTTCCTGTGGAAAAATCATCGCAATCCGTAGCTGCAATGAGTTTCCGTTACGTTGGTTGTGGGCATCCCGACCGCTAGAAAGCGAACCGCAGACGCAGATTTCCGACGCAGGCAAAAGTCAGTCATCAGGCAGACTCTTTGTGTTGAGGCAAGCCCTCTTCGGCAGGCCATCGCGGCATCTGAAGGTCGCTCCTGGTCGGTTGAAAGGAAAGCAGGCTGACATGGCGCCGATGCTCACCCATCTCCAGCGGCTGGAGGCGGAATCCATACATATATTTCGGGAGGTCGCCGCAAGCTTTTCAAAGCCGGTGATGCTTTATTCCGTCGGCAAGGATTCGTCCGTGCTGATGCATCTGGCCTTCAAGGCCTTTTACCCCGCCCGACCGCCTTTTCCGTTCCTGCATGTCGATACGACGTGGAAATTCCGCGAGATGATCGCGTTCCGGGACGAGATGGCGACGCGTCTCGGCTTCGAGCTGATCGTGCATATCAACGCGGATGGCGTGCGCGACGGCATCAATCCCTTTGACCATGGTTCCAACACGCACACCGATGTCATGAAGACGGTGGCGCTACGGCAGGCGCTGGACAAATACGGCTTCGACGCCGCCTTCGGCGGCGCGCGCCGGGACGAGGAAAAGTCGCGAGCGAAGGAGCGCATCTTTTCCTTCCGCAATGCAAGCCATGCCTGGGACCCGAAGAATCAGCGCCCGGAGATGTGGAACATCTACAACACACGCATTTCACCGGGCGAATCGATCCGGGTGTTTCCGCTGTCCAACTGGACCGAGCTGGATATCTGGCAATACATCCTGCAGGAGAACATCCCTATCGTTCCGCTCTATTTCGCCGCGCGTCGGCCTGTCGTGCAGCGCGGCGAAATGCTGATCCTCAAGGACGATGAGCGCATGAAGCTCCTGCCCGGCGAACAGGTGCAGGAGCGCCTCGTGCGGTTCCGCACGCTGGGCTGCTATCCCCTTACGGGAGCCATCGAATCCGGCGCCGATACGCTGGAGGCCATCGTCGGCGAGATGCTGACGGCCCGCACGTCGGAGCGACAGGGGCGGCTGATCGACCGGGACGAATCCGGCTCCATGGAAAAGAAGAAGCGCGAGGGGTACTTCTGAGATGCGGCATGTGACGCCAGACAATCTCGATGCGGTTGAGGGCGTGCGCGCCTATCTCGCGTCGCTGGAGCAGAAGTCGCTGCTGCGCTTTCTCACCTGCGGCTCCGTGGACGATGGCAAATCCACGCTGATCGGCCGGCTGTTGTCGGACACCCGCCAGATATTCGAGGACCAGTTGGCGGCGTTGGAGCACGATTCCCGCCGCCACGGCACCACCGGGGACGAGATGGATTTCGCTCTGCTGGTGGACGGGCTGGAGGCCGAGCGCGAACAAGGCATCACCATCGACGTAGCCTATCGTTTCTTCGCCACGCCGAAGCGCAAGTTCATTGTCGCCGACACCCCCGGTCATGAGCAATACACGCGCAACATGGCGACCGGAGCCTCGACCTGCGATCTGGCTATCGTGCTGGTCGATGCAAGGCAAGGTGTGCTGCGCCAGACCCGACGCCACACGGTCATCGCCTCGCTGCTTGGCATCCGCCACATCGTGCTGGCGGTCAACAAGATCGATCTGGTCGGTTTCGATCAGGGCGCGTTCCACCGCATCGTGGCAGAATACCGCGCTTTCGCGGACAGGCTCGGCTTGCGCACCATAGAAGCCATCCCGATTTCGGCGCGCTATGGCGACAATGTCAGCCAGCGCTCCGAGCGTCTGGGCTGGTATGAAGGGCCAACTTTGATCGAGCATCTGGAAACGGCGCCCGTCGATGAAGAGGCGGCGGAACTGCCGTTTCGTCTGCCCGTACAATATGTGAACCGTCCCGATCTCGATTTTCGCGGTTTTGCCGGCACCATAGCCTCCGGGGCGGTCGCGCCGGGTGACGAGATCGTCGTCGCCAAATCCGGCAGGCGGGCGCGGGTGAAACGTATCGTCGCGCAGGGCGGGGATCTCGAAACTGCCGTCGCAGGGCAAGCCGTGACCCTGGTGCTCGACAGAGAGGTTGAAGTTTCGCGCGGCAATGTGCTGGTGGCCCCGGCCGCTCGCCCGCAGGTGGGCGACCGTTTCGCGGCCTCGGTGGTTTGGTTTGACGAGAAGGCCTTGCGGCCGGGCGCCGCCTATGTGCTGCGCACGGCGACCGATCAGGCGAGCGCAACGGTCGACGCCATCAGCCACAGGCTCAACATCAACGATTTTGCGGAAGAAGAAGCACGCACGCTCGAACTTAATGAGGTCGGCGTCGTCACCATTTCTCTTCGCTCGCCGGTGGCTTTTGATCCTTTTGCGGAGAACCGCTCAACCGGCGCTTTCATCCTCATCGACCGCATCACAAATGCGACTGTCGGAGCGGGCATGATCCGCCATGGCGTCAGGCAGGCCGAAAACATCCACTGGCAGTCGCTCGACGTCAGCCGGGATGCGCGCGCGGCGATCAAGCATCAGCGCCCGGCGGTGCTTTGGTTCACGGGATTGTCCGGTTCGGGCAAGTCGACCATCGCCAACCTGCTTGAAAAGAAGCTCCACGCCGCCGGTCGCCATACCTGTGTCCTCGACGGGGACAATATTCGCCATGGTCTGAACCGCGATCTCGGGTTCTCCGAGGCGGCCCGCGCGGAAAACATCCGCCGGGTCGCCGAAGTCGCAAAACTGATGGCCGATGCGGGCCTGATCGTCATCGTTTCCTTCATCTCACCATTCCGCGCCGAGCGGCAGTTGGCGCGCGCACTTATGAAGAGCGGCGAGTTCGTGGAGGTGTTCGTCGACACCCCGTTCGAGGAATGCGTGCGCCGTGATCCCAAGGGATTGTATGCGAAGGCGTTGAAAGGCGAGATCGACAACTTTACGGGAGTGGACTCGCCGTACGAATCGCCGGAGAACCCCGAAGTACGCCTGCAGACTCTGGGACGCACTCCCGAAGAGATGGTAGAGGCGGTGGAACGGTGGTTGACAGAGCGTGACATTGCCCAGGATCAGTACGAAAGCGGCGGCGGAATCTGACGATACGCAAATCCTCGCCTTGTTGGAGGGCCTTGCGCTCGAAGCCGGGCGCGAGATCATGCGCGTCTTCGAGGCAGGCTGCGCGGTGGAGAACAAGGCTGACAGTTCTCCCGTGACCGAAGCCGACCGGGGAAGCGAACGTATCATTCTCGAAGGATTGCGGGCCCGTTTCCCGGAGATTGTCTGCGTGGCCGAGGAAGAGACCTCCGCGGGCATCAAGCCGGGGGAGATCGGCAGTGAATTTTTCCTGGTCGATCCGCTGGACGGCACCAAGGAATTCGTCAGCCGTCGCGCCGATTTCACCGTCAATATCGCACTGATCCGCAACGGCGTGCCGGAAATCGGCGTCGTTTTCGCACCATGCAGCGGCCGTTTCTTTTCCGGCCGCCCCGGTCTGGCGGAAACGCTGTGGGTAGGCGAGGACTACACCGTCTGTGCGCGTCAACGCGTTGGCGTGCGCGAGCAGGCGGTGCCTCCGACCGTGGTCGCCAGCCGCTCGCACAACACTCCGGAGACGGAGGATTACATCACGCGGCTCGGCATGGCCGAGATCGTTTCGGTCGGCTCGTCGCTGAAATTCTGTCTGCTGGCGGCCGGTGAGGCGGACCTCTATCCGCGCTTCAGCCGCACCATGGAATGGGACACCGCCGCCGGCGACGCCGTGCTGCGCGCGGCGGGCGGCATGACCCGCACGGTCGATGGCGCGCCGCTGACCTATGGCAAGCGTAATCGCGACGACGATGTGGATTTTTCCAATCCGTTCTTCATCGCGCGGGGCAGGGAGCCGGCGGCGTAAGTACGCCGGCTTTCCAGGGGCTATTCGGCGGCTGCGGCCGAGTTCGATCCGATATGGTTGCGGATCGTTTCGATGATGCGGTCCTGATCATCTTCCGACAGATAGGGATGCATCGGCAGGCACAGGATGCGCTCCGGCAGGCCTTCCGAAACGGCAAGTCCGGTCGGCGTGCGCGGGAAGTCGCGATAGGCGATCTGCGCGTGTAGCGGCTTCACGTAATAGATGACGGAAGGGATGCCCTTTTCCTGCAAATGCGCCTTCAGGCTATCGCGCTTCGGCGTCTCGATGGCGTATTGAGCCCAGGCCGAACGGCCATGGCCGGGATTGTTCGCGGCCTTGACGATATCGCCCAGACCATCGGCATAGCGTGCGGCCACCTTGCGGCGGGCCTCCATCTCCTCTTCGAGAATGGCGAGCTTCTCGATGAGAATCGCGGCCTGAATGGTGTCGAGACGCGAATTGATGCCGACATGGACATTATCGTACTGGGTTTCCCCCTTGCCATGGAATGCGAAGGAGCGCAGCCGCTCGGCAAGCTCACCGTCATCGGTGAACATGGCGCCGCCATCTCCATAGCAACCGAGGGGCTTCGCCGGATAGAAGCTGGTTCCGGCGACATGGCCGAACGAGCCGCACATCCCGCCGTCGGCGGAGCCGCCGATCGACTGCGCGGCGTCCTCGATCACCAGCAGGTTTTCGCGTTTGGCGATCCGCATGAGGGCGTCATAATCGGCTGCGAGGCCGAACAGGTCGACAGGGATGATCGCCCTGGGCCGCAGGCGGCCCTCTTTCTTCACCATCTCGATTGCGGCCTCAAGGCTGGCGATGTCGATGTTGTAGGTGTCAGGGTCGACATCCACGAATACGGGCTCGGCCTTGGCGAGCGCCACCACTTCCGCCGTCGCGGCGAATGTGAAGCTTGGCACGAACACGGCGTCGCCGCGCCCGACGCCGGAGGCGTAGAGCGGCAAGAGCAGCGCGTCGGTGCCGTTGGCGCAGGCGACGACATGCTTCGTGCCCACATAGTCGGCGAGTTTCTGTTCCAGTTCTGTGACCTGAGGCCCCAGTATGTAACGGCCATCGTCAACGACGCGGTCGATGGCGGCTTTGAGCCGGTCGCGGATGCGTTCGCGCTGTGCGTTGAGATCGATGAACTGCATGATTGCTCCAATGCGGATGAGCCATAAACAGGGCGCAAGTATCAGAGTTGGCGTAACCAGGAAAGGCGCTAGCCCGGGGATCCATGCGGCCAGAATCACATTTCGACGCCAGAGTGCGGCTGAAATTTGATAATCGCTGGAATCAGACCAGTTCGTGACGCCAGGGCGGGTTCGCTCCCGCGCGCGAAACGGTGACGGCGGCGGCGCGCGCCGCCATGTCGAGCGCGGCGCGCAGTTGCTCGCCGGAGATCGAGGCGATCCCGTTTCTGGTCAGCAATCTCTGCTCGGAAAGGGATGCGAGCACGCCGCCGTTGAAGGTGTCGCCAGCGCCGACCGTGTCCACCACATCAGCTTGCGGCGGGGTGACAGACACCTTGCCTGCCCGCGTATAACCGGTTGCGCCCCTGCCGCCATGCGTCAGGACGATCAGGGTGGGACCTCGCTTCAGCCAGGCTTCGACGAAGTCCTCGGGCGAAACCCTTTGTCCGAACCATGAAAGATCTTCGTCCGAAAGTTTGACGATATCGGCCATGGCCATCATCGCCTCGATGCGGGCAAGATGCCTTGTGCGGTCCGGAATGAAGTTCGGCCTGATGTTGGGATCAAGCATCATCACCCGGTTTCCGTGTTCGCGCCGCATGAACGCTTCATAAGCGTTGCCGGCGGGCTCGGAGATCAGGCTGATGGCCCCGAACAGCATCGCTTCGACATCGCTGCCGAGAGGAGGAAGGTCGGCCTCGGTCAGCATGCGTCCGGCTGTATTCTCGTCATAGAAGATGTAGCTGGCCTGGCCGCCGTCGAGTTGCACGAAGGCGAGTGTGGTGGGGCGCCGGGAAATGTGGAGATAGCGGCAATCGACGTGGCTCGCCTCAAGTTCCTGGCGCAGCATTTTACCGAACATGTCGCTGGAAACGCCGGAGAAGAAGCCGGTGCGCACGCCCAGTCGCCCCAACGCAACGGCTGTGTTGAACACAGCGCCGCCGGCATAGGGGGCGAAAGCGTTTTCACCCTTGGTGGAAGTGCGCGGCAGCATGTCGACCAGCGCCTCGCCGCAGCAGAGTATCATTCGCCTTAGCTCCGTGGTGTGTTTGGGGACGCTGCCGCTCAGGCGCCGCGCGCAGGAAGGGTGGGGCCGATCAGGAAGCGCTCCGACAGCGGCAGGCTGGCCGCGCCCAGCGCGCGGGCATGGACGCCAACCGTTCCCTCCCGGATGTGCGGCAGGAGCAGACCTTCGGCATCGATGCCCCGGATGGCTTCGCGCACGGCCTCGACCAGCCGCGCCCTGATCGCAACAGGCATCCAGCCGTCGATCACGGCCGCTTCGAAGTCGATCACGGCGGTGGACGAAGCTATGGCGTAGGCAAGCGCCGCTGCGGCATCTGTGATCCACTCGTCGACCACAGGTCCCAGATCGCCCCATTCTTCCGGGGTGGTCCAAAGGTGCGGAGCCTCGATGCCCCGTGCATTGAGCCGTTTTTCAAGAACTGCGATGGAGGCGATGTCGATGAGCTGGGCCGGCTTGTCGCCATTGCCGGGCACAAGCATGGAGCCTAGCGCGCCGGCGTTTCCGGTGGGGCCGCTGTAGAGCCGGCCGTCCAGCACGATGCCGCCTCCGGCGAATGCGCCGATATAGAAATAGACGAAGTCGCGTGGCGCGCCTGTCTGGCCGAACACCAGTTCGGCTCCGCAGGCGGAGGTGGCGTCGTTTTGCAGATAGACCGGGAAATCGCACAGGAGCTGGATTTCCGTGCGCATGTCATGGTGACGCCATTCGTCCATCACTTCACGCGGTGCGCCTGCCGTATCGGCCCAGCTCCACAATTCGAACGGCATGGCGATGCCGAGGCCGGCAATGCGCTTCTGCTGCGATGCGGCGAGGCTGGCGCGCAGCTTCTGCATTCCGCTGGAAACGAACTCCACCGTGTCGCGGGGAACCGGATAGCGATAGGAAAGCTGGACGGAAGCGCGCGGTGCGCCGAGGAAATCGATCAGCACAAGATCGGAACTGCGCCGGCCGATCTTGAGGCCGATGAAGAAGGCGCCATCCGGATTGAGCGACATGGGAACCGAAGGCTGGCCGATCTTGCCGCGCTGCGGCGCTTGCTTCAGCAGAAGCCCATCCTGTTCCAGCTCGCGCATGATGACGGAGACGGTCTGCGCCGACAGGCCGGTCATGCGCGCGATGTCGGACTTCGACAGGCTGCCGTGCAGACGCACGAGCGACAGCACGAGCCGCTCATTATGATCGCGCATTCCGCTCTGGTTGGTGCCGCGGTGGAAACGGCTTTCCGCCGCCTCGGGCGGACCATGCTTTGCAGTGCCGGTTTCCACCGTAACAGGTCTCCCGCCAAATCTACCGTCCTTTGGCAAGAATGTTGAATAGGTGCAATGGTGTCAATAATAAATAAGAGTGATTTAATTATTGACAGCCCTCCGCAACCTGTGTTTGGTTTTGCCTGAGGGCGCGGCTGGGAGGCAGCGTGAGCGCTCGTATCATGGCGCCGGCATCGGTCCGGGGTCGTCGTCATCTGGGAGGATGGAATGAAGATCTGCGCGTTGAAAACCGCTCTGTTTTGCGCGACCGCTCTGGGCGTGGCGATGCTGGCCGCGCCTGCTTCGGCTCAGGAAGTGGGCGCCTGCCTTATCACCAAGACCGACACCAATCCCTTCTTCGTCAAGATGAAGGAAGGCGCGACAGCCAAGGCGCAGGAACTGGGCGTCAACCTGAAATCCTATGCCGGCAAGATCGACGGCGACAGCGAAAGCCAGGTGGCGGCGATCGAAAGCTGCATTGCCGATGGCGCGAAGGGCATCCTCATTACGGCATCGGATACGGCCGGTATCGTGCCATTGATCAAGAAGGCGCGCGATGCGGGCATTCTCGTCATCGCGCTCGATACTCCGCTTGATCCGGCGGAAGCGGCCGACGCCACTTTCGCTACCGACAATCTGCTGGCGGGCGAACTGATCGGCAAATGGGCGGCCGCCACGCTGGGAGACGGCGCGGCGGATGCAAAGATCGCCTTCCTCAATCTGACCCCGTCGCAGCCAACCGTGGACGTGCTGCGCAATCAGGGCTTCATGAAGGGTTTCGGCATCGACACCAAGGACATCAACCGCATCGGCGACGAGGATGATCCGCGCATCGTCGGTCACGATATTACCAACGGCAATGAGGAGGGAGGCCGCAAGGCCATGGAAAACCTGCTCCAGAAAGATCCGTCGATCAATGTCGTCCACACCATCAACGAGCCGGCGGCGGCGGGTGCGTATGAAGCCCTCAAAGCGGTCGGGATGGAGAAGAATGTGCTGATCGTTTCCGTCGACGGCGGTTGTCCGGGCGTGAAGAATGTCGAGGCCGGGGTCATTGGCGCGACGTCGCAGCAATATCCGCTGCTTATGGCTTCGCTCGGTATCGAGGCGATCAAGAAGTTCGCCGAAACGGGCGAGAAGCCGCAGGCGAGCGAAGGCAAGAATTTCGTGGATACGGGCGTGGCGCTGGTCACGGCCAATCCGGTCGATGGCGTCGAGTCCATTGATGTCCAGAAGGGTCTGGATTTGTGCTGGGGTTGATCTGACCCGGACTTGAGCACACTGTTTCCGAAGGGCGCGCGCGAGGATGCGGCGCGCCCTTCGGAATGACGAGACCGACACGCTCCACTGGAAGGAGGGCCGGATGACCGAGGCGTCGGCACGCGGCGGGCAACCGCAGGAGTTTGAAAAAGCGCTGGCGGGCGGCGACGCCTCCGTCGCGCAGTTCGAGAGCCATGACCGAACGATGGTGGAGCGGCTCCAGCATTTCCTGCATTCGAGCCCGGCGGCGGTGCCGCTGATTGTGCTTATCGCCTCCCTCGCCATCTTCGCCATGCTTATCGGCGGGCGGTTCTTTTCCGCCTTTTCGCTGACGCTGATCCTCCAGCAGGTGGCGATCGTCGGCATTGTCGGCGCGGCGCAGACTCTGGTCATCCTCACCGCCGGCATCGATCTTTCGGTGGGGGCGATCATGGTGCTGACGTCCGTCGTGATGGGGCAGTTCACCTTTCGCTACGGCCTTCCCGCGCCCGTCGCCATCCTGTGCGGCTTCGGCGTCGGCGCTGCCTGCGGCTTCCTCAATGGCTGGCTGGTTTCGCGGGTGAAGCTGCCGCCCTTCATCGTCACGCTGGGCACATGGCAAGTTATTCTGGCCGCCAATTTCCTGTACTCGGCCAACGAAACGATCCGCGCGCAGGACATCGAGGCCAACGCACCGCTTCTGCAATGGTTCGGCAACAGCGTTCGCCTTGGCAGCGCGGTGTTCACCTATGGCGTCATCGCCCTGGTCGTGCTGGTTCTGGTGCTCTGGTACGTGCTCAATCACACCGCATGGGGCCGGCACGTCTATGCCGTCGGCGACGATCCCGAAGCGGCCGAGCTTTCAGGCGTCAACGTCAACCGCATGCTGCTTTCGGTTTATGTTCTGGCCGGTCTGATCTGCGCGCTGGCAGGGTGGGCGCTGATCGGGCGTCTGGGGTCCGTGTCGCCGACCTCAGGCCAGTTCGCCAATATCGAATCCATTACGGCGGTGGTGATTGGCGGCATTTCGCTGTTCGGTGGCCGCGGCTCCATACTCGGCATGCTGTTCGGCGCACTGATCGTCGGGGTCTTCTCGCTTGCGCTGCGGCTCATCGGCACCGATCCGCAATGGACATACCTGCTCATCGGCGTGCTGATCATCGCCGCCGTCGCCGTCGACCAATGGATCAGGAAGGTGGCCGGATGATGCAACGCGAACCCGTTCTCACAGCGCGCGGTCTGGTCAAGCGGTATGGTCGGGTGACGGCCCTCGACGCGGCCGATTTCGACCTCTATCCGGGTGAAATCCTTGCCGTGATCGGCGATAACGGCGCGGGCAAATCCTCATTGATCAAGGCGATCTCGGGCGCCATCACGCCCGACGAGGGCGAGATCAGGCTGGACGGCGAACCGGTGGCGTTTCGCTCGCCGATGGAGGCGCGCGACGCCGGCATCGAGACCGTCTACCAGAACCTTGCGCTGTCGCCCGCGCTGTCCATCGCCGACAATATGTTTCTCGGTCGGGAGATCAGGCGTGCGGGGCCGCTCGGAAAATGGCTGCGCATGCTGGACAGGTCCGCCATGGAGAAACGGGCGCGGGCCATGCTTTCAGAACTTGGCCTGATGACCATCCAGAATATCGGCCAGGCGGTCGAAACCCTTTCCGGCGGCCAACGTCAGGGGGTTGCGGTGGCGCGGGCGGCGGCGTTCGGTTCCAGGGTCGTCATCATGGACGAGCCGACGGCGGCGCTTGGAGTCAAGGAATCGCGGCGCGTGCTGGAACTGATCCTCGACGTGAAGAAGCGCGGCCTGCCCATTGTGCTGATTTCGCACAATATGCCGCATGTGTTCGAGGTGGCGGACCGTATCCACATCCATCGCCTGGGGCGACGGCTCACCGTCATCGATCCGAAGGAATATACGATGTCGGATGCGGTGGCCTTCATGACCGGCGCCAAGGCGCCGCCGGCGGTCGCCGCCGTGGCCTGAACGGGGAGCCATCTTCACCGGCGCTGCCTGAAAGCGTATCAGGGTTGCGGATCGAAGCGCACGCTTGTGCGTTGACCCCATCCGCACGCTTGTTCTCCGGAAAGGCAGACCGACAGATGATACGCACCGTTGCGACCACGCCATTCGACGATCAGAAGCCCGGCACCTCGGGCTTGCGCAAGAAGGTGCCAGTGTTCCAGCAGGAGCATTATGCGGAGAATTTCATCCAGTCGATCTTCGATGCGCTGTCCGGTTTCGAGGGCAAGGCGCTGGTGGTGGGCGGCGACGGGCGCTACTACAATCGCGAGGTGATCCAGAAGGTGGTCGCGATGGCCGCCGCCAATGGCTTCGGCAAGGTGATGATCGGACAGGGCGGCATTCTTTCCACGCCCGCCGCCTCCCATCTCATTCGCAAATACAAAGCGTTCGGCGGCATCATCCTCTCCGCCAGCCACAATCCCGGCGGACCGAAAGAGGATTTCGGCGTCAAGTACAATGCCGGAAATGGCGGCCCGGCGTCGGAAAGGATCACCGACGCGATTTACGCGCGCACCAGGGAAATCCGCGAATACAGAATTGCCGATATCGATGACATCGATATCGACGCGATCGGCACGGTCGAGGCCGCCGGCATGGTGGTGGAAATCGTCGACCCCGTTCTTGACTATGCCGATCTCATGGAAAGCCTGTTCGATTTCAATGCGTTGCGCAGGCTCTTTGAATCAGGGTTCCGCATGCGCTTCGACGCTATGCACGCCGTCACTGGCCCTTATGCGAAGGAGATATTCGAGCGCCGGCTTGGCGCTGCGGAAGGCGCATGCCGCAATTTTCGCCCGTTGCCGGATTTCGGCGGCCATCATCCCGACCCCAATCTCGTCCACGCCAAACATCTTTATGACGAGATGATGGGGCCGGACGCACCTGATTTCGGCGCCGCTTCGGATGGCGACGGCGACCGCAACCTGATCATCGGCAAAGGCATCTTCGTGACACCGTCGGACTCGCTGGCGCTGCTGGCGGCCAACGCCCGGGTAGCGCCGGCCTATATGGCGGGTCTGACGGGCGTCGCCCGCTCGATGCCGACCAGCGGCGCGGTCGACCGCGTGGCGCAGAAGCTTGGGCTCGGCATGTATGAAACGCCGACCGGATGGAAGTTCTTCGGCAATCTGCTCGATGCCGGCATGGCGACGATCTGCGGCGAGGAGAGCGCCGGCACCGGCTCCAGCCATGTGCGGGAAAAGGATGGCCTGTGGGCCGTGCTTCTGTGGCTGTCGATCCTTGCAGCACATGGCGAGAGCGTGAAGGAGATCGTGACGAAGCACTGGGCCGAATTTGGTCGCAACTATTATTCGCGACATGACTATGAAGAGGTCGAAACCGCCGACGCCAATGCGCTGATGGAGGAATTAGGCAACCGGTTGCCTGCGCTGGCCGGTACGCAGGTGAGGGGGCTCACGATCGAGACCGCCGACGATTTCACCTATCACGATCCCGTTGACGGCTCGATCAGCGAGCACCAGGGCATACGCATCCTGTTCGCGGGCGGGTCGCGGGTCGTGTTCCGCCTTTCGGGCACGGGCACCAGCGGGGCGACGTTGCGCGTCTATATCGAGCGTTACGAGCCCGATCCCGCAAGGCACGGCCTGCCTACGCAGGAAGCGCTGGCCGATCTGATAGCTGCCGCCGAGGAGATTGCCGGCATCCGCGGCCACACCGGGCGCGACCGGCCGAGCGTCATCACCTGAGCGGCGCAGGGTGGACGCGCGAAGGACGTTGTGGGACGTTGACTGGGCATCGGAGCAATCCGAAAGACCGCCCACCCTTTTCGGTCCGATTCCCTATTGAACCAGAACAGAACGCCCGCATGTGGCGCCGGTGACCCGGACGTCAGCTTCGCCGAGGCCGACGCCGAGCATATTCAGCAGGTTGTGGAGCAATTCGTCCAGCACCGGAGTTATCGCATAAAGCGCCGGTTTTACGGCGTTCGTCACAGAGCCCAGGAGCCAGCCCAGGTCGATGCCGAGACCGAGCGGTTTGACCGAGAGTTGCAGATCGTCGATGAGGGTCCGGGTCAGCTTGTCTGTATAGTTGTCTGTTTTCACGTTCTTCCAGACGCGTTGATCGATAGCCGCCCGGTCGAAAGACACTGTTTTGGTTTTACTGTTGCCCATGGCAGCATGGGCCAGGCCTGTAATGCTGAGCACGTCCAGTTTGATGAGACCAAGAATGTTCAGGCTAATGTCGGCAATCGTGGCCTTTTCGAAATTCAGCTTTCGGGTGAAGTCGGCAAATCCGGAGCCGGTGGCCTTCCCCAGATAAAGTTCAGCTATGCCGGGGGTCACGTCCAGTTTCACCTGAATGCTGTCAGGCCGCCCGGTCGCGCACTCGATGGATTTCAGCTTTGCTTCCGCGTAAGCCACCTCCACGTGCAGGGGAAGGTGGATTGAAGCAATATGTATTTTCCTGATGCCGTCCTGAATGTCGGTCTTTCCGGAAAGAGGGCTGACGGTGGCGACGAGGCTGATGCGCGTCTGGGCCGTTCGCACCACCTTGCCCTCTTCGCCAACCGCCAGCCATGGCGAGCGCTGCGGCGGCTCGCCAATTGCAACCTTGAGCGTCAGGCCGCCGAGCCCCGGCAATTCGCCGCCAAGATTGACAGAGACCATGTTCTCGCCATTGGCGATCGCCGCGCTTGTCGTCAGGATCGAAAGTGCGCTCGCTTCTATGTCAAGACCGGCGGGACGCTGCCCTATCGCGAGTTTGCCGACCGAACCAAGATCAACCAGCGTGTTGAGGGCGAGGCGCAGATTGGCGCTTGTTTCGCGTCCGAGGGTTTGTAGCGCGATGCGGTTTGCGCCGCTGAGGCCGGGCGCATCCGCCATGGCGGCGGCGATGTCGCCGATTTTTGCCTCGGTAGCCAGAAGATCGGAATAGGTGACCGCAGTGGCGTTCGTTTTGATTGCGAGTGCATCAAGAAAATCCAGGACGCTTACATCGACCTTTGCGAGGGAATTGTAGTCCATGACATTCAGACGCAGATTCGCGCCAAGCAGCGAGCCGAGCAGGGCGTTCACGAGCCCGTCGTTGAGGCTGAGAAGTCGGGAGCCCACGGCAAATGCCGCTTCGGTGCTGCTGCTGGCGATGGCCGAAGTGCCGATCACCGGCGCAGGCATGATGCTGCTGCCGAAATACAGGCGGCCGATTTTGTTCAGCGAAACCTGTACCGCATTGTAGGGCTGTCTGCCGGCTTCAAAACGCTCGTTTCGAGATTTCGACGGGTCAGGTGTATAGCGTCCGCGAACGACGTTGGCGACGGGGCGGCCGGCTACGGGTGGAGTGGCGTCGGCCGGACTGCGCACCAGCACCTGCCCCAGGCCGTTGTCTGCGAATGTCGCAGCTACCGCTGCCTCCGCCTTGCTCATGTTGCTGGTGGCGGCGATGGCGGCGATATCGGTTATGGCCTGCGCATGGCGGCGTTCGGTGTAGAGTGAACCTTCATCGACCGCGAAGGCGGTGAGCACGATGGCGAAGGGCAGGGTGAGAGCGGTCATCACCGCGAAATTGCCCTTGCCGCTGTCGAGGAAACGTCTTCCCAAGCGCCTTTTTTCGGGCAGCCGTTTGTCCATCATAACCCTCCCAGCCTGATGGTCGATTGCCGGCTGATTGTCTTTCCAGGCATGGCGATGCCGTAGAAGAGACCCCAGATCGGCAGATTTGACGCGTCATAGGTGACCGAAACAACGAACTGGCTTCCATCCGCGACGCTGTCGCGAGCGTCCACCACGAGCTTCGCCGGGTTGACGAAGGCATAGCCGGCTCCGTTGCGGCTGATGAAGTCGGCCACAAGGGCCTGGCGCTCGGCTGCGGAAAGGCCGCTCATCGCAATCCGGGCCGCATCGGCGGCAAGTTGCTGCACCGAATGGCTCGCGCCGAAATAGATGCCATACGCGATCATTCCAAGCAGCAGCATCAGGAAAATCGGTGACAGGATCGCAAATTCGATGGCGGCTGCCGCCTTGTTGCATCGGCGAAATCGACCGAAACGGTCTATATGATGCGAAAAGCAGACCATGGCACAACCTATCGCTTTCATCTTTAAGATGCGTGAATCAATAGATACAACTTTAAGGTGAAAAGGTTTATAGAGAGTTGCAGCCGCCGCAATCCTGCTGATCGTGCTTGCCCGATATATTCAAGCTAATATAACCGTAGCATCACACTGATCCCGGGATGCCGTGATGCGTTTTTTCAGATTTCTGCTCGTCACTTTTGCTGCACTGAATCTCTTGCTGATGCCGGCTGCTGCGCAAGCCGCCCGCCAGTTCGTCGACGCGGCAGGCAGAACCGTTGAGATTCCAGACAGGATCGAGCGTGTGCTGGCGGCCGGTCCGCCCGCTTCGGTTCTGCTCTATGTCCTCGCGCCGGAGAAGATGGTGGGCTGGGTGCGAAGCCCTTCCGCCGCAGAAAAGGAATTTCTGGCCGAGCCTTTTCGCGATCTGCCCGAAACCGGCCGACTGACCGGGCGCGGCAACACCGCCAACATCGAAATGGTGCTGTCCATGAAGCCGGACATTATCATCGATGTCGGCAGTATCGATCCGACCTACGCATCCCTGGCTGACCGCGTCCAGGAGCAGACGGGCATTCCGTATGTGCTGATCGACGGCGCGTTCCCGCGCACCCCTGAAACCTTGCGCGAGGTGGCCGATGTTCTTGGAGTGAAGGCGCGCGGCGAGGAGCTTGCTTCCTATGCCGGACGCACCATGGAATGGCAGAAGGAGACCGTCGCCGACATAGCAGGCGACGAACGCCCGCGCGTCTATTACGGACGCGGACCGGACGGGTTGGAGACGGGCTCCGCAGGATCGATCAACATGGAAGTCCTCGATGTGGTCGGGGCGGCCAATGTGGCGGCGCTTGCCGGGTCGGGAGGTTTGTCCAATGTTTCGATCGAACAGGTGCTGGGATGGAACCCTGACGTGATCCTGACGCTCAGCCCCGATTTCCAGAAGTCGGTGATGAGCGACCCGACCTGGGCCAATCTCAAGGCCGTGAAGGAGGGCAGGGTCTATCGCGCCCCCACTCTGCCGTTCGGCTGGTTCGACTCGCCGCCCGGCGTCAATCGTCTGATCGCGGTGACATGGCTGACAGCCATACTCTATCCGGAAAAGGCGGAGTTCGATTTGCGCGAGCGCACCCGCGAATTCTATCGTCTCTTCTATCAGGTCGAATTGACCGACGGCCAGCTTGACCGGCTTCTGGCGGATTCGGCGGTGCGATGAGCAAGGGCGAGGCGTTGTCTGGAATCGGAAAACAGGGACGCGCCGCTCGCCTGAGGGGCGTTGTGCCTCCGGTTCTGCTGCTGATCGTGGTGGTTCTTGCGCTGTTCGCCGGGAAATATGACGTCTCGCCGTCCGACATGGCTCTGGTCGTCTGGTCTCGTCTGACGGGAACCCCGAGCGGCCTCGATTCCACGGTGGAAACGGTGGTCTGGAACGTGCGGCTGCCGCGCGTGCTGGCGGGGTTGCTGGTCGGAGCCTCACTGGCCGCCGCGGGAGCGGTCTATCAGGGCCTGTTCCGCAACCCGCTCGTCTCTCCGGATATTCTCGGCGTGTCGGCGGGCGCAAGCCTCGGCGCTGTCGGCGGCATCTTCTTCTCCCTGCCGGTTCTGGCGATACAGAGCATGGCGTTCGCCGGCGGGCTTGTGGCCGTGGCGTTGGTCTATCTGGTCGGCTCTGCGGTGCGCGGCCGCGACCCCATACTGGTTCTGGTTCTGGCGGGCGTGGCCATCGGGGCGTTGCTGGGCGCTTGCATCTCGCTCCTGAAAGTTCTGGCCGACCCCTATAATCAGCTTCCCGCCATCACCTTCTGGCTGCTCGGCAGCCTCGCCAGCATCACGCGAGCCGACGCCTTCTCCATCCTGCCGGCCGTGCTGCTGGGACTGGCCCCGATGGTCCTGCTGCGCTGGCGCATGAATCTGATGACGCTGGACGAGGAGGAGGCTCGCGCGCTCGGCATGGAGACCGGCCGGTTGCGCCTTTTGCTGGTCGCGGCAGCAACGCTGATGACGGCCGCGGCGGTGTCGGTCTCAGGCATCATCGGCTGGGTCGGGCTTGTCATGCCGCACATCGCCCGCGGCCTCGTGGGGCCGGATTTCGGCCGCCTCCTGCCGGCTTCGCTGATGCTCGGCGGCGGCTATCTGGTCGGAGTCGATGCGCTGGCGCGCACCGTCGCCCAGATCGAGGTTCCGCTCGGCATTCTGACGGCGGTGATCGGCGCGCCCTTCTTCCTGTGGTTGCTGGCGAGCGGGAGGCGCGGCTGGCAATGATGATGACGGCGCGGGATCTCGCGTTCGGCTACCGGGGGACGCTGGTTGGAGAGGGCGTCACCCTGGCGGTCGAGGCCGCAAGGGTGCTGTGCCTGATGGGGCCGAACGGCTGCGGCAAGACAACGTTGTTCCGCACACTGCTTGGCCTGCTGCCGCCGCTGGCCGGCAGGCTGGAACTGCATGGCAGGCCGGTGATGGAGTTCAGCCGCTCGGAATTCGCCCGTCACGTCGCCTATGTCCCGCAGGCAGGATCATCCTATTTCCCTTTCAGCGTCACGGAGGTGGTCACCATGGCGCGCGCCAGCCGTATCGGCGCCTTCGCCACGCCTTCCGCTCACGATCGGGAGATCGCGCAGGGAGCGCTGGAGCGTCTTGGTCTTCAGCATCTGGCCAGTCGACCCTTCACCGAAATCAGCGGTGGCGAGCGGCAGATGACGCTGATCGCGCGGGCGCTCGCCCAGGAGGCGGAACTGGTGGTCATGGACGAGCCGACGGCAAGTCTCGATTTTGGCAATCAGGCAAAGGTGCTCGATTGCATCAACGAGTTGCGCGGCTCCGGCCTCGCCATCGTGTTGTCCACGCATGATCCCGGCCACGCCTTTGCCTGCGCCGACAGCGTGGCGCTGATGAAGAGGGGGCGGATCATTTGCGAAGGGACGCCGCAGGCGGCAGTCACGCCGGAGACGCTGCGCAATCTCTATGGCGTCGAGATCGCGGTGGAATTCATGCGGGGAGCCGGGCGCAATATATGTGCACCGGCGCTCGGCCGCTTCAGGAAGGAGTGATGTCGATGGTGAGGGAAAACGAGATCCGTCAGGGAGAACGCGCCGTGGAGGCGCCGCCGGCCACCGACGCCGGGCTGGTGTTCATCGGCCAGATCCGCACACCCTGGACATCGCGCATGGTGACGCCACGGCAAGGCAGGCGCGATGGGCCGGTCTGTCGCATCGAGATTTTCCAGCCATGGGTCGAGGCGCTGGCGAATATCGAGGAGTTCGAGGAACTGGAGGTGCTGTATTGGCTGCACATGTCGCGGCGCGATCTGGTGTTGCAAAGCCCGGCCAATGACGGAACGACACGCGGCACCTTTTCCATCCGCTCGCCCGCGCGGCCCAATCCCATCGGCACTTCCATCGCAAGGCTGGTCGGGCGCGAGGGGAACATGTTGCTGGTGCAGGGAATGGATTGCCTGGACGGCACGCCGCTCCTCGATCTCAAGCCCGAACGCACAGGTTTCACACCGATCGCCCCATCCCAACCGGGCGATTTCGAGGTGGAACAGACTTCGTCCTGGCCGCGCGACCGAAGTTAAGAACCCGCTGACAATGGAGACTGTCAGCGAGTTCATCCGTTGTGCGCCTGAGTTTCAGAAAGTCAGGCGCGATGTCAGGTAGAAGGTGCGCCCGGGTTCGGGGAATCCATCTGCCAGTTCGTAATTTCTGTCGAAGATTGAGGTGGACCCGTCTGGTGAGACAGCTTGGCGGCTTGGCTAAGGTGGATCGGGTTGGTTTCTACGCCGCCAATTGCTCCGTCATTTGTGCCGTA